>QHYP01000099.1 GCA_003224195.1 Acidobacteriota bacterium | reverse complement strand
TGTCCGAATTCAGGGAGCGCCCTGCGATTTCCATCATCGTCCGTAAGTCTTGCGCAGATACTCGGCAGTGGATTGCATCACGTCGCCGTAATCGCCGTGGAGGATTTCGCGCACCGCGACTTCCGTGGCGCCGCCTCGCGCAATGCGATCCAGGATCCGGGTGATGTCGGTCATCCCGCCGGACTGCACGACCGCCTCCACGTTCGCGAGCGACCAGGCGTAAGCGTATGCGGCCGAATCGCCTGACAAACGCATCCACGAGCCTTCCAGCGCGCCTAGCGACATGAACTGTTTCGCATCGTAAATCTCGACCAGCGTTGCGGCGTTTTCGCCGCTGCGCTGGCCCTCCATCCATTGCGCCAGTCCTTCGTTGAGCCAGACGGGGCAACGCCCATGCGTGCGTTGCGTGAGGAAGCTGTGCGTGAGCTCGTGTTTGAGCACACGCGACAATTCCGGCGAAACGTTGCTGAGTCCTTCCACCGGCACGCGGATCCGGCCGTCGTTCAGCGCTCCCACCCACGCCGGCGCGCGCGTGATGTCCACGAATGCGTCTTGCGTATAAAGGACTACGCCGATCGGATCCGGCGGCGTGTAATCCAGCTCCGATTCAATCTTACGAAAATGCGCCTCCAACACGCGAAGGACGTCGCGCGCCAGCGCAGGCTGCGCCGCGCCGCTGTAGCGCAGCGTAAAATGCCCGCTTTCATTTTCTCCGTAATTCTGTTCCTCCTGAAGGTCGCGTTGCGCCTTTTCCAGCGCGGCCTGCACCTCGGGATCCTTTCGGAGCGCGAGCGCCCGCTTCCACTCGGCTACTGCCTCGCCGATCTTATTCAGGCCGTAATAGGCCCAGCCGGCGAGCTTGTGCACGTCGGGCGATTCCGGCTCGACGCGCTTGGCGCGATCCAACTCGTCCAACGCCTGCTTGTACTCGCTGCGGCGCAGGTGCAGGTAGGCCACGTTCATCAGCAGTGTGGCCTGCTCCGGCGCGAACGTCAGCGCCGTCCGTTCTTCCTGCAGCGCGTGTTCGTAATCGCCCCGGCTCAGCTCGAATTGCGCCGCCGCGTGATGCGCCATCGCGGCGCGCTGGCCGCTTCCATTGGCTCCGGATCGCGCCTCTTCTTCAAGTTTCGCGATGAACTCCCGATCGATCGAGCCATCATGGACCGCTCCTCGAGCGATTTCATCTCCCGGAATCGTGGCGGCGGCAGCCGGGGGCGTGATGGCCAGTTGCGTGGCCTCCTTGCCTGCGCCGTGAACATCGATTACGCCGCCCCTTTCGATGTGATCGACGATCGATTTTGGCAGAGTGAGCTGTCCCGCCGAAGTTTCGTAGCGGACCTTGTCCCCTTCCTCGACGGCATACAGGGCGACGATACGCCGCCCATTTTTCAAGACAATCGTGTCCGCAAAGATGGGCGCCGCGCACAGAAGGAGGGAGACAGAAAGAAAAACCGCTCGGAAGCCGTGGCCCGGGCGCCGCATGTTTCTATTCTAGCGTGAGCAGTCACGCCAGGCGCACGGGGGCTTCCTCTCGGTGCCGAATGTTGCTAGAGTCAATTCCATGAGGGCCCCGATCCTGTGGATGGCCCTAGGCACCGCGTTCTGCTTCGCGCTGCCCGCCGGGTCGCAAACCACAGCCGTATCTCCGCACCAGCTTTACGATTCGCTGAATGGAGTCCGCGTGGATCCGGCCGCCGTGTACCCCGTGAAGCAGGTCGAGTTGTTCCGCGCCGATGTGAAGCTTACTTTCGAGGAGGGAACGCTCGCATTTCTGACGCCCGTGGATGGGCGCGTCACCGGCGTGGTTTTCAGCGGCCACGGGCGCGCCTTCACTGCCCCGCGCGACCCTGTTGAGAAACAACAGATGGCGCGATTCCTCGGCGTGCCCGTCCTCGACGAGGAGTTCCGGAGCGCATATATCCGCTTTTCCGACGGGGCCGCGGAAGAGTTGGCCGGCCAATTCTGCCGCTCGAATCTTTCGGCTCAAGCCGATCCCGCCTACGTTGCCATGTGGAATCAATTGCTGCCGCATCTGAATGCGCCCCATTCGCTGCGCATCTTGGCCGACTGGCTCTCCGCGAATCCCCGGCCGTATTTCGCCGCCGCACTCGATGGCGTCGAACGGGGCATGTTTGATTTTGTTTTCGACCTCCGCCGCGAGGAACAGGTACAGCTCGGCCAGTGGCACACCCTGGACGGAACTCGGTATTACGACGTCTGGGCATCGTTTCGCGCGGCATCCGCGCCCGCGCTGGGTAGCGCGTTCCGTGCGTCGCACTATTCCCTGGAAACCTCCATTTTGCCTGACCGCTCCTTGGATGGGACTGCAACCGTTACGATTCGTGCTGAGCGCGAGGGCGAACGCCTTATCACCTTCGAACTCTCGCGCCTGCTGAATGTCGACTCCGTGATCGGACCGGGCGGGGAGGAACTTCCCTTCTTTCAAAATGAAGGCTTGAGCCAGCGCGAGCGCGTTGTTCGGGGAAACGATTCGCTCTGCGTCGTTCTTTCCGAGCCGCCCCACCGCGGCCGTGAATTCACTCTGCGGCTGCGTTTTCGCGGCAGCGTGATCTCCGACGCCGGCAACGGCGTAGTCTTCGTGGGTGCGCGCGGAAACTGGTACCCGCATCTCGGCGGGCCGGACAGCTTTGCCGATTACGACCTGACGCTTCGCTGGCCGCGCAAGCTGCGTCTCGTCGCCACCGGCACGAAGCTCGACGAGCGCGAAGAGGGCGATTTTCGCATCGGCCGCTGGCGCGTTGAAAAACCGGTTCCGGTCGCGGGCTTCAATCTGGGTGAATACGCCTCCGCGTCCGTTACGGAATCCGGCTACGCCGTGGAAGTTTTTGCGAATCGCCAGCTCGAGCAGGCATTGAGAAGGCGGCTCGCCCCCCTCGCGCAGGACATCCCGATGGGGCAGGTTACGATGGGCCCGGAAGGACCGAGGGGGCGCGCCCGGCTCGAGATGACGATGCCGCCGCCGAGTCCTGCGGACGCACTGCGACAGCTTGCGCGGGAAGTCTCTTCTTCCATACGTTTCTACGAGGCTTACAGCGGACCGTTTCCCTACCGGCAGCTCAACGTCTCGCAGATTCCCGGCACGTTCGGCCAGGGCTGGCCCGGGCTGCTCTATGTCTCGACGTTCTCTTTCCTCCCTGCGGACGCACAGATTCGCGCCGGGTTGAGCCCTGCGGCGCAGGAACATTTTTCCGAACTGGTGCCGTTCCACGAGGTCGCCCACCAGTGGTGGGGCAACGTGGTCGGCTGGGAGAGCTATCGCGACCAGTGGATCGACGAAGCTTTCGCCAATTATCTCGCCCTGCTCTTTGCCGACAGCCAGAAGAATCCAGGCCGCGCGCTGCGCGATTGGCTCGAGCGCTACCGCGCGCGTCTGCTCGAAAAACGCTCCGGAGAAGATTTTTCTGCCGCCGAAATTGGGCCTCTCACGCTCGGCAGCCGCCTTGAAGACTCCAAATCACCGGATGGGTTCGAGCGCGTGATCTACCCCAAGGGCACCTGGGTAATCCACATGCTGCGGATGCTGCTCCGCGACTCAAGCGGCCGCAATCCCGACGCGCGTTTCCTCGCGCTGATGCACACCCTGATCACAAAGTACGCCTACCGCGCGCTCTCGACCGAAGATCTGCAGCGCGAAATCGAAGCGGTGATGACGTCGGCCATGGACCTCGAGGACACGCACTCGATGGACTGGTTCTTCGACGATTGGGTGCGCGGCGTGGGGATCCCGCACTATCGCGTGAAGTACACCGTGAAGCGGCTGGACAGCGGCTACCTTGTCCGGGGCAAGTTGTACCAGAGCGGCGTTCCGCGCGGATTCATTGCCCCGGTTCCCTTGTTCGTGAGCATCGGCTCGGGAAAACCGCTGCCGCTCGGCGCGGTGATCGCTTCGGGCGAGGAGACCAGCTTTCACTTCGTCACGCCAAACGCGCCGCGCAAAATCCTCGTCGACCCCCAGATGACTCTACTCTGCAGCGTGGAATGAGCGAAGCTACCCCGGCGGCCAGCGGAAGGAGCGCCCGCCAAGCAAGTGTAAATGCAGATGGAAAACGCTCTGCCCCGCCCCGCGGCCGTTATTGAAAATCGTCCGATAGCCCTCCTGCAGATGGCGCTCCTTCGCAAGCTGCGCCGCCACGAGCAGCATTTTGCCCAACAGGGCTTGATCCTCCGCCGATGCTTCGCCGAGTGACGCAAAGTGTTTCCTGGGACAGATGAGAATGTGGGTCGGCGCTTGTGGATGCATGTCCTCGAACGCAAAAATCTCCGCGTCTTCGTACACGAGCTTCGCCGGAATCTGCTTCGCGCCGATCTTGCAGAAGAGGCAGTCGTCGCTCATGGTTTCTCCCGCAACGCAGAGGCGTCGTCCAGCCGCACCACAAATGGCGTGAAGCCTTCCCTTTGCCGCAGTTGCTCGCCGAATCGCCGCGCGGCGTCTTCGCCCGAGATTTTCCCGACGCGCACACGGTAGTACAGTCCGTCCGGTGATTCATACGTTTGGATGAAGACCGGCGAATAGCTTGCGCTCATTCGGTCGCGCAGACGCTCCGCGTTCGCGCGCTCCAGGAATGCGCCTACCTGTATGGCGAAGAAGCCCGCCGTCGGATCGCCGCCGGAGAGCACTTCCAGGCGGACCGGCACCACACCCGGGCCGATCATGTCCAGCTCGCGCGCGGCCGCCAGCGACAGATCGATGATCCGGTTTTCAACAAACGGCCCGCGGTCGGTGATCCGCACCGTCGCGCTTCGGCCATTGGCGAGATTCGTGACGCGTACCACGGTTTCAAACGGCAGCGTGCGGTGTGCTGCCGTGAGCCGATACATGTCGTAGATTTCGCCGTTCGATGCGCGCCTTCCGTGGAACGGCAGGCCGTACCACGAGGCGTTGCCCTCTTCGACATATCCCGGGGACACAGGAAGATCCGGAGACTTCGCCCGGGGCGCAGGCCTCCTGGCTGGCGCAGGCGCCGCCGGCCCGACGTCCGTATCGCGCTTCGCTGCCTCCGCCTTCCCCGCCGAAACCGGCGCGGGTTGTGAAGGTGGCGGCTGGCCGCGATTCACAACGGGCTGACGCAAATTGCGCAAATGATGCGTGAAACGTGGAGAAACCCAGGGAAGGGGCGCCCAGAGCGCATCGCGGCGAATCGCCTCACAAGTTCGCGCGCCTCAAGACTGCGGCCGCCGCGCGTTGTATCGGGATTCGAGCTTCGCCGCCGTTTCATTCAACTTCTCGGAGACCTCGCGGAGAAACACCGCCGTGCGGCGCTCGGTCTCGGGAGCGACCTCCTCCTCCAGGTACTTGCGCAGGCGGGCGAGTTCCTCTTCTACGCGGCGTCCAAACTCTTCGAATTTGTCCATGGCATCCGCGCGCCGAACTGCGCGGCGCGATTCCGGTATTATAGGCGGAACGTCGCCGAACGACCAGACAGGTTCGCAAGGAGGCTGATTGGCACTCCCCTATCGCTGGCAGTGGCGGATCGAGCGCTGGAAAAAATCTCTTCGCACCTTATTTGGTGGTGGCGACGAGCAGCCGCGGCCGAAGATTTGTCCCGCGTGCGGCGCGCTGGTCGGCATTTCCGCCACGCGCTGCCACGAGTGCGGCACGAGCCTGACTTTTTCGCTGGCGGCGGCGAGCAAGTCGTTGGGAGGCTTGATCGGCGGAGAAACTCCGATCACCACGCTCATCCTCACCGTAAACGTTCTTCTTTTCGGCGTGAGTTTGCTGGCAACCGGCCGCGAGACGGGCGCCCTCAACCTGTTCGGAAGCATCAGCGGACGCATCCTGCTTCGCATGGGAGCCCGCCAGTCAATTGCGATTCTGCAAGGCGAGCTATGGCGCCTCGTCATGCCGATTTTTCTGCATGCGGGTCTGCTCCACATCGGAATGAATTCTCTTTTCTTCGTGGATATCGGCCCGCAGGTTGAGCGGCTATACGGTTCGGCCCGCTATTTGTTCATCTATGTCTTCACCGGCATCTGTAGCTTTATCGCGAGCACCGCGTGGAATTTGTGGATCTACGGCGGATACGGGATCGGCATCGGAGCGTCCGGCGCCTTGTCCGGATTGATCGGTATCTTGCTGGCAATGACGAGCCGCAGGGGCGGCGCGTATGCGCGAATGATGCGTTCGCAGATGATGCGCATGGTCGGATATTTGGTGATCATGGCGCTGTTGCCCATCGGCGTGGACAATGCGGCGCACTTCGGCGGGCTCGCCGCGGGATTCCTCCTGGGCAAGGTTATGATGGACCGCGAACCCCTGAACTCCCGCGAGCACAACCGCGCGTACGCGATGGGCTGGACCGCTGGGATCGTCGTCGTCGCGTGCATGGTGACGATGGTAGTTCATTATCTGCGACCGAGCTGAGAGAACCGCAACTAGTGCCGTTCCAACCTATTAAGCCAAATACGCGCTGCCCAAACCTCCTTGCCGTTTCCTCTCTGCAGAGAAAAAAGTTAGTTCCAACAAGTTGGAACGCCACTAGGCCCCGTGCAGCCGGCGGGCGATGATCACGCTGTAGTGAAATCCGGAGACCACGGTGAGCGCGGCAACCACCACGATGAGTCCGCGGTTCAGCGCCGTCAGCCAGCCCGCGGGAAAGGCCGATGCCGCAACCACGGCGAATACCAGCACAATCTGAAAAAACGTTGTGAGCTTCCCATAGAGCGTCGGCGGAAACCGGCGATAGCCGGAAATCAGGATAATCACCGCGGCCACGACCAGAATCAGAATGTCCCGGCTCAGGACCAGAATCGTCAGCCACCACGCCAGTTTCTTATCGAACGCCAGAATCAGAAACGAAGACGAGAGCAGCAGCTTGTCCGCGATCGGGTCGAGATACGCGCCGAGCGCCGAACGCTGATGGAGCCGCCGCGCCAACAGGCCGTCAATCCCGTCACTGAGCCCCGCGAAGATGAGAATGAGAAGCGCCCAGCGGTATCTCTGGTAGGAAATAAGAATCAGGAAAAACGGCAAAAAGCCGAGGCGCAGCAGCGTGATTTGATTCGGAACCGTCCAGATCCGGCCAGTCATCACGGCAATCGTAGCGCAGCTCAGGCAAACTGGGCCAGATACTCGAGGATCGAGCGGCCAATCTTTCTTTGAAAAATCTCGGCCATCGAGGGAATCGCGCCGGAAGGCTCGTCAAGTGCGATGCGCTCGACGCGGTTCATGGGGAAAAACAACGTGGGCAGGCCGATGCGCTCGCCTTCCGGGCCGTTGATCTGCCGCACGAAATCGTCGAATGAATTCAGGTCGATGCCGCGGAGTGTGATGCCTGCCTGATGAATCGCCATCAATTCGCCCCATACCTTTTCCTTTGGGGTGTGCAGGCTAACAACAACGATCGAGTGCGGTTCCATGGAAGCTGCCGGATAGCTGGGCTACAGAGTACAGCATTCGGCAGCCAAGGGCGAGCGGCACAAACGCGAATTTACATTGCCCGCCGGATCTCACGCAGGCATGGGCTTGGGGCCGGCCGGCGGTAGGAGGAGCTGCGGCTCGGTCAGCGATTCTACCTGTTCAATCGTTGAATCCGGAGCGATCTCGCGCAGGAGGAGGCCCGCAGGCGTGACGTCAATCACGGCCAATTCCGTGACGATATGGTCTACGACTTCGACGCCTGTCAGCGGCAGCGTGCACTTCTTCAGGATTTTCGGCTTGTTGTCGCGCGTGGCGTGCTCCATGGCGATGAAGACGCGCTTGGCGCCGGCCACCAGGTCCATCGCTCCGCCCATACCCTTCAACATCTTCCCGGGAATGGCCCAGTTCGCGAGGTTCCCCTTTTCATCCACTTGCAGCGCGCCGAGGACCGTTAGATCGACGTGCCCGCCGCGAATCATCCCGAACGAATCGGCGCTCGAGAAATAGCAGCAGCCGGGAATTTCGCTGACCGTTTCTTTGCCGGCATTGATCAGATCCGCATCCACTTCGGAATCGAGCGGGTACGGCCCGACGCCGAGCATGCCGTTCTCCGACTGCAAGATCACCTCCATGCCCTTCGGGATGTAATTCGCCACGAGCGTGGGCATCCCGATGCCGAGATTGACGTAGTAGCCGTCGCGCAATTCGCGCGCGATGCGGCGTGCGATGCGCTCGCGTTTTTGTTCTTCGGTCAGCGCCATGACGAATCTCCCCGGCATCAGCCTTTGCGCGTCGTTCTTTTTTCGACGCGCCTTTCGTAGTGCGGCCCTTGAAAAATC
>QHYP01000098.1:616-7192 GCA_003224195.1 Acidobacteriota bacterium | reverse complement strand
TCCAATTTGGATCCAGGGAACCCGGGCACGCCTAATTTCCCGCAATGCGGGCATGGCAGCATAAAACTAACGGTTCTGTTCAACAACCCAGCGGACAAGGAGTAAGATTTCGAGTTTGTTAGGCAAGTAAATCGAGGCAGCCTGCGGCGCAGCATGGCACAGACGATTTGGCCGCGCATCTGAACGTGCGCTGGCGGTTCGTAAAACCGAGAGGGCCTGCGCGGTGCTCAGGAACGGATGCGGCGCGGGCCTAGTTCCATTCGGCCTCCACACGCACAGCCAAGCGTGAGGCGATGCAAAGCCTCGGTTGTCGTCAAGTCCGGCATCAAGCTTTGCGACAAGAGGCAACTCTTATTGGCGTTCACATGGAGCACTCAACCTCGAAATCGCGCAGAACTACCCGCGCTTGGTGCAGTCAGTGCGGCCGGGAAGTTGAGACGGTTGACATGGAGACAGCCTGCCGTCTGGCGGCGAAGAGTCGTTCCACGCTCGCAAGCTGGCGCGATCTGGGGAAACTTCACTCCTTTCCGACCGTGGCCGCCGTCGACCGGATTTGCGCCGCGTCGCTGAGCGAATGTTTTCGTCTTTCGCAGCGCAAATCCTCCTGATGACTGCACCTCGAGCCGAATAGCCACCCGCCGGATTTTTCCAAGCAGCGTCTGGGACGAAACCCCAGTTCGACTCGTTGACGATGCCTGCGCGACAGCGTAGCATCCGCCACGAGTTCTCCATTCACTGAAAGGTACGCCATGCCTCACGGTCCTTCGCGCCGAGAATTCCTCGGGTCACTGGCGGCGTTTGCGCTGTTTCCGCTGGAACAAGAAAAGCCGGAGCTGATCCTCTACAACGCGAACATCCTGACGATGAACGGGACGGAGCCGCGCGCGCAAGCGGTCGCGATTGCGGGCGGCAGATTCCTGGCAGTCGGAAGCAACAGCGACGTGCTGAACCTCGCGGGGCCCGGCGCGCGCAAGCTGGATTTGACGGGAAAAACGATTGTCCCGGGCTTCATCGATGCGCATTCGCATCCGGCTGATGCAGGCCGCCTGCATCTCCGCATGGTGGACTGCGACCTGCGCTCGATTCGCGAGATTCTCGCGGCACTTCGCGAGCGCGCCGCCAAGACTCCGCCAGGAGATTGGGTGCTGGGCTTCAAGTACGACGACACGAAGACGGAGGAAGGCCGGCCCCTGACGATTGCCGATCTCGATGCCGTGCCGGACCATCCCGTGCACATCCAGCACCGCGGCGGGCACACGGCTTACGCGAATTCGCTGGCCTTCCGCAAAGCCGGCATCGACGAAAAAATACCCGACCCGCCGGGCGGAAAGATCGACCACGATCCGGCAACCGGAAAACTCAGCGGCCGCGTGGCGGAAAGCGCCAACAGCTATTTCGAGAAGGTCATTCCGCTGAATTTCACGCGAGACGACTGCCGCGAAGGCGTAAAGCTCATTTCCAAGATGCTGGCCAAGACGGGAATTACCTCCGCGCACGAGGCGCAGGGCACGCCCGAAGACCTGCGCGCCTACCAGGACGCTCACGAAGCCGGCGAGCTGCTCTACCGCGCCTACTGCCTGATCAACTATCACTATCTGGAGCAGATGCTCGAAGCGGGCGTGCGCACGGGGCTCGGGGATGAATGGGTGCGCGTGGGCGCAATGAAGCTCGTGTGCGACGGCTCGATTTCCGAGCGCACGGCGCGGCTTTCAGCCCCATACGAGGGCCGCCCGAACGACTACGGAATTCTGGTGATGACCGAGGACGAACTCTACACGCACGCGCGAAAGGCGCATCTGGCGGGCTGGCAGATCGGCACGCACGCCAACGGCGACGTGGGCATTGATACCACGCTGCGCGTCTACGAGCGGCTCCAGCGCGAAGCACCGCGGCGCGATCCGCGATTCCGGCTGGAACACTGCACAGTGGTAAACGACGGGCTCATCGCGCGAATCAAAGCCCTCGGAGCGATTCCCACGCCGTTTTCGACCTACGTGTACTACCACGGCGAAAAAATGCGCTATTACGGCGCGGAGCGGCTGAATCACATGTTCGCGCTGCGCAGCTTCCTCGACGCGGGCATCCGGCCCACGCAGGCCTCCGACTATCCTCCGGGACCATTCGAGCCGATGATGGCGCTGCAATCGGAAGTCACGCGCACGGACATGAAAGGCAACGTCTGGGGACCAAAGCAGCGCATCACCGTGGAAGAAGCCATCCGCGTCGGCACTCTACATGGCGCTTACGCTTCCTACGAAGAGAACATTAAGGGTTCCATCGAAGCGGGCAAACTGGCGGATCTGGTCGTGCTTGGCCGCGACCCGCTCCGCGAGGATTCGTCCAAGCTGATTGCAATTCCGATTGAGCGCACCATGGTTGGCGGCCGCTGGACGTACGAGGCATGACTCGCCCGCCGAAGCAGCCCTTTGCCCGAACCTTCAATCTCTCTTTGTTTGAATTCGGTCGGACCGAGCTGAATGTGGACTGCTGGACGCTGCTTGTTCAACGCAGATCGAATGGATGCCACTGATTTCCGCTCTTTAGCGCCAGTTGTATTGGACGTGGGGGTCCTTTGCGGGGAATCGTAACTTCTGCCCAGATTTCCTCCCCTGGCCTTGGACGCGGAATCTCCGCATGTTCCGGGATGAAAAACGGAACGCCTTGGTCCAAGTAGACTGGCTCACTGCCGCTGGTGGGGAGCCTGCTAAATCGACTGATACTCAACCCCTAGTGGGAGTCTGTTTTGGAGGCGATCAGTACCCCGTGTTCAACGGACAGCTGAACGTCTTCTGTCGCATAACGGGCGGTCGGTTTGAACCACGGCGCGTCCACTTGCAGCCGAAGGGTGAAATATCTGCCGCGTACCGGCAAGTCCGGGTCAATGTATCCGGTCCTGACCCAAACGCGGGGCCGGTGAGCGCGGTCGTAGAGCAGTTTGCCGCCGAGGCTGAGGACGATCAGGATGTGAAGAACGGCTACGGCTACGCCCCTGGAAAAGGCTTTCACCGAATTCCTCCTCCCGCCGCGGCTCGCGCAACCAGGTCCGCCCGGATGCGATGGAGTACCCAGCCTCCCGCCAAAAAGATCACCCCCAAGAGGATCAGCCCCATAGAACGTCCGAGCTTGTCCAAGACCTCGGAGAAATAAAATGTAATCACATTAAGCGCAAAAAGGGCGATTCCATAATTGATGAACAATTTGCGGTTGTCCCGCACTCCCCAGAGACAAAGAGCACAGGCGCCGAGACCAACCCATAGATAGATCCAGGGGTTGCGCGACGCATCTCGATAGTGGCTTAGCAAACCGAGGACGGCTACCCATGCCGCCGAGACGAACATCCAAACAGACTCCTTCTTTCGAGCGATTGCAGCAAAGGCAAGCACGGGCAGGTAGGCCGCCGCATAACCCAGGAAGGCCATCGGCACGGGCAATGAGGAGCGGTGAAACCAATACGCGTAGCCCGTATCTGATTCACCCGACCACATCACATCTCCGATGAACGGGAGGAGAGACAGGCATCCAACCCACAGCAGACCCATCCGCAAATGCCGACTGCTCTCTTTTTGCGGCGCGGTTATATAAAAAACGGCAAGCAGCAGGAAGCCTTGAGCGCCGATGTTCCAGGCGCCACGGTAGGTTTCCGTCGCCAAATCCCACTCGCCGCCCAGCCAAAAAGGGATGAGCACGGCCGCAAGGAGCGCCTGGGGCCACTGCCGCAGAATCACCCAAGCCAGCACCGCCCCAACCGCCCAGAGCAGGATTCCACTGGGCCAGTGCTCTTCGAGATTAAAAATCTGGGCGCTCAGAAAAATGCCGGCTCCTAGAGCCGTGGTCCCGGCAACGTGAAGCGCAACTCCCAACGTCGGCACTTTGGAACCCAAGAGGCTGGCCGCCACATGGAAGACGGCCACCAAGATCAGTACCAAGATAAATCGTTGGGAAGGTGAAAGTGCGTCCCAGTGGGAGGCCACATAAAGTAGGACGCCCGCGCACAACATCAATGTTCCAAAGGCTACGGCGAGGATCGCCGGCCATCGCAATCCCTTTTTGCCGGATTCTTCTTCAAAACGAAGAATTCTGTCCGCCGTGGCGGAATCAATCAGACGGGCTTCCGTCCATCGCTGTAACTGCTTTTCCAGGACCATATTTGGAGCGATTATCTATGAACCGCTGCTGAGAACAAGGGAAATCGGAGAGGGGCAATTCTTGTTTTCCGGCACCGCCTTGACCCGGTGTGGTGGCGCCGATAAGCTAGGTGTTTCTCCTTCCTGGTGAAGGCTCGATGGAGCAAATCCACGTCACATTGCCGGATGGAAGCGTCAAGAACGTGCCGAAAGGCACGACGCCGGCGGAGATTGCCAAGAACATTTCGCCGCGGCTGGCGGACGCGGCGCTGGTGGCGCGCGTGTCTTCTTCTAGTGCGCCCTCGCCGGGCGCGCCAAGCAACGGAGCGGGTGAACTGATCGATCTGCGGCGGCCGCTCGACCGCGACGTCAGGCTGCAAATCCTGACGGAAAAAGATCCCGACGCACTCTTCGTTTTTCGCCACTCGGCGGCGCACCTGCTCGCCGCGGCCGTCCTGGAACTTTATCCAAACGTCAAGCTCGGCATCGGCCCGCCGATCGAGACGGGCTTCTTCTATGAATTTCTGCGCGAGGAGCCGTTCACGACGGACGACCTGGCGAAGATCGAAGCGAAGATGCGCGAGCTGGCGGCGCGCGATCTGCCCAATGAACGCAAGCTGATACCGAAACGCGAGGCGCTCGAGCTTTACAGAAAGACGGGCCAGATCTTCAAGTGCGAGCTCGTGGAAGAAAAGGCGCAGGAGCCGATGGTGTCGTTCTACACGACCGGAAAATTCATCGACTTCTGCCTCGGGCCGCACATCCCTTCGACGAAGCGCATCACCGCGTTCAAGTTGATGAACGTGGCCGGCGCCTACTGGAAAGGGCAGGAAGGCAATCCGCAGCTCCAGCGAATTTACGGAGCCTGTTTTTTCACACAGAAAGAGCTCGACGAGTACCTCCATCGACTGGAAGAGGCCAAGCGGCGCGATCACCGCAAACTCGGGCCGGAGCTGGATTTGTTCAGCATTCAGGACGAAGCCGGGCCGGGGCTGATCTTCTGGCACCCGAAGGGCGGGCTGGTGCGCAAGATTGTCGAGGACTGGCTGCGCGACGAACTTCTGAAGCGCGGCTACGACCTCGTTTACACGCCGCACATCATGCGGCTCGATCTGTGGAAAACGAGCGGGCACACGAATTTTTACAAAGAGAGCATGTTCGGCGCGATCGAGGTGGAAAAGGCGGACTACCAGCTCAAGCCGATGAATTGCCCCGGCCACATCCTGATCTACAAATCGAAGCTGCGGAGTTACCGGGACCTGCCGATTCGGCTGGCCGAGCTCGGCACCGTGTATCGCTACGAGCGTTCGGGTGTGCTGCACGGCCTGCTGCGCGTGCGCGGGTTCACGCAGGACGATGCGCACATCTTCTGCACGCCGGCGCAGATTGAAAGTGAAGTCGAGGCGTGCGTTGATTTCGCGTTTGCAGTGATGAAAAATTTCGGGTTTGACAACTATGAGGTCGAGCTGTCCGTTTGGGACGCGAGGCACGCGGAGAATTACGCGGGCAAGCCCGAAGACTGGGACCGCGCGACTGCGGCGCTGGCGAACACGATGGCGCGGATGAAGATCCCCTACAAGAAAATGGAGGGCGAAGCGGCGTTTTACGGGCCGAAGATCGACATCAAGCTGATCGACGCGATTGGCCGGCCATGGCAGCTCACGACGGTGCAGTTCGATTTCAACTTGCCGGCACGGTTCGGTCTGGAATACGTCGGCGAAGACGGAGCGCGGCATCAACCGCTGATGGTGCACCGCGCGCTGTTAGGCTCGGTCGAGCGCTTCTTCGGCATTCTCATTGAACATTATGCCGGCGCGTTCCCAGCGTGGCTCGCGCCGGTGCAGGCGGAAGTTTGCCCGGTGAGCGAGAAGGTTCTCGACTATGCCAGGCACGTGACCGATACGCTGAAGCGGCGCGGCCTGCGCACGCATCTCGACGATCGCAACGAAAAACTTCCGGCGAAAATCCNNNNGCAAATACAAAAGATTCCTTATATGCTCGTGGTCGGCGGAAAAGAGGCGGAGGCCGGCACGGTTTCCGTCCGGCATCGCAGTAAGGGCGATCTTGGTCCAAAACCGCTCGCGGACTTTGTCGATTCCCTGCAGAAGGAAGTGGAGTCCCGATCAATTTCTGTGTGACCCCGCTCGGAGCGGGGTCAACCCACTGATGGTTTCGAGATGAACTCGTTGCCGGGCCTGCTCGATCAGGCTACGTTCTCGCAAGGCGTGCGCGAACTGGCGGAGCGCGACGCGGATTTGGCAACTGTGGTGAAAAGATACGGCGCGCCGCCGCTTTGGGTGCGCGAGCCGGGCTTTCCATCGCTTGTGTACATCATTCTCGAGCAGCAAGTCTCGCTGGCCTCGGCCAAGGCGGCATTTGATCGCTTGAACGACGCCGCACGTCCGCTCACGCCGGGGCGGTTCTTGAAACTCAGCGATGGTGTGTTGAAGCG
>QHYP01000098.1:0-486 GCA_003224195.1 Acidobacteriota bacterium | reverse complement strand
CGTGGACCGCAGACATTTATTTGCTGAGCGCGCTGCGACGGCCGGACATCTGGCCGGTGGGCGACCTCGCGCTTGCCACGGCCGTGCAAGAAGTAAAGCGGCTGCGCAAGCGGCCGTCCCCGGAAAGACTGGAAAAGATGAGCGCACCCTGGCGGCCCTGGCGCGCCGTGGCCGCGCGGCTCTTCTGGCACCACTATTTGAGCAAACGCGGCCTGCGCTCCGCAGCCATCAGCCTGTAACGCAGCGCCGCCCTACGGCATTTTCCGGCGCGAGGAGATTGAGCAACATCTCCTCGAAGGCGGTTTCGAGAATGTTGAAGGATTGCTGGAATAGGGATCCCTATCCCGACGTTGAGAACCAGACTCGAAGGCCCTACATCCTGGCCAAGAAGTCTCGAAGGTCAGCCCGCGTCAGCGCGCCGGAGTGGCGGAGGAGCAGCGCTCAAACGCCGCACGCAGGAAGGCTGCCGTCTTCGTGCGGATGACG
>QHYP01000097.1 GCA_003224195.1 Acidobacteriota bacterium | reverse complement strand
CATCCGCGGCAATCACGTAGATCTGCTTCTTGTCGGCTGGTGAGCCGGAAAGCTGTTCCGGCCGGTCGGAAAGAAACGCAATCCATTTACCGTCGCGCGACCACGCGGCGTTCGAGCTGGATTTTTTTGCTTGCGTGAGCTGGTGCCTTTCGCCCGTCGCCGCATCGGCTATCCACAACTCCCTCTCGAAGGCGTTCCCCTCCCAGTTTGTCCGCTGCACCTCATTCACAATGCGCCGTCCATCGGGCGAAACTTGCGGGTTGTACGGATTCTTCCATTCCAGCGACTGGTCAATGGTCGGCGCCGCCGGCGCGCCAGCGCTGCTCTGCCCCGCCGCAGCCAACGGCGAAAGAATCACCACGGCCATTGCCGCATAGCGAATCGTTCGCATCATGCTCACACCCCCGAGGTCGTAGACGCTGGATGCTGAATATTCGTCAGCTCTCTGCTCAAATAAATGATCTGCCCCACGTGATGGTAGGCATGCCCCGCGCAGCGCAGGAAAACGGCGAACCGCTCCTTCGCCTCCGGCTCGCGCTCCGCCGAATACGGCTTCAACCAATCTTCGGGCGACTGCTTCCGGATTGTCTGCACCACCAGTGCAATCGTGCGGTCGAACGCCTGAATCACTTGTTCTTTCGGTTTGTGCGCCGCCTCGTTGAATTCCCGGTCGCGCTCGCGCACGTATCCCGTCTCCGCCACGCGCGCCCCGATGTAATAGTTCAAATTCCCCGTCAGGTGCAGCAGCAGGTGGCCGACGCTGTTCCCGTAGGGATAGGGCCGCTTCCAAATCTGCTCCGCTGACAGTGGATCGACCCACGTGTGCAGTTGCTTTTGAATCATCACGTAGTAATCCGCGAGATCGTTTTTCACAGTTGTTGCGAGGTCCGCCATTGGAATTTCCTCATAAGATTAAGTTGCCGAAACTTTTGTGTGAGGTCCAACATGAACGTCACGGCCGCATTCGGAACGAGTCGGACGGTAGGACGCAGGGCTCTTCACTTTTGCCGTTCGTTCTTGTAAATCACGCCTTCCTTCATCACAAAAAACACCTGCTCCGTCTTCCGGATGTTCTCCGCCGGATCGCCTGGTACCGCCACAACGTCCGCGAGCTTCCCCGTTTGCAGCGTGCCGATTTTGTCGGCCAGCCCCAGCAATTCCGCATCGGCAGAGGCGGCCGATCGGAGCGCATCAATCGGCTTCATGCCCAGCTCCACCATCAAATGAAACTCCTCCGCGTTGTGGCCGTGCGGATAGACTGCCGCGTCCGTGCCGAAACCGATCTTCACACCTTTGGCCACCGCGTGCTGGAACATCTGTGTCTTCGCGGCGATCGCCTTCCGCGCTTTCTCGGCGATGACAGGCGGCAGATAGAGCCCCTTCTCCATCTTTTCTCTCAGGCTTTCCGCGGCAATGAGCGTCGGTACCAGATACGTACCGCGCTGCTTCATCATGTCCAGTGCTTCGTCGTCCATGAATGATCCGTGTTCGATCGAATCAATCCCCGCCCGAATCGCGCGCTTCGCGCCCTCGGCGCCGTGCGCATGCGCGGCTGTCTTCCGCCGCAACGCGTGCGCCTCGTCCACAATCGCGTTCAGTTCCTCCTGCGTGAGCTGCGGCGTGTCTACGTCGTCCGTCAGCGACAACACACCTCCCGTAGCGCAGGTCTTGATGATATCGGCGCCGTACTTGTGCGCCAGTCGCACTGCTTCGCGCGCCTGGTCAGCCCCATTGATGACGCCCACCCACGGCCCCGTTTCCGGGAAGAGGCCCTGGCGGTACCCGCCTTCATCGCAATGCCCTCCCGTCGCGCCAATGGCGTGGACGGAGACCAGCATCCTCGGCCCTGCGATTTTTCCGTTGGCAATCGCGTTGCGCAGGCCCACGTCAATCGAATCGCGCGAGCCAACATCCCGCACCGTCGTGAATCCGGCCATCAGCGTCACCCGCGCATTCACGCTCGCATCCAGAGCTTGTTCCGCGACGGTTTTCTGCAACCTGTCCAGCGTCGCCTGCTTCCAGTCATCTGAGTACATGCCGGTCAGATGCGTGTGCGCATCAATGAATCCCGGCAGCAGCGTCGCATCGCCCAGGTCAATCACCTCGGCCCCCGCCGGAACACTTGCAGTCGGACCAGCCGCGGTGATTTTACCGTCGGCCACCACGACCACGCCGGGTTTCACGAGCGCGTCACCCTTGCCGTCGTACATCCGCGCCGCCTTCAGAACGATCGTCTTATTCGCGGGTGTGGCGCTTTTTGCCTGCCCGTGGCCGGACGTGGCTGCCATAAGGCAGAGCAGAACTACCCCTGACATTCTGCGCTTCATCTCTGTGATCCTTTCTCTTTGCCGGAAACCGAAGCGCAGACGATAGCCCGCCGCGCCGAAAAGTCAAGCGCGCAGCCGCCATCTTCGCTTCACTGCGCCTTTCGCACCGGCGCTTCGTTCTTGAAGACAATCCCGCCTTTCATCACGAAGGCGACGCGCCGCACCGCCGCGATATCTTTCAGAGGATCGCCCTCGAGCGCGATGATGTCCGCCTCCATCCCCGGAGCGATCGCGCCGATTTTGTCCTGCATTCCCAGCGACTCTGCTGAGAGCGAATTCGCCGAAACCATTGCTTGTATCGGGTCTTGCCCGCACTCGCGCACGCGAAACAGAAACTCCTCCGCGTTGCGCCCGTGCGCTCCGGCGGTCGCATCCGTCCCGAACACAACCTTCAGTCCGGGTGTGGCAATCGCGCGGCGGAAGAGCGCGAAATCCTCCGGCAAGATCTTCTGCATGATCGCGAAGCCCTCTTCCGTGTAATTGCCGATGCCCAGGTAATGCGACTTGTTGTCCAGGTAGTTCTGAATCACCAGCCCCGCCTGCGGATCGAAAAACGTTCCTTTCTCCGCCATCAATTTCATATCCTCGTCCGTGGCGTAGGTACCGTGTTCGATTTGCGTGCAGCCCGCGAGCGCCGCCGCACGCACCGACGCGCCATAAGCATGCACAAGCGTTCGCAGCCCCAGTTTTCGCGCCTCGTCGCACGCGGCGTTCAACTGCTCTTGCGAGAGCGTTTGGCCCGCGCCCTCGCGGATGCTCTTCGACGCGAAAATCTTGATCACGTCCGCCCCGTCTTTCGCCCGTTGCTGCACCATCACTCGAATCTCATCGGGAGTTCCGGTCGCGTCGCCTTTCCCCACAATCGGCTCGAGTGAAGTCAGAATTCGCGGCCCCGGCAGATCGCCGTGCGTGATCGCTTCCCGCAAATCCTTGTCTGAAGGCGCGCCGACGCTCTGCACGGTGGTAAATCCTCCCATCAATGTGCGCCACGCATTCTCGGCAGCTCGATAAGCCGCTTGCACGGGAGGCTCCTTCTCGCCGGCCAGTCGTCCGCCGGCGTCAAAGTGCCAGCCGATGTGCACATGCGTGTCAATCCATCCCGGCAGGACCGTCAGCCCGCGCAGGTCGTACGTCCGCCCAGTCGCCTTCGGGTCGAGCCGCGCGATTTTCCTGTTTTCAACGACAATGCTGGTGTCGCGGAGAATGTGCCCGCGCCCGTCCAGCACCACGCTGGCTCGCAATACGACCGGCTGTGAACCCGCCGCGAGCGCCTCCGCTTTCCGGCCGCGATTCGCAAGGAGCACTGCCGCGCCCGGCATTACGAACACACCGAGGAGAATAATTCGCCGCATCGTTTTGCCTCCGTCTGTTTGAAGACGTCTGCGCCAGTGCCGTTCCAACTTTTTGAAGCTAGCTTTTTTCTCCGCAGAGAAGAAGCAGCAGGGAGTTGGGCAGCGGGTATTTAGCTGAATAAGTTGGAACGGCACTAGGTGAGACTATCGCTCGGGTCCCGCCGTTTCAAATTTGCAGTGAGTGCTCTCGACCGCCGCGACGCCGCACCCATCGATGGCGCAATGGCCAGCGACCGCCGCGCCGCCGAAGCGGTTCTCGCCGGCCTTGCTCACTGACGGCCGCTCACGATTGTTTCCGCCGGGGTCAGCTTTGCGCTATCCTCTCCGCGCCTCGTGGAGGCCCGCATGGCGAACGTCGTCTGCCCTGTCTGTCACGTCAAACTACCGCGCACCGCAATCGTCGCTTATTCTTACGGCATGCCCTGCCCGCGATGTGGTCGCGTTCTAGAACTCTCCCGTTCGAGCCGACTCCTGGCGAGCTTCGTCGGCCTCGCTGCTGCTTGGCTTGCCTACGATTTCGCGCGTGTCCGCCACTGGGGCGGCTCCCTCGATTGGGTTGCTCCTCTCGTTGTAGCCGTTCTAGCGCTGGGGATTGTGTCCCCGCTTTTTCTGCTGTTTTCCGCGGATCTCGTTGAATTGCAGGGGCCTTCCACCAAGCCAGCTCACGGCGAAGCCTCTCACGGGCACATGCCCGCGGCACGCCCCGGCAGCGGCCGCCATTGATGCGTCAAGTGAATTCCCACATTCATTTCCACATTTCCACAGGGACTATCGTAGACAGACCTTTCGTACTATTGACCCACAAGGCACCACCTTCCAGACTCGCCCCAATATGGCACGCTACTCCGCCTTTCTAGGGCGCAGAGTTGAGGTGCAATACCGCGCCGGTGACATCTTTCTGCCTGCAACCGGCACTCTGGCCGCGGATTCGGGCCGGTCGATTTTCCTCGAAGAAAGCTTCATCCAGCGCGGGAAAGAGAAGCATTTCCGCTGGGAGATCCCCTACCAGTGCATCGTGCGGATCGAAGAAAGGCCTGCCGTCCCGGAGCCTGTTCCCCCAAACCCTAGTCCGGCTCAGGCCGCCGCGCGCGTGGGCGCAGTCGCAGCCGGGAGCCGAGAGCGCTCTTCCGGTTCATCTTTCATTTCGCTGCAGAATCGTCCCAAAGAAGCCTGACCGTTTCCTCCTTACTCCTCCTGCGCATTGAGTTCTAGCGCGTTCCCGCGGCCCCGAACCGCATTCGTCTCAGATTTCCGCTACAATCTTCCCTTTCATCGCGAGCAATTTGCGTGGCGATCCGCGTGATCTGTGGAGGCACTCTATGAAACCAGCCGTCGGATTGATTGGGCTTGGCTTGATGGGCCGCCCAATGGGGATGAATCTTCTCAAGGCCGGGTATCCGCTGACCGTATGGAACCGCACTTCTTCCCGTGCCACCGATCTGGTCTCCGCCGGTGCGCGGCTTGCGGCTTCAGCAAAAGAAGCTGCCGCCGCGTCCGACGTCCTTTTCACCATTGTCAGCGATCCGCCCGCGCTCGAAGAGGTCCTCTGGGGCGCCAACGGCGGGATGGAGGGCCTTCGCCGCGGCAGCATCTACGTTGACTCCAGCACCGTCTCTCCGGAACTCGCGCGCAAAATCGCTGCGGCCTGCGCCGGACGCGGCGTGCGTTTTCTTGATGCTCCGGTCACCGGCGGCACCTGGGGCGCGGAAAAGGGCGAGCTCATCTTCATGGTTGGCGGCGATGCCGCTACGCTGAAAGAGACCGAGCCGGTTCTCGGCGCCCTGGGC
>QHYP01000096.1 GCA_003224195.1 Acidobacteriota bacterium | reverse complement strand
TCAGGTCCGTCAATTTGCGCGGCGCCGTGGCGCCGGTCTTGACGTAAAGCTCCGGCAAATCCCGAGGCGTCGCAAAGCCATACGCGACCGTGCCGCCCTTTCCGACGGACCAGCCGGCGACAAAGCCGAGATCCTTGACGACGATTTCGGGCTGGCCGCCGGAAACGGGCAGGCGAACGAGGTGCGTGCTGCCGCGCTCCTGCACTGTGAAGTAGACGGCGTTGCCTTCGGGTGACCACTGCGGGTGACTCTCGCGATTGTCAATGACGCCGCCGATTTCGCGGCGATGGCTGCCGTCGGCGTCCATTAGCCAGACGTGTTCGTCTTCCATGGTGGTTTCCCGGTCGGTGAGACCCCGCTTGGTGGCCGCATAGGCGATGGTTTTGCCGTCGGGAGACCAGCGCGGCGCGTATTCGTTGTTTTCCGTGGCCGTGAGGCGGCGGATGGCGCCGTCAGCGACCCGGAGCGCAAAAACGTCGTAATTGAAAAACTCGTCGGAATCGGGCTCGCGATTCGAGACGAAAAGAATTTCTTTGCCGTCGGGAGACCAGTCGACGGAATGCTCATCGTAGGTTCCCTGCGTGAGCTGGCGCGCCTGATGCGTGGCCACGTCCACCACAAAAATGTGCAGGCGGCGATTGTCGTTGAAACGGGTCATGCCTTCACCCGCGGTGGGCTTGTAGAGGTAGCGCATGATCACCATGGGATCACCGCTGGCTTCGGCGGTTTCAGGACCCGGAGTGGAAGAGATGAACGCGATCTGTTTGCTGTCGGGAGACCAGGCGACGCTGCTGCCTTGGCCCGGCAGAGGAGAGTTTGAGCCGGACACTTGTGTAAGAAAAGTGGCGCCGCTGCCGTCTGCCTGTGCAAGGGTTAAGCCGACTTTTTCGCCTTCGCCGCCAAAATAGGCCAGCCATTTGCCATCGGGGGACCACTTGGGGCCGCCGGTACGCTCTTTTTCGCCGCCCAACCGCGCGGATTTCTGCGTGGCCAAGTCCATGATCCAGATTTGGGAGTAGGGGCGGCCCGGCTGATCGAACATCGTCACCGAGTAGGCGATGCGACGGCCGTCCGGGGAGAGTTCGACCGCCCCGACCGAGCGCAATCGAGAAAGGTCGCTGCTTTGCAGACCCTGATTTTCGGGAGGCGGGGCCGCCGCTGCCGAACTTATCGAGAGGGCGATCAGCGCAACTACCGACACAACGAGAAGCTGGAAACAGGAACGCATGGAAGTCTCCTTTGGGGTCTCGACGGACCGATGGACGCCGCGGCCATGCTAGTGCCGTTCCAACTTGTCAGGCAACTGCTTCCGTCGGCCACTAAGCGCTCGCGCATCTGGATTGATCTGCCAGCTCGCCGGCCTGTTGCGACTTGTTCTCGGGTACACTTTTGTGCTTATGGGAACGGTCTATGCGGGCAGTTCGGGGTGGGCATACTCCAGTTGGAAGCCGGACTTCTATCCTCCGAAGCTGAGTGCCGCCAAGTTCTTGAGTTACTATGCAAACCAACTCAACTCAGTGGAGGTGAACTACACATTTCGTCGCTTCCCCACGGAGAAGCTGCTAAACGGTTGGATTGGGGCAACGCCTCCAGGGTTCAAGTTCGCGGTGAAAGCCCATCAAAACATCACGCATATCAAGCGTCTCCGTGACGCGGCTGAGCCATTGTCGGAGTTCATCGCTACCCTGCAGCCATTGCAGCATTCGCGGAAGTTGGGGCCGGTGCTGTTTCAACTGCCGCCGTTTCTGAAATGCGACTTAACCCTAGTCAAGGAGTTTTTGAAGGGACTTCCCGGCCATTTCCGCGCCGCGTTTGAGTTTCGGCACACATCGTGGTTTTCCGATGAAGTCTACGACCTCTTGCGCAGGGCGAATGCGGCGCTTTGTGGGGCTGAGAGCGAAAAACTCGTGACCCCGGACGTCCAGACC
Organism: Acidobacteriota bacterium; assembly: GCA_003224195.1. Lineage (GTDB taxonomy): Bacteria > Acidobacteriota > Terriglobia > Acidiferrales > UBA7541 > Acidiferrum. The sequence continues at coordinate 3,596 of QHYP01000096.1, read as the reverse complement.
GCCGATTTCTTGTACCTTCGTCTGCGGAAGGAGGAATATTCGCCTAAAGCTCGTCGAGAAGTGGCGGTAAAGGTCGCAGATCTTGCGCGGCGGGGAGACGTGTTTGTGTACTTCAAACACGAGGAGACTCCCGAAGGTGCCGTGCATGCCCAACAGTTGCTTGCATCCATTGATTCCCCATGAAGACACGTGTTGCCCGATACTTTGGCAAATAAGCGTCCCGTAAGCCTGAATTACGAAGTTGGAGGCGGTTTCATGGGCTTTGATTGGCCGATTTCGGGGTCAGGTGGCCGTATCCGGCTGCAACTTCGGCGAAGTTGCAGCGTCCTAGGCTAACATGTTCTCCAGCAACTGGATGACTTGTGCCCGCGATCAGAACGGCGCGGAAATTCAATCGTGTCCATGGAGTACAGTGCGACGCACGCGCTCGAGTCTCATCACGAATCCAAATACAGGCCACCGCTCGGCATGCCGCTGGTGATTCCCCTGCGCGCGCACGTCGGAATTCGCGGGTCCTAAGTGTAACAGGCCGAAGCGATAGTCGATATGGATCTGAGCCAGAAGCCCATCGCGAGTGATGCAGATGTGCAATCCTGCCTCCTGCCCGCGGAGGCCGATCTTGCGAAACTGGCGAAAGGAAACAGGATAGTCCTTGTGGAAGATATGATTCTCACCTTTCTGGAACTGCGCCGCGCGTTCGAGCTTTTGGGACCCATCTGGCTTTAGACGCACGGTCAATTGGAACTGCTGGTCGCCAGCGAGCGCAATGTTCTCGCCTTGGATGTCGAGCGATTCTTCGACTAATTGAAAGGCGTCACCCAATGGCGTTCCATCCTCGCTGACGAGATCGGTATTCAGCATGGCGTGAGTAACGCCAACAAAGGTGGCGCGCTGGGACACATGGAGTTGTCTAAAAAGAGATGCGGGAAGAGGGGGCTGGCTTTCCGTGGTTCCACAGCGAGCGAGAACGCCGCGGATCATGGCCCGTTGCTCCGGGGCAAGGTCCTCGAAGAACAGCCAATTGCTCAGGGACGATTCGAACAGCTCACGATCTGCGCGGGTGCCGGAACCCTCAGCGAATGATAATTTTTCCGGATGGAAGGGGAATCGTTGGTCAGAATTCGTTTCGCCTAGGATTTCCTCCGTCGGCAAACGATCGCTCGCCTCCGGCTCCAGCCGTGCCTGAGTGGCCGCCGAACGGACGAAGCCGCACAAGGCCTCACCGGGCGCACGGCGTCCTTCGACGGACTCGCCTCGGACCGGTTGGGCGAGAAATCCTGTCGCGAGCAACGCAACCAGACAAACCGCACAAGCATGCACGGAAACGTCCTCCCACGAAGATGGGGATGTTCTGCAACGCCGATACCCTTGGAGTTTTTCCTGGTCGAAGCCCGAAAAACGCAAAGGCACGCGCTATGCCGTCTCAGGCCTTCGCCAAAGACGAGCATTGTCAGCCGCTTGCAGGGGGCGCACGAATTCACATTTCGCTGTGCTGCCGCTACGAGGCGACGAGTGACATGCAGGAATGACAGTCCCCGGGAGGGAATAAGTTTCGGGAAATCATGGTGCCCAAGAGAGGACTCGAACCTCCACGACCTTGCGGCCACTAGACCCTGAATCTAGCGCGTCTGCCAATTCCGCCACTTGGGCACAGGCGCAGTGACTGCGGAGGTTCTCATTTTGCTTGCTGCATGAAGCTTTGTCAAACTTCCCCCGCCCCTCGCAATCCGCTAATTGCGATTTTAGGTGAGCCAGCCGCTGACACGGAAGCGTAGCGCGGTGTAGAATCCCCGGCACTATGGTAAGAAGCCGGGGCGTAATGCGTGTCTTATGGCTCCTGCATACCCTGATCCTGTTGGCGATCCTTTTGCCCGGCCTGTTAGGCCATCCCTATCCAAAGCCTGCCAGAACGTACATTCAGTGGGGCGGTCTTCTGATATATGTTGTTGGCGGTCTCTCCCTGGTCGCCGTCGCGGGCAGACTTCGACACCCTAAATCAAAGTAGCCCCTGCCGGCGGTACCCTTGCAGACGGTTAGTGTTATACTCCGTGCTAGAGGGGGGTCCTCGCCTACCCTGTAGGCAGTCACTGCGGAGCGATTCCAATCGGGAGGTCGCCATGGAATCTCTGAATCCTGCGCCGATCATGTATCTCCTAATCGTATGGGGGCTCGTCACCGCTGTCTTCATTGTTTTGCTCATACGCAAGAGCCTTCTGGAAAGCCACGAAGACGATCAGATCTTTCTGGACGCCGCCGAAGAACACATGGCTAGAGAGCAGCGGGAACTCGTCGCACGGATCTCCGCGCTCTCCCGGCCGATCACGACGATGGGGATCGCCTCGGGGGCCCTTCTCCTGGTGATCGCCGGAATGTGGTTGTATGAGGGGCTGAAGAACTTTTAGGCCGCGCATTTGGCCGACCCCGCCGCTCGGCTCGAGCGATCCATCAGCTCCTGGGTGGATTGCTCTGCGCTGGTGGCGACGAGGGAGCCGTCGGCGGGACATGTGCCGGGCCGGTCTCCGTCTGCGTCGTTTGTACGAGCGACGTGTGGTCGTGAACGATCACCCAATTGCCGCCACGCTTTTCGAGCACGAGCGTCGTTTGTCCGCGCGCGAACATGGGTTTGCCGTCCACTGTCGCTGAAAAATCCCACTGAAAGCAGGCCCAGCCAAAGTTCCCCTGCACGCGCATGTACGTATTCTCGCGGTCTTTGCGGATCCCTTGCATGCGGGCGCGCAGCTTCTCATAGCTCGCAAGAAAATTCGGCCAGCCGACGACCGGCGGCTCCCAAGCGCCGCTCACCACGGTGACATCATCGGCGTAGTATTGATGCAGCTTCTGGGTATCGCCGATCTGCCACGCGCCGAGCATCTGAGAAATCATGAGATCGATCACCCGCTCGTCCGGAAACACGACGCCCGCGGGCGGGGCATCGGATGCCGCAGCTCCTTTCTTCTTTTTGTCCTTCTGCGCCGCGGTGGCGCCGCTCAGCGCAACCAACGCGCAAAGCGCGAATGCCAAGAGCGCGCGCAGGCTCGGCAACCGCCATTTCTCTGCGATAAGCATGACTTCCTTCTCCGCCACGCACCGGCTCGAGGCCATCGCGGCAGAATGATGATACGTCAACGCCGGCGCTTTGGCGGGCGCGACGCGCTCAGCAGGTTTACAAAAAGGCGATACGCGCCGGGCACTCCCTCCGGCAATTGCCGGAAGAACGCCAATCCCGCGTAGATGTAGGTGCCCTTGCCGAAGCGCGTGTAAACCAGCCCGCCGTTCAGGTCATTCTCCCCCGGGTCGCGCATTGCCAGCAGCGGCGTATAGCGTCTGTCGAACTGGCTCCAGAAGTAGAGCCCACGTTCCTGCACCCAGCCTTTAAAATCGGCTTGTGTGATTTTGTTCGGACGGCTCAGCAAAGCATCCGCGGGCCTCAGGAATTTCACGGGAGAGTTCTCGTCGGTAATGCGCGGCGCGGAGTTGCCGATCGTTGCCGGATAGGGCGCGGGTTTCAGCTCGTCCCAGACGAAATTCCGGTTGTACTGCACGAGCAGCGTTCCGCCCTTCGAAACGTACTCAAGCAGCCGCTGGTTTGTGCCGGG
>QHYP01000095.1 GCA_003224195.1 Acidobacteriota bacterium | reverse complement strand
GGGCCGCCAGTTTGTTGCCGTTTTCTTCCATAACTTCTAATGGTAAGCGACGCGGTAGATCGCCACCCCCGTGCCAACCGCAAGAGCAACCTCGGCAAAACGGATTGCCGCTTGTTTGCCGCCACTTTCGGGAACAAACAGGATGTCACTCGGATGCATGGCGACGTCCTCGCTCTGCTGCTTCATGATCTTGCTGAGATTTAGGGTGATCTGGGTCTGCTGGCCGTTGACGTCCTTGCGCACGATCACTGCGTGATTGGCTTTGGCCGTCCGCGTCACCCCACCGGCCAGCGCCAGAATCTTCAGCGCGGTCATCTGCGAGTGGTCGCCCGAAAGAACAAACCCCCCGGGGCGCTGCACCGCGCCGACGGCATATACCGTGCCGGCGCGCGGAACCATCACGATGTCGCCCGCCTGGAGCGCCATGTTGTCCTTGGGATCGCCCGATTCGAGAAGCCTGTCCAAATTGAGGGTGATCTGGATCGGCGGTGGTTCAGCAACGTTAGCGTTGCTGTCCTTGGCATCCGCCGACGCCGGCAGAGCCATGGGACTTGGCGTTGCCGCCTTCTGTGCAGTTTCTTCAACGGGCGGAGTATTGTTCGCGGGTTTCGCGCCACTCGGCGGCGCCGCAAGAGATGCCGACGGCGCTGCGGGAGTGATGAGATCTTTGGGCAGGACCGGCGGCATCGTATCGTTCAGCGAATCGGCCGCGACCCGCGTCACGATGACCGTGTTCGCCGCGTCATTCGATATCCCTCCGGCCTCGGAGAGAAGCTCCAGCAGCGTTACTGTGTGGTCCGCCTGATACACCATCGGGTGATTGACAGCGCCAATCACGGTGATCGGCTTGCTGCGCTTTTCTTTGACGGTAACGCTGACCTGCGGATGCGTAACGAGACCGTTGGCCTCCAGAACTTCCGCAATCTTCTGCTCGATCTGAATTTCGGTAAGCCCCGCGACATGCAAGCGCACTGGGAGGAGCGGCAGGGCGATGGTGCCCGCCTGGCTGACGCGCACGTCGCGCGACAGCTCATCGACGTCAAACACCTCGACGGAAAGCACGTCGCCGCCGCCGATGACGTACTCGCGCTGCTCGCGCAGCGCGGCGAGCGACATCGCTTTTATCCGCTCGTTAGTTTCTTGCGGCGTCTCGAGGCCGGCTTGAGCGCGGCAGGCTGGAGCTCCGGCAAACGCGCCGCAGGCGATGACGACCAGCATCCCCAGCGGGGCGGCACGGCGAATACACACATCCCCCGCACGCAGTCTTGCTGGCTGCATGGATCGATGACCCCCGGCGGCCATTATACAAGCAGCCGAGGCGCGTCAATCAGGAGTTTCGAGACGGTACATGGGCAGTCGTCCGCTGCATTTCCACCGTAGCGAGTAAGGAGAGTAGAAAAAAGAGCAAGACATTCGATGGGATGTGCAAATTAAAGTCCACCACGCTGTGCGCCAAAAAGCCCAAGCAACCGATAAGGCCGGCGGTGTGCAGCGCGCCGGCGAACGTATTCTCGGGATTCAACGCACGCTTGAGCCCGCGCGAAATCAGCAAGACGAGAAACCACGCGCAACACGCTCCGCCGAGAAGCCCGGTTTCCGCGAGGGCCTCGAGGTAATCATTGTGCGCATGATTCACGATCTTGCCGTCATAGAGGGTTTCGTATTTCGGATAGACGCTCTGCAGCGTCCCCAGCCCGGTACCGGCAACCGGGTAGTCCAAGAAAATGCGCCGAGTGTCGCGAGCCATGGAAATGCGCTTGGCGTGGGTCACTTCGAGAGGTTGCAGCGACGCGAAGCGCTCGAGCGCTTGCCTTACGCCGAGCCACGAAACCAGCGCCAGCGCCAGCAGCAGAATGACTCCTCCCGCCACGGCGTGCTTTGCGCCGCTTCGCCTCAGGAGGAGCAGCATCGCCAGCAGTGCAAGTTCCCAGAGAAAACTGACAATCCCGCCGCGCGAAGCGGAGAGAAACAATGCGCCGATCGGTATCAGCGTGAAGAGACCAGCAATGGGCCACCGCTCGCGGCGCACCCTCCCCAGCGCCAGCGGAACCAACCCCGCAGGAATCACGAGCTCCACCAGACCGGCGAAGTGATTGCGGTTCACATAGGGCCCGAAGGGAATTCCGCCGTAGCGCATTTCGCGGAACCAGTACAGCTTCCCATTGAAAGTCAAATGCTGCAGGATCCCGAAAATCGACACGGCGAATCCGAGCGACATGACAAACCAAATGAACCCTTTCCAATCCTGCGTGGTCTCGAAAGCTTGCGCCGCCAAAAAGATAACGACGAGGTAGGCCAAGAGAAGCTGAAGGTCCACGCGTGTGGCGTAGCCATAGACGGTGAGATGGAACTTCCACTGCGCGAAGACCAAGACGGCAAACAGAATGAGGGGAGGAAGAGCCACCGGGAGCTGGAGAGTCGTCCCTCTAAGCAATAGCGTCCGCGCCGCCCAGACGAGCAGCAGCAGGCCCGCGCCTGTTTCCAAAACGGCCTTGGCCCAATCCTCGACGCCGCCATGCGCCGCTACTGCAAACGCAATCAAGGCGTAGATGCCGGCGCGCAGGAACTTCACGGCTTATCCTTTTGCGCGGATTGCGCGCGGGCATGCTCAGGCGGCGCAGGGACGAGCGACACGTCATCCAACCAGACCGTCCCGGCAATTTTGTTGTCGAATTTCCGGCTCGGCGCGCGCGTCACACATACTTGCAGGAGATGAACATCCTTCTCCGCCCGCCAGGGAAGCGTCACCTGCGTCCAGGGTACGGTGCCTTTCAAATCGGGAGTGATCAGTGGCGGATTTTTGAGGCTTTCCGGCGTCAACAAGCGCATTGAGACGCCCCTGTCGGTGGTCACCGCTTCCGCGCGGATCCACGCGGAGAATTGGTAGGAAGTCCTCGGGTCGACGGGCACGTACTGACACACTCCATCAAACGCGACATTTTGCGTGCCGTCGAACCGGACACTCAGCGAGCGACTGCCGGAGTGCTTTACGTGGCCGTCATAGCCGACTTCGGCGCCGCGCGGCTGGATTCTCCAGGCAAATCCGCCTCCCGTAGTATCCGTTTCAAATCCTCCATCGAAAATCAGAGAGCCAGATGGATCGGCAGGCCACGCAGCGCCTGAAAGTTCGAGCGCTTGATTCCACACGGTTCTTGCGCCGGCGAGTTCTCGCTGTTGGATCAACACCTCGAGGAACGGATAAGCCTCCTTCAGCTCGATTTTCGGATGCAAGCGCACGAGCCGCGACCAGACGGCTAGAGCGGCGTCCGTCGCCTTCCCCCTGGCAAGGACGCCGATCCCATCGAGATACACGTTGCGGGAAGCCGGCAGCGCCGTGTCCAGAATCATTTGAATGTCCGGATTGGCGCGCCAGCAGCGCGAGGTTGCTTCCGCCGCGCGGCCCGGTTCTTCTTCAACTGCGCGGCGAATCGCCGTGAATGCGGCCGCGAACTCGCCCTGGCGAAGAAGGTAATTGCCGTAGCGCCAGGCGGCCTCCGCGGAAATGGGATAGCTGCGCTCGGCCTCGAGGAATGCATCCCGCGCCGAGGCGAGGTCGCCCTGCGCTTCGTGGGCCTCAGCAAGGTCGAGCCACACTGCCGGCGATCGCGGGTCAAAGGAGAGCGCCTGCCGGTAGGCTGCGATGGCTCGGGCGTTGTCCGGCGCTTCGAGGTTGTACTGGAAGTCGCGACCGAGAAGATACCAGTTGCGGGCGTCGCCCGGCTCGAGCTGCGTCGCGCGCTCGAGCGCCTCGCGCGTTCCTGATTCGGCCAGGTGTTCCGCCCAGGCGCTTCGCAGGCTGAAGTAACTCAGAGGAGCGGCAAGAAGAACAGAGGCGACGAAGAAGACCCAGCGTGAGGCGGAGCTCTCGAGTCGCAGAATCATCGCCGGTTACTGTGCACAGACCGGGGCGCAGAGGCAAGTGCAAACTCACATGAGCGCCGTGGGCGGGGATTCGGAGGGGTCTATTCTTGCGGAAAACGCGGGGAGCTACTTGCCGGTGGTGGCGGTGAAGACTTCTTCGCCGCCGCGACCTCGCCGGTGGACGTCGATTCCGAGCCGCTTGATCTTCTGATTCAGCGTAGAGAGGGGAATCATGAAGCGCTCGGCCGCTTCAGTCTGGTTCCAGCCGGTGCGCTCGAGCATATCCACAATGATGCGCCGCTCGATTTCGTCCATAACCTGGAAAAGTGAAGGCTGGGAATTGCCGGCGCCTATGCGCGCGCCCGATTCGCCGGGCGCGTGCGGCATAAATTCAGAAAGCTGCAAGCGCAGACCGCGGACGATCTCTTTGCTGCGGATGTTCTCGGGGAGCAGGTCGGCGTCCATATTTTCCTGCGTGGAAAGCACCACCGCGCGTTCGACCGCATTTTCGAGTTCGCGCACGTTTCCGGGCCAGTCGTAGTCCATCAGGAGCTTCATGGCGGACTGGCTGAAGTGCTGTGGCGGCCTCGTGTTTTCCTGGCAGAAGCGCTCAAGGAAGCGCGCCAGGAGCAGCGGCACATCTTCCCGGCGGTCGCGCAGCGGCGAAAGGTGCAGATGAATGACGTTCAGGCGGTGGTAGAGATCTTCGCGGAAGCGGCCTTCGCGGACGAGGTTAAGCAGGTCAACGTTGGATGCGGCCACGATGCGCACGTCCACTTTGATCGTCTCGGTGCCGCCCAAGCGCATGAACTCGCGCTCCTGTATCACGCGGAGGAGCTTGGCCTGCGTCTCGGGTACGATGGTGGAGATTTCGTCGAAGAAGATCGTGCCTTGATCGGCGACCTCGAAAAGGCCCTTTTTCGAAGCGATCGCGCTCGTAAATGCGCCCTTCACATGACCGAAGAGCTGCGATTCGAGCAAGTCCACCGGGATGGACCCACTGTTGACAGGAACGAAAGGCTTGTCCGCGCGCGGCGAAGCCGAATGGATCGCCTTGGCGATGAGCTCCTTGCCCGTGCCGCTTTCGCCCGTAATCAGCACGGTCGAGCGCGAGGGCGCCACCTGAGCCACCAAGTCCAGCAGGGCCAGCATCTTTTCGCTTTTTCCGACGATGTTCGGGAAATTGAAGCGCTGCTTCAGCGCGCGCTTGAGGTGCACGTTCTCTTCGCGCAGGCGGCGCGCCTCAACGGCCTGAGCGACTTGCGCCAGAAGTTCGTCGTTCGACCAGGGCTTGGTGATGTAGTCCAGCGCGCCGCTTTTGAAAGCCTGGCGGGCCATGTCGATCGAGCCATAGGCGGTGATCAGAACGATGGAGAGATGCGGGTCGCGGCGGCGGATTTCGCGCAGCAGCTCGAGGCCATTGCGGTCCGGCAGGCTGACATCGAGGAGAAGCAGGTCGAACGGCTTTTCTTCGAGTTTAGAGAGGCCCGATTCGCCCGTCTCCGCGCTGGTCACACGGTAGCCTTCCGAGACCAGGAGCATTTCGAGGCCTTCGCGGATTTCGGCCTCGTCGTCAACGACGAGAATCGTACCCTTAGGCATGAACGGTCTTCCTTGTGGCGGGAAATTCCAGGTGGAAAGAGGTGCCTCGCCCCGGCGTGGAGCGAACGTCAACCTTACCTCCGTGCTCCTTGACAATGCCGTAGCTGACCGAAAGCCCCAGTCCCGTTCCGCGGCCGTTGCTCTTCGTAGTGAAGAATGGATCGAAGATGCGATGGATGTTCTCGCGGGAGATACCGGCACCGGTGTCCGCGATTTCAATCTGCACCGAGCCATTGTGCGCGGCCGTGCGGATCTGCAGCATGCCCCCGCCGGGCATGGCGTCGCGGGCATTCAGAAAGAGATTGAGGAAGACCTGTTGCAGCTTATTCGACGAGCCGCGCACTGCGGGCAGCCGTTCATCCAGATGCTTGACCACGTGGATTTGCCCGGTCCTCAGGGGGTGCGCCACGAGCGACAACGTCTCTTCCACCACTCTGTTCAGGTCCACCTCGGCGAACTCCGCCGCGCTCGTGCGCGAGAAGTTCAGCAGGTTGTTGACGATCTCGCTGGCGCGATACGTTTGCTTCACGATCTTGTCGATGATTCCCTGCCGCGGATCCGCATCGGGCATCTGCTTCGCAAGCATCTGGATGTAATTGGAAATGACGGCAAGCGGCGTGTTGACCTCGTGCGCCACGCCCGCTGCCAGCAGGCCGAGCGAAGTGAGCTTTTCCGTCTGCGTCATCTGCTCTTCCATGCGCTCGCGCTGCGTCACATCGTCAAACAGCAGCAGCCGGCCGATCCATTCGCCCGACTTGCTCACCAGCGGCGTGATCGAGACATTCAAGGTCACGGTGCGGCCGTCGCGGTCGAATCGGTGCTTGTGGATGCCGCTGACCTGCTGTTCTCCCTGGCGCGCCGCGATCTCCAGGGCCAAATCGGGCGGCACCAGGGCCGAAAGCTTCCGGCCGACCGCGTCCTGTCGAGGAACACCAAAGAGTTGCTCCATCCGCGTATTCCATGCTTCCACAATACCGTCGAGGTCGACCGCCAGCACGCCCACATTCAGCGATTCCACGATGTTTTCGCTGAAATCCTTCAGCCGCACAATCTCCAGCGCCTTCTGCTCGAGCGAGGTATAAAGCTGGGCATTGTCGAGCGCCACGGCCAAGTAGCCCGCGATGGTCTGCACCAGTTCGACGTCGTCGGAGGAGAGAAAGTCGCCATCCACTGTCTTGCCCAAGCCCAGCACGGCCACCGTGTGCTCGCGAATCCGGCAGGGAACGAAATAGTTCAGATCGAGCTGCTCGAGGGTCCGCCGCACGGAATCGGCGACATCCCGCGCGCTGCGGGGCGACTCAAAAAAGAGCGCCCCGCGCGCGAACTCCGGGCGGGCCGGATCGAGGAAACTCAAGTCCAGTGAGTCAGCGAGCCGGACTCCCATGGAACGCGCCAGGCGCATCGTTCCCGGCTGCAGGGGGTCCTCCACGAATATCGCCAGGCGATCCACCAGAAGTGTTTGTGAGATGCGGCTCATGACCGAGCCCAGCATCGGATCCAGCCGCACCTCGTTTGTCAGCGTGCGCCCGAATTCGATGAGCGTGCGGCGGTAGTCCAAACGGTCTCGGTAGAAGAAACGGTCAAGGCGCGCCTGCGTCCAGTCGCGGAACGGCTGAAAAAGAAATGCAGCCATGACGATGGCGATGATTTCTCCCGCGATTCCCGGAGTAATCTGGGTGCGGAAGACCCAGCCCATCAGTCCAATCAAGCCGAAATAGGCGGCCACGACGCCGGCCGTTGCGGCTGTGTAAGCCAAGCCGCGTTTGAAGATGATGTCCACGTCCATCAGGCGATAGCGGATGATGGCGTAGCCGAAACACAGCGGAATCAGAACCAGACTCAGGGCGGAAAACTTCATCCAGCCCTGCGAGGCGGAGTTGAACACGAACGGCCCTATGTAGAGGAGGGAAAACGGCAGGCTGCCCAGGAGCGTCCCACCGGTCAGCCATTTGAGCTGCTGCCGCAGAACTCCGGCTGCCGCGTGGCGATAGTTCACGTAAAAGACACAGCCGGCCCCGAGGAAATAGGCAGCGAGGTAGCTGAGTTCGATCTTGTCCAGGACCACGCGCGCGCCGAGCCAAGGGACGAAACCGAGCATCTTGAGAGCAACGCTGGCATGGACGAACAATAAGACGAGCGGCAGAGCGTAGACCCCGGCCAGCTTGGCGGCGGAGCGCGCAACGCCCTCCGTTCGTTCGGGAAAGACGAGCGCAAAATGGAGCAGCAGCGCCGGCGCCAACAGGCGCGCCACGATATTGGACCAGTACACTTCCCAGTCGAATGCGTCGAGCTTGCCGCTGAAGTGGAACGAAAACAGAATGAAAGAGACCAGGCAAAAGACGTAGAAATGAACCGCGCGGGGCGCGTTCCAGCGCCGCACAAAGATGAACAGCCCAATGAACAGATAGAGGAGCCCGACGAACCTGAGATAGTTTTCAATGGAGGAGGGTTTCTCGCCCGGGCTCGTAACGACCGGCGTTTCAAACTGCACGTTGTTACGCGCCACACGATAGCGCAGTTCTGTCCACAGCCAGGCGCGCCACAGACGCTTGGTGACTTGCACGGCTGAGGTTACGGGGGTGCCATTGATCGAAACCAGTTGGTCGCCAGCATGAAGCCCGGCGCGAGCTGCGGGGGAATCGGGGGCCACCTGCCAGGCTTCCACACC
>QHYP01000094.1 GCA_003224195.1 Acidobacteriota bacterium | reverse complement strand
ATGGCGTTCAGCAGCAGGAAATTGTCGCTGTGACAGGCTTCAATTCGGCGGGCGGCAATCCGCCGACCTTTCCCGGTACGGTCCCCGTTCCTCCACCGCCTCCGGCCTGTGCACCCTTCCCCTGCACACCAGGAGTAACGGTTTTTAGCAAGGATTACGCCAACCCGCGCATCTATACGACAAACGTGGCGTATGAACAGCAAATTGTTTCAGACACGTCGGCCTACGTGGACTTCACGTGGTCCAAGGGCGTGCACCTGACCCGCTTCATCGATCCAAACGTTGGGCCCACTTCGGTCATCCCCCTAAATGGGGATACCGCAAGTTATTCCGGTCCAATACCGTTCCCCAATTTGGGGTCGATCACTGATACTGTGAGCTCGGCCAAGTCGCTTTACCGCGGCGTGACCCTCGGCGTGCGCAAGCGCTTCAGCCGGAAGTTCCAGGTGGAAGGCAACTACACCTACTCGGTGGACAAGGACGACGACTCGAACGAGCGCGATCCTTTCACGTTCCGCTATGCGAACCTTTTCAATCTCGCATCTGAATATTCGAACTCAGACCGCGACGAGCGGCACAAGTTCAACTTCTACACCTACAGTGAATTGCCCTGGGGCCTCTCCGGCAACGTCCGCATGCAGGCGCATTCCGCGCAGCCCATCACACCGGAGCCGCGATTTTTGAACGGCACGGATCAGGGCCGGAACACTCTGCGGAAGGACAATGCGTTCTTCACCTTCGATTTCGGCTTGGCACGCCCCTTCCATCTCGGGGACCGCATGCAGATCATCCCGAAACTCGAGATGTTCAACCTCTTCAACAACAAGAACAACGTTAACCCGCTCAGCACTCCGGGACTGTTTAACTTCGACGGCTTCTTGCGTCAGGTTTTGGAAGCTAGGTTAGTGCCAGGGCGGGCCGTGCTTTAGAAGAGCATCGCCCGCCCTGCTATTCTCAGCATGTGGCTGTACGAGTGACGCGACGGCATGAGCTCCGCGGCGTACTGTTCGATTGGGACGGCACGCTGCTCGACTCCTACGACGCTGATGCCCAGGCCTCCCTGGCATCCATGCGCGAACTCGGCGTCCATTGGAGCCTGGAACTATTCGAGCGGCACTACTCGCCGAACTGGTATCGCTCTTATCTAGCGGCGCGGCTGCCGCCAGCAAAGTGGGATGCTGCCGACCGCATCTGGCGCAAGCACTACCGGGATCATCACTCGAAGCTCATGCCTGGAGCGCGGCGAGTCCTGGCGATTCTCTGTCGCAGGCACCGGCTCGGGCTTGTAACCAGCGGTGACCGTTCGCGCGTCCGGCAGCAACTGCGCCAATTCCGCTTGACGCAACGCTTTGCCGCTTGCGTCTGCGCGGGAGACACGCGGCACCGCAAACCGCATCCGGCGCCGTTGCAGCTCGCCCTGAAGAGAATGCGGCTGCGGCCGGCCGAGTGCGTTTACGTTGGCGACTCGCCGGAAGACCTCGAAATGTCGCGCCGCGCCGGTGTGCGCGCCGTTGCCGTCCTCGGGCCGTTCCCGACGGAGAAGCGGCTGCGCGCGGCGCGGCCTGAACTTTTGCTGGAATCGCTTGACGAGTTACCAGAGGCGCTAAGAGAAATCCAATCATGAGAACGAACAGTAGCTGGGATCGCTGCGGCGCTGGCAAACACTCCGGGCCCTAAGGCTTCGCCGCCGGTGCCGGCGCAGCCGGTGGCGCCGGAGGTTTCGGCGGGCTGATCTGCTTGAAATCCGTCCACTTGATGATCAGACGGATCGCCACACTCTGATCCTTCAAATGCACAAAGTCGTCCGAGCGCGCGTAATTGGGAAGCCAGTATTTTCCGTCCACGTTTTCGCGGTACGTTTCAAAGATCGTGAAGGGCAGCGTCGGCGAATGCACGTCGCCCAGGTCGGTGACCCATTTCCCGTAGGTCTTCACGACGTCCAGAAATTTGTCGTCCACCCAGATAATGCCATCGAAATACGCGCGCTGGCGCCACTTGCTCTTTGCCGACGTATTTCAGCTCGTACTTTGCGAGCTGGCCGCTCGTCAGCGGATAGGCCGGAACGCGCGCCAGGGCCTCGATGTCTTCCGGCTCGAAGCGCAAAAAGCGCAGCTTTGCTTGAGACTGCTTCACGATTTTGTCATAGAGTTTACCCTCCGCGGTCGCTCCCGGTTCGGTGACCAGCTCGTATTCTCCAGCCGGCTTGTCGTCCGGCCCGAACTCCACAATGCGGATCGTCTTCCGGAACCAAAAATGCGTCCGCGCCTCCAGATACTGATCTTCCTTCTGGGAGAACCGCTTGATGATCTCTTCCGGTGGAAGGTCCGGCGGCTCCGGAGTGGCCTCTGTGCTGAGGCGCCGGACGTTGTGGTCGGGCGGAGGAGTCAGGGGCCCGGGGCCGGGCGCCTGCGCGCGACATGGCGCAATCAGCAGGAACGCGGCCGCCAGTGCGGCCACTGCCGGCGCGGCGTGACTTGCCGCAGCGAAAGAGAAGCGTGGTTCAGCGATCGTCATCGTTGATTTAGATGCGCCGTCTGCTCCTCGGGAGTAGATGCGACCGCCACCAGTCTACCGCAGGTCTCTCCGCGCAGTTTCCTCCAGAAACGCGCTCCGCCGGAATCAGACGGTCTGGTAGAATTTTGCGCTTGTGTCGGAAGCTAAGCACGCGAGACGCTATTTTATCTCCGGCATGGTGCAGGGCGTCGGATACCGCTTCTTCGCGCAGGACGCAGCGGAACGCCTCGGATTGTCGGGATATGTGCGCAATCTCCGGGACGGCCGCGTGGAGGTCTACGCCATCGGCGGCGCGGAGCAACTGGCGGAGTTTTGGGCGGCGCTCCAGCGCGGGCCTTCGATGTCGCGGGTGGCGCGCGTCGCCGAAGAACGCGCGCAGCTCGATGAGCGCTATGCCGGTGAATTCGTGATCGAACACACTTTTTGAGGAGCTGGCGGGATGGACCACTTGAAGAAGTTGATCCGCGAGATTCCCGATTACCCGAAGCCCGGGATTCTTTTTTATGACGTGACCACGCTCTTGAAGGATAAGAAAGGCTTTCATACGCTGATCGATGAACTGTGCGAGCACTACGACGGCCATCAGATCGACATCGTGACCGGCGTCGAAGCGCGCGGATTCATTTTTGGCCCCGCGCTCGCTTACCGGCTCGGCGCAGGCTTTGTGCCGGTGCGCAAACCGAAAAAACTCCCCTCCAAAACTGTAAGCGTCTCGTACGCGCTCGAATATGGAACCGACACGCTCGAAATGCACGAGGACGCCGTCCAGCCCGGCGAGCGCGTGCTCGTGTGCGATGACCTGCTGGCCACGGGTGGCACGGCATCCGCGACGGTCGAGTTGGTGCGCAAACTCCGCGGGAAAGTGGAAGGCGCAGCGTTTGCCGTCGAACTGACCTTTCTTAATGGCCGGAAAAAGCTCCCTGGCCTAGATGTTTTCTCGCTCATCCAATACGACAAGTGAGGAGCGCCAGATAACTCGCAGAAGGCAGGCTTTCTGTGGAAACCATCAACAAATGGACGGAACGCGATCACGCAGTCGGATACTTGAGCGTCGCGGATAGGATTCCCCACAGAAAGGAAGGCGAAGGCGTGCTGCTCGAACACATTCCCGCCCACACGAATCGTATCCTCGACCTCGGATGCGGTGACGGCAGGCTCCTGGCTCTGGCCTTGAAAGACCGGCCGAAGGCCGCCCAAGGTGTTGCTCTGGATTTCTCGCCGGCCATGCTGCAGCGCGCCCGCGAGCGATTCTCCGGAAGCCCCAACATCACCGTTATCGAGCACAATCTGGACCGCCTCTTGCCGGAGCTTGGTTCGTTCGACGCTGTTGTGTCGAGCTTCGCCATCCACCACTGTTCGCATGAACGCAAGCGCAGCCTTTACGAGGAAGTTTTTCGGATACTCCGGCCAGGCGGTATTTTCTGCAACCTCGAGCACGTATCCTCCCCCACGCAGCGCCTCCATGCTCGGTTCTTAACCGCGATAGGGGAAAGCGTTGAAACCGAGGATCCGTCGAACAAGCTGCTCGAAGTTGAGACCCAGCTCGCCTGGTTGCGTTCCATCGGCTTTGAAGATGTGGATTGCCATTGGAAGTGGCTCGAGCTGGCGCTCCTTTGCGGATCGAAACCCGCTTGAGATAGCCTGTAACTCAAAGGCTCCGCTGACGGACGGCCTCAAAAAGGACGATGCCGGCGGCCACGGAAACGTTGAGCGAACGCACGGGACCCGTCGTGGGCAGCGACACAACGAAGTCGCAGCGCTTGCGCACCAGATCGTGCAGACCCTTCCCTTCTCCTCCCAGCACAATCCCCACCGGTGAAGTGTAGTCCGCCTGCGTATAGTTTCTCTCCGCGCGCTCGTCCAAACCGATCAGCCAGTAACCCGCCGCCTTCAACGCCTCCATGGCCTGCGCGAGATTCGTCACTTTGGCCACGGGCAAATGCGCGAGCGCTCCGGCCGAGGCACGCGCGACCGTATCGGTGAGACCCGCGGCGCGGCGCTCCGGGAGAATGACGCCGTGCGCGCCCGCAGTGAGCGCCGTGCGGATGATTGCGCCGACATTGTGCGGATCCTCGACACCGTCCAGAAGCACGAGAAGGCCTTTCTGCTTGGAATCCGCGCTCGCGTGGGCGAGGACATCCTCGAGCGAGGCGGAGGAACGCGCGGCCGCGACGGCAACGACGCCTTGATGCTCCTTGGCCCCGGCGAGGCGGTCCAATTGGCCGCGCTCCTCAAACCGCACGGCAACACCGCGCCGCCGGGCGAGCTGGACGATCTCTTCGACGCGCCGGTCCCGGCGCCCACGGGCAATCACGATACGCTCGAGCGGACGGCCGGCGATGAGCGCTTCGTGCACGGGGTGGATGCCGGTGAGCTTTTCCATAGGCTCAGTCCAGCGCGGCGCAGAATTCAAGGATGCGGGCGCGGGCGCTCTTCACCGGCGGGGCGAAAGACAATTCCGCAGCTTCGTCGAGCAAAAGGATGACGCGGTCGAGCTCGCCTTCGCCGGCTCGCCCAGCAAGCGCGAGGCGAATGGGGTGGAACAGCTCGCGGCCGCGGATTGCGAGCTTGGTTTTGAGGTGGTTGACGATCTCCTTGAAGCGGTCGGAGGTGACGGAACCGCCTTCGAGAAGGAGGAGCGCGAGTTCGCGGAGGACTTCGCGGGCGCCATAGCGTGAGAGGACAGCGTGGGAATCGACGCGCGCGAGGATTTCGCGGGCATCGTAGTGGAAGACGAGACCGAGCAGTTCGGCGAGCGCGGACCGTTCGGCAGCGTGGGGGCCCAGCAACGATGCCGCATGCTCGCACCAAACGGCTTGCGCGGGTGATAGCTCGCCCGCGAGCCAGCCGCGCTCGCGAAGAATGGAGGCGACGTCCTCGGCTGTGAAGCGGTTGATTTCCGCGGCTGAAGATTCGGGACTTTCGTCGAGGGACATTTCGAGAATTTTATGCGGCGAAGCAGCGGGCACGGACGCATACCAAAGCGATCATGAGTTCACAAGGGTTGCGATGGCGTGGGCGGCGATAGCCTCGCCGCGGCCGACTGCGTCCACGCCTTCATTCGTCTTAGCCTTCAAGCTGATCTGTTCAGGCTTAATTTTGAGCGACTTCGCGAGAGTGGCCTTCATGGCAGCAAAGTGCGGCCCCAACTTGGGCTTTTCGGCGATCACGACGGCGTCAATGTAGCCGATGCTCTGCTTGCGATCCTGCAATACCTTGGCGACCTGGTCGAGAAAAATGAGGCTGGAGACGCCCTTCCACTGCGGATCGGTGTCCGGGAAAAGCGTGCCGATATCGCCGGCGCCAGCCGCACCGAGGACTGCGTCGCAAATGGCATGAGCCAACACGTCGCCGTCTGAGTGACCGACAGGCCCTTTGTCAAAGGGAATCTCAACTCCGCCGACGACGAACGGGCGACCGGCGTCGAGGCGATGGAGATCGTAACCGAGGCCAAAACGCACGTCCCCTTGCCGTGTTTTCAAGGGCTGGACCCCGCGACTTTGCATCTGACGTATCAGAAACACCCAGAAGCCAACGAGCAGGACTAGGGGCACCACGGTGATCAGCGTCAGAGTCCAGTCGCCGGTGCGCAGGTCTCTCACGCTGATCTTGACCGCCTTGTCGCGCAGCGTCTTGGTCAGGTCCGGGGCGGCTTCCTTGAAGATGGTGATGCGGAACCTGCGGTTCGCTGGTATGACGTACTCTCCCTGCAACTCATAGCTGTTCTGGGAGAGGTACATCGTCACCTCTTTTACCTGACCGGCGTCTATCTTGGCCATGAATTCGCTGTAGCTCGGTTCGTCCTCGCGCGCGGATTGCCCGCTCGCGGAGACCAGCTTCCAGAGCATCACGCCCACGAAGGCGATGGACATCCAGAACAGGATTGTTTTTGCGCGGGAACTCGAGGACATACTCATACCTTCAGGCGTTCGCGCTCGAGATCGAGATAGAAGCGGGCGAGATCCATGTCCGAGGGGCGCGTGATTTTGATGTTGCGCTCGGAGCCGAGGACAACGTGGACGTTATGGCCGAGGCGCTCGACCAGGCCCGCTTCGTCCGAAGCAGTGACGCCGTCCTGCTCGGCGCGGGCGAAGGCTTCCTTCAAGAGTTTCGTGGCAAACACCTGCGGTGTCTGCGCCAGGACGACGCGCTCGCGGTGAACCGTGGCGGTGATGAGCGCGACGTCTTCGGGCAAGCTCGCGCGCTTCACTTCCTTGACCGTGTCCATGCGCTCGATCTGCTCGCGCGTGACAAAGGGCCGCACGGCGTCGTGGACGAGCACGAACTCGGTTGAATCGGGCACTTCACGGAGCGCTTGCGCGACCGAGGCCTGGCGGGAATCGCCGCCGCGGAGGACGCGGACGGCTTGCGCGAACTTCTCCGCGCGGATGCGCTCTTCGAGGCGAGGCACTTCGTCCGAGCGTGTGGCGATGTAGATCGCGGTTATCAGCGGGCAAGAGGCGATACGCCGAAGCGTGTACAGAACGATGGGAACGCCGTCGAGGTCGAGAAATTGCTTGGGCGTCTCGGCGCCCATGCGGGTGCCGAGGCCGGCGGCGGGAAGGATGGCGGCAACGTGGCTCATGCGCTTTGCGGAACGGCGGAAGTTTACCTCATGGGGAGGCATCGCGGATATGGCAGGGGTGAGGCGAGAGGAGTCGAGAGTTGATAGTTGACGGGCAGCAGTGATGAGTCCGCTTTCTGCGAGAAATTTTGGGCGTCGCGTGTGAGGTACCCCCACCCCCTGCCCTTTTTTCGGAACTGCGCATTCTAAAGACTTTAAAGCCCTGTGTTTTGATGCAGCTGGGAGGCATTCTGGATCTGCGCCTTCTAAAAGAAATAGCAAGTTCCAGAGAGATCCTTCGGCTCCGGACCAACGATGCGGTCCTGCGCTCAGGATTCGCACCCTTCGCCGGGTGCTCACTACGCATTGTAAAAGACTTAGTGATTCGTGATTGGTGACTCGTGATTCGTGCGAGGCAAGAACGCACGGCGAGTACCGGGTGAGAAAGGGAGTGGGCGGGCACGGGAGGAAAAACCTCAGGATTGTTGCGGCAGCCGGGAAGAAAGGGCCTTCCCGACCAGGGCTTTCCAGGCGGAAAAGCCCGGGCCTTCATTCGTGATTTCGTGGCGGACGGAGGAAAGAGTGCAGAGGAGGAGCTGGCAGATGTAAGCCATAGCGACGGCGTTGCGGTGAGGGACGCGGTCCCGCGCGATGCTGATGAGAAGTTTTCCGAGGAAATGATTGATGTCGGTGGCGGTCTTGAATTCGCCGGAAAGGGAAACGAGCTCCTTGCCGAGCTCTTCGACGCCGAGGAGCTGGGCCATTTTGCGGGCTTCGCGGGCGGCGAGGCGGGCGTGGAAGAGGCAGAACGAGACGTGACCCTCCCAGCGAGACATGCGGCATTGGCGGCCGTCGGCGGTGGAGAACTGGCAGCGATTGGCGTCCGGCTTTTGGGGAGTTACGGCGGTACGGCTGGATTGGTATTTCATAGAGACCTCATATCAGGTGTGACCGCGAAGCGGTCAACAGCAGATGAAATGACAGGACGCCGGACGCAGGAATTAGAGGCAGTCCCAGCGGTGCGCAGCAGTCCAGTGTATGTTTTATGTGACACCGCCCCGATTTCATCGGGGTAAAGGCCGCTTGAGGTCAACTCTCGCGACTTGCAAGAGGGACGGTAGCACATTAGTTATCGAAAGTCAAGCGAAAGTTACTGAGGAGTATAGGAAAAGCTGTGGAAAAGTGGGGATAAGAGTGTGGTGAAAGTTCCGAGCCATGCCAAATAAGGGAGGGGGCGGGTCTACTAGCTCCGGTCCATCCTTCGTTTGGCCGGTCTCTGGACTGGCAGCAACGCATGTCTGGTTACGCCACTACTCAGGGGTTAGGCTTAGTTTTTTCCTTCGCCCAGCTTCGAGATAAGAACGAGCCGCCGACGACTAACAAACCGGTAAGCCCCACTGCGTACGAAGCCAGCCTCCGAATGAACAGTCCTGCTCCGTAGTCTTCCCAGAGCCCTCGTGGAATCTGGACCTTAAGGATTGGTCTGGCATGGTTTAGGGGAGATGTTTCTGGATTTACTTGGAGGGTCAATGTGTAGCGACGACCTGCTTGTCCTCTGAAACTTCCCAGAGTTCGCTCAACTGTCCCCGCCCAATCCTGCCACGGTTTGTTAAGGGAGTTTCCCAGTGCCACGGTCGTGGCACCGTCCCATAATTGCCACGCGATATCTATGTTCATCCCGTCGTCTCCTCGCAGGCGACGCCCATCAAAGTCGATGACAATGTCGTAGCTCCTGTCGAGGTCGATCTTTATTTCGGGGGTTTTGATCGTTCCTGGTGCGAGGGATATGGGAAGAATTAGAGGCTGGGGATTGTGATGTCGCTCCCACGCGGCGGCGCGGACATACATCAATGCGGATCCAGCTAAAAAGGCCGCGCCGATCAGGTAGCCAGCGGTTCTTAATGGCATGCTACGACCCTTCGGTGAAACGACAACGGCTGCTCGCAAAACGTGCTGTCAGGCGTGCGCCGCATGTGCATTTATGCCCTAACATCACTGCCAAATCAAACCAAAGTCCGATAAATAGCATACTTACAAACAACCCACTTGGACGATAAACGCCGCAATCGGACAAGTGAAATTTCCCTGACTCACCTGAAGTCTGCTCGAAGGAGGCTGAGCGGAGGGGAGGCTGCTTTGCAGCGGAGCGTGAAGCGGGGATTGGCGGGGAAAGGTCGCCACAGCGACCGACGAGGAATCCGCGTTTTCCCTGGGCTTTCGCAAAAGCAGATTCCTCAGGCCTCCCGACCGGGTCGGGATAAATTCCGGCCTGAGCTACAGCGTGAAGCGCCTTTTCATCAGGCTGATAATGATTAGAGCTGCCGGCGACTCTCCCGCCTACCCCGGGCCGTATGGAAAAGCGCACAGGCAAGAGTGCCTGTGCTACTGACTTTCCCGCGAACCCAGGGTTGTATGGGTCAGCGTCCCATGTTTTGGAGGCGGCTCCGCCATGCGCCTCTGACTACTCGTACCGCAGGGCCTCTACGGGATCCAGCCGCGCCGCTTTGACGGCGGGATACATGCCAAAGAACAGGCCCACGCTCATGGAGACGCCCACAGCAAGCACGATCGCCCAGAGCGGAATGGATGAGGGCAGACTGGGCACCAGAAGATTTATGAGCAGGCTAATGCCGCCGCCCAGCAATACGCCGATGACGCCACCGGCGCCCGTCAGCACAATTGCTTCCGTGAGGAATTGCCATATAACGTCGCGGCGGCGCGCGCCGAGCGCTTTGCGCACGCCGATCTCACGCGTGCGCTGCGTCACCGACATCAGCATGATGTTCATCACGCCCACGCCACCCACCAGAAGCCCGATCGAGCTAATCACGGAAATCAAGAGCGCCACCGAGGACGTGATCTGGCGAAATTCCTCGGCGATCTGCTGGGCACTGGAGATGCCGAAATTATCCGGCTCGCTGTAAGGCACGTTTCTCCGCCGGCGCAACACCCCGCGGATTTGGTCCTCCGCCTCCGACATCCGGCCGGGATAAGCCGTGGCCCCAACGAAGTGCTCGTCATCCTGCGGAATATGCTTGTGGTAACTGCGATACGGCACCATCACTGCTTTGTCCGCGGACTGATCTTTGACGAATCCGCCCTTGCGCGGCTCAAGAACCCCAATCACTTCGTAGGTGACGCCGTCGATCATGATCGGCTTCCCCAGCGGCTCGATGTCCGGATACAGCGTCTTTGCAATGTCGGAGCCAATCACCGCCACATCTGCGCGGTGCGCGTTTTCAGCGTCGCTGAAGAAGCGTCCGATGCGCGGCCTGGAATTGAATACCTCTTCGGTGGCGGGAAGTGTCCCGTTGTAATCAATTCCAGAGACTTCTTTGCTGAGGTACCGCGCCGTGACGGGCCCGCGCGAAGGGCCTTCCTCCACAAAGCGTGGATAGAGGCTGACCGTGACAGCACGCACCGCCGGGCAGAACTGCTCGATGGCTTCGGCATCCTCCATTGTGAGCGGTTTGCGCGCGCGTTCCTCAGGAGTCAATCTCCCCGTGTGAATTCCGGGATCGAACCGAAAGATGAACAGCGTTTCCGGACCGTAGTCTGTCAGGTAGTCATTCACATTGCTATAAACACCCACGAGAATGGAGACCACGGAGAGCAATGCAGTAATACCGATGACCACGCCCAGCACGGTCAGGAACGAACGCATCTTGTTCTCACGCAGTGTCGTGATGGCCATCCGCCCATTCTCGCCGATATTTATGCGCATGCTGATCTCTCCACCCGCCTAGAATTCCTGGCGGAGCGCTTCAATAGGTGGCAAGCTTGCGGCTTTCTTTGCAGGGTAAACGCCGAAAAAGATGCCGACAGCGGCCGAAATCACTTCCGCGATAACGACTGCCGTAAAGGGGACGCTCATCGGCACGGAGGTTGTGGCCCTTGTGAGTCCGGAAATCGCGTAGGCCGTTATCACGCCGATCGCTCCGCCAATCGCGGCCATGACGGCGGCTTCGACCAGGAATTGCAACAGGATATCGCGATGGCGCGCGCCCAGCGCCTTGCGGATCCCAATTTCTCGCGTCCTCTCGGTGACCGTTGCGAGCATCACGTTCATGATTACGACTCCCCCGATCACCAGGAACACCGAGACCACCCCAATCATAGCCGTGGCGATCACGCCGGTCAGATTCTTCCACAAGGCCATGAGCGTCGCGGAATCAAAGATTCCGAAGTTATCCTTCTCGTTGGGAGACAGATGCCGGCGCGCCCGCATCAGTGCGCGTGCCTCATCCTGCGTCCGGTCCATCCATTCCGCCCCGCGGGCCTGGATGTTCACCCAGATCGTCTCCTGCGTGCCATAAATCTTGAAATACGTCTGGATGGGAATGTAGGCGAAGTTATCTTGCGACTGGCCAAGCACCGATCCGATCGGTTTCGCAA
>QHYP01000093.1 GCA_003224195.1 Acidobacteriota bacterium | reverse complement strand
ACACGCTCCGGCAGCTTCAGGTTTGCGCGCAACGCTTCGTAGTCGTCCCACGTCACTTTCTTGTTGCGCCGGTTCGCCTTCACGTACTCTTCCACGTCCGTGATAATGGGAAATCGCGTCAGCAGAAATACGTTCGATCCAAGATTGGCTACTCGGTCGGCAATATACCGATTCACACCCGAAATCAGAGCAATCACCACAATCAGCGTGGAAACGGAAAGGATAGTCCCCAGCAGCATTAGGAAGGAACGCATCTTGTGCGCGCGCAGCGTCTCTAGCGCCACGATTACCGGCTCGCGCAGCAACACACGGCGTTTCATCCGTTTACACCCTTCTGTCTATTCTACGATTAATCTGGAGACAAGGTTTCGCCTGTACAGCTCAAGTCCTGCCGAACCGCGATCTTGAGTCTTGGGGCACACCCGTCCCGGCACGATCGCGGAAGCCCGTCTTTCACGAAGCGAATGGAGGCTCTTTGCCGCTTTGTGTCCAGCTTCCCTTTCGATCCTATTTGTCGCTAACTCAAATACCCGCGGATGGCGTCCACTCACTAAATCCGTTTTAAGCCCAAGCAAAATTTACCGGCTGCTCAACCACGTGGGGTGTGAGGTCGGCTACGGGACGAAGTGGCTCGCAGTCCATAAACGGGTTCTGGGAAATGAGGAAAGAGATTTGCAGCGCGATTTTCCTCGCACTGGGAGTTAGGCGTGACCTGCCGCGCTTTTTGAGACAGCCGCGAAGTTGAATCCGAGAGGGATCGCTGCTTGCCCGGCAAGATTGACCTGGGATTTCGAGCGATGCTAGCATCGCAATCGAGTGGAGAAAAAGGAATGAGGAAGGCGTTATGGTTAATCCAAACGCTGATTCTCGCGGCGTGCGGAGCGCGGGCTCAAAACGCACCAGCTACTCCCGACCTGCCTCCCCTTGCTCTTGACGATTTCTCTTCTGTTGTCCGAGACCAGATTCAAGAGGCGTATGCTGACGTCCGCGCTCACCCGGACGACGACACCGCAAACGGGCGGCTGGGGATGATCCTGCAGACCTACGGTCTTTTCCAAGAGGCGGCAGTATCCTATCGGCGTGCCGGCCAACTCGCGCCATCAGCCTTGAGGTGGGGCTATTATCTGGCCACGGTCGAGCGCGCCGGTGGACACTGCGACCAGTCTGTCGTCACGCTTCGCAGGGCACTGCGGATCGCTCCCGACTATGTCCCGGCGCAATTGCACCTAGCTAACTGCCTGCTCGCTTCCGCCGACTTGAGCGAAAGCGAGGAACTCTACGGTTCGATCGTAAAGCAACACCCCGATAATGCCGATGCCTACTACGGGTTGGGAAGAGCTCGTGCGGCCCGCCGGGATTTCGCCGGAGCCGCCGATGCCTACGGTAAAGCGTGCGCGTTGTTTCCGGAATTCGGTGCTGCCCATTATGCTCTGGCTTTGATCTATCGCTCGCTCGGGCAGGATGGGAAGGCTAGCGAACAGGTTCACCTCTTCGAGAAAAACAAGGATGGGGCTCCTCCGTCGAATGACGCGCTACTAAATGAAGTTCGGGCCCTCAATCTGAGTGCCACGAATCAAGTGCAGATCGGCATCGAGCTCGAGCGGCAGGGAAGGCTAGAGGAGTCCGTGACGGCACACGAGAAAGCCCTCGAAATTGATTCACACATGGTTCAGGCGCACATCAATCTGGTCGAACTCTACGGGCGGCTGGGTCAATTCGAAAAGGCAGAGGAACACTACCGTGCTGCAGCCCGCCTCGAACCAGGCTCCGTGGAAAGTTATTACAACTACGGCGTGCTGCTTCTTACCGTTCAAAAATTTGAACAGGCTGAGAACGCGTTCCGGAAGGCCATCGAAATCGACCCTTTTCACGCTGCCGCCCACAACAACATCGGGTATCTCTTGGAGCGGCAGGGCAAGCTGGTGGAAGCCGCAGCCGAGTACCGCAAGGCTGTCGACAACAAACCTAGCGATCGACAGGCACACTTCAATCTGGGCCGCGTGCTGGTCAATCAACATGCCTACCGTGAAGGAATCGAGGAACTCGAGAAGACGATTGAGCCGGAGGATGAAAACACCCCGCGATACATCTACGCTCTGGGCGCGGCGTTCGCGCGCTCCGGGGACCGGCAGAATGCTTTGCGTTACATACGCCAGGCACGGGATGGAGCTTTAGCACGCGGGCAGTCCGGCCTGGTTGACAGCGTCGAGCGCGACCTTCGCATCCTAGAAACCCCGCCGGGGACTCCACAGTGAAAGAACGGAAGTGGGGCTCTGCCGGACGCCTTGCAGAAAAACAGAGGCACATCTACAGTCGCCGCGATTTTTTGGAACTGCTCTCGTCGTTGGGGCTTGCTGGTGGTCTGAGCACGCTGTGGAGTACGGCCGTCGCTCATCCTGCGCAGGTTTCGCTTTTTCGCGAGGCTGCCGAAGAAGTCGGCCTGAAGTTTCATCATTTCAACGGCGCAAGCGGCCAGTACTACATGCCGGAAATCATGGGAGCCGGCGTCGCTCTGTTCGATTACGACAACGACGGTGACCTGGACGTTTATCTCGTGCAGGGCACGATGCTCGACCCTACTCAGGATCTTCGGCTTGCGAAGTTTCCGCCTGCTCTAGGCTGGAAGCCCGGCAATCGCCTCTTCCGCAATCTATTGAGCGAGACCGGAAAACTGGAGTTTGTAGATGTCACCGAAAAAGCCGGAGTCGGGCACATCGGCTACGGAATGGGAGTCGCTGTCGGGGACTACGATAATGACGGCTTCCAGGATCTTTACGTAACCAACTTCGGACACAACGTGCTCTACCACAATAACGGTGACGGCACATTCACAGACGTCACGGCGCAGGCCGGCGTCGACGATCCCCGCTGGAGCGCAAGCGCTGCCTGGGTTGATTATGA
>QHYP01000092.1:1821-10648 GCA_003224195.1 Acidobacteriota bacterium | reverse complement strand
GGGTTTTCGATCATCCCTTTTTCATCATCCTGAACCTCGCCGTCGGGGGCGACTGGCCCGGCCCTCCCGACGCTGTAACGGTTTTCCCGCAATCCATGCTCGTGGACTATGTGCGCGTCTACGCCAAGGGCCCTAAGTGATTTCCGCCAGGTCATCGGTCCGGGGCGCGTATCGGCAGGAACCGCGGGCGCGCCGAAGCAACCCCGCGTTCGCTATGGC
The DNA here is from genome assembly GCA_003224195.1 of Acidobacteriota bacterium. Lineage (GTDB taxonomy): Bacteria > Acidobacteriota > Terriglobia > Acidiferrales > UBA7541 > Acidiferrum. The sequence goes on along the minus strand of QHYP01000092.1, from coordinate 10,429 downwards.
GTCTAAGTGCTGAAGGAGGGCATCGTGACGGCAGAGAAAAGAAACTCTCCCGCCCGCCGGCTCGGACATTTTCTCTCGTGCGCCGGCCTCTTCTTCTTGCTGGCTTCGGCCTCAGCGGGGATGCGGCGGCCGTTTCCCGCGAACGCAAGGCCGGGAGAGCTTGCGACGAAAGCCGAGGATTTTGTCGGCACCTGGCGAGCCCGATTCAAAGACAAGACCTTCGCTGTCTTGAAACTGAAAAAGGATGAAGGTTCCCTCGCGGGCGCCTTCGCCGCCGGGGATATCAATACCAACGAGGACGGTGACGTCGTCGAAGTGGTCTCGGAGGCAAACGGGGAGCAAGATATTCAGTCCGCCAAACTGGCGGATGGAAAGCTCTCCTTCCAAGTGAAGGACGAGGACGGCCCGACGGAGTTCGAGTTCACACTGAGCGATGCTGCCCACGGCCGGCTGAAGATAATGGTTCCGCCCGGCGGGCCCAAGCTCAATCCCTTCGCCATGACCAAAGACGAAGCAAAACCCTGATCGTTTGCAGCCTAGCGCGCCCTCCAGGCAGGCGCTACTACCATCTAGTGTCGTGTTCCGAAAATACATGAAACAAGGCAGGGTGACTTCAGGGGCTGAAGCCCCTTTCCTTTTCAACCGGTTACGTGGGAGCTGAAGCTCCCACCTCCTAAAGAGATATGTGACATATTTCCGGGACGACGCACTAGCCGCTGGCCGACCAGCGCGACGGCGGCCGGAACGCGGGCGTGAAAGATCCCTTCGGCGACACGTCGTAAATCGCCATGCGCATCAAGGGCGTTGCGCCTTAGAATGGGTGGCGCCGTGAGGTATTCTTGAGCCAGCCGCCGCCGATCCGCAACGTCTCCGACACCGCTCGCTGGGCCGCGATTCACCGCGCCATCGAAACGGAGCGCTCCGATGCGCTGTTTCGCGACCCGTTCGCGCGTATGCTCGCCGGTGCACGCGGCGAGCAGATTCTCCGGGACATGCCGCCCACGGGCGATTGGGCGTGGCCGATACGGACTTTTCTTTTCGATCGCACCGTCCTCGGAGCCGTCAAGGAAGGCTTCGATACTGTCGTGAATCTCGCTGCCGGACTCGATGCGCGGCCCTACCGCCTGCAACTTCCTCGGGACCTCCACTGGTTTGAAGTGGATTTGCCGGGCATCTTGGCCGAGAAAGAAGAGTTGCTCCGCTCCGAGAAGCCCATCTGCCAAGTGGAGCGAGTCCCGATCGATCTGGCGGACTCGGGGGCTCGGCAAGAGCTCTTCGTGCGCCTCGGCCAGTCGGCTCGGCGGGCGCTCATCTTGACGGAGGGGCTGCTCATGTACCTCGAAACCGAGGCGGTTCGCTCCCTCGCGCAGAACCTGGCCGCGCAGCGAAGTTTCCGCCGCTGGGTCCTCGAGTTGTCATCCCCGGGGCTCCTGCGGTTGCTCCAGCGAACTTTGGGCAACAAGCTCGAGCAGGCCAAAGCGCCCTTCAAGTTTGCCCCTCCCGAAGGCCCCTCTTTCTTCGAGCCTGCTGGCTGGAAAGCCAAGGAAGTGCACTCCATGTTGAAGACGGCGGCCAAGCTGAGGCGCCTGGATTTCAAGATGCGCCTTCTGGCCCTTCTGCCTGAATCCTCGGGCCGTCAAGGTTCCCGGCCGTGGGGCGGTGTGTGTGTCCTCGACCGCGCCGCTAGCCCAGATGGCCCGTCCTGATCTCAAATCTTGCGCATCGCACGGTACATACCGTGGGCCGCAGGTTGCACAATTCCTGACGCCTGACCCTCAGGACAGTAGCCGCCGATGCTCCGGGGGGCCTAACCTGTTGAAGACGGGGTGTATTTCTTACCAGATAGGAGCAAACAACTTGTTCTGCGACCGCTGCGGACAGCAATTCTTGCCCACGGAATCCGTCTGCACCCGCTGCCGGGTCGCGCCCACGCGCGCCCTGTTGCAGCTTATCAGCCTGCTCACTCTGACTATCGCCGTCTCCTGGAACGCGTTTCTTGCTCTGTATTTTCTGCCGAGGCTTTCCCATGGCCACACGCCGCGTCTGATTCACGCCTGGGTACGTTTCAGCAATTTGTTCTCGTGGTACGGCTGGATCGCAGTCGCTTTGGCGTTGCTGGGCTGGAGTTTCTTGGTGCGCCGCGGCTGCCAGCTTCTCCTCCGGGAGTGGTTGGCAAGGCTTCTGCTTTGCACCGTTCTAATCGGGGGAATTGTGGCCGCGCCACTCTCTTGGATTCCGGCCAGCCTGGCGCCCAACCTTCGTTCGTCCATCAACGACCACCCGGGCATGGGGGCCGTCGTTGCCTGGGGGCTCCTTGTCGCAGTCATCGGGCTGCTCACGCTCAACGCGGAGACGCGCGACTCGCTGCTTGGTCATGGAAGAGCGCTTGGCCTTATCAGCCTCGTGTCGCTGTTGGGAGTTCTGGCGATCACCACGCTCGGCTGGTCCGCCGCGTTTCACTAGGTAATTCGCAGCTTCTGTCTGCAGATTCGCGGCGGGCGCGCTCCAGGGGAAGGGGCGCAGGGTCAGTTTTGGGGCGTGGATCTGGACGCCATCCGCTGAGCGACTTCGCGGGTTCGGCGAGCGAGGTCGTTTGCCGGGCCGGCCGGCTCGAGGGTCAGATACGCGTCGAGGTCCAGAACTTGCGCCGGGTAGTCGGCTTTGCGGGCGTGGACATCCGAGAGCAGCAGGTACGCCTTGGCGAAACTGGGCTCCTGGACAAGGGTTTCGCGAGCGCTTTGCTCAGCCTCCTCGAGGCGATCCAGCCTCAAAAGGGAAACGCCCAAAAGGAAGCGGCCGGAGAGCGAAGTCTCATCCAATTCCAACCCGCGGCGGATCACGACTTGTGCTTCGTCCGGCTTATCCTGTTGGAGAAGAAGCACTCCCAACGAAAACTGCGCCCAGGCGTAGCGTCCGCCGCTCAAATCGATTGCTTTCTGGAAGGCCTGCATGGCCTGCTCATTGCGTCCCAGCCTCATCTCCGCCACGCCCGCATGGTAGTAGGCTTCGTAGTAGTCCGGAAATGCAGCGGTGGCTTTTGTGAAATAGGCCAGGCTCGCGGCGGCGTCATTTTTTGTCAAGCATTGCACGCCATTTTCAAACGCATCGTGCGCCTTGCCGGGGATTTTCAACTCTCGCACGGAAACCATGAGGCGAGTTCGTCTGATTGACGCTGTGTTCGCCGGTTTCAAGTAGAGAACCAGACCCGGCAGAGGACTGTTGGACTGAGCGGTCGCCCGAGTGGATTCGTAACCGCGCTCTTCGGCGGCAATCTCGTAAGTCCCGGGAGGCAGACCGCGCACCTCGAAGCGGCCGGTCAAGTCCGTCAGGACGCTGGCGGACGGCCCTCCCGAGAGCGGATTCAGGTTCACAATGACCGCGCCGGCCGGCCGATGATTCCCTTCAAAGAGAACCGTCCCGCGAATCTGTCCAGCCTGTGCCTCGAAGGCGGAGACTTGCGCCCAAGCCGTCGGCGCAAGGATGAGGAAGAGGCTGAGGAGGCATCCAGCCAGAAGATACTGCTTCACGAATTGTGACACCTTGCAGAGCATCTCGACACCGGCGCACTTCTGGGGAACAAGCTCCAGGGTGTGGCAGTTGGAGGGAGACTAAACTTGCGGTGATAAGCTACCGCTGCGGCGTGGTCTTATTTTGGTTGACGTCGTGATTTCGCCAGCGCCGCCGTCGCACCGTTTCCCCCGAATGCCAAGCGTCTCGTGCGCGGCCCCGCTGGAGAATGGGCATGTGCAGTGCCAAAGAAATTCTAGGATGTGCGTCGAGCAAGCGACGGGAAACTAAAGAGATGCGCGAATTGCCGTTCCGGGAAGCGTCTCACGAACTGAGACTCGGGGCGAAGTTGGCGCAAAGTGAGACGCGTCTTCGGTGCGTGTGACTGCTGGATTGGGATCCGTGAGCCGTTGTGCGTGGAAGGAAACCCTGCCTAGAGATTCCCGTGCAGGCTTCATTCAATCGCGCCCGGCTTCAGGACTTCAGCGGTGGCGGCAGCGCAGGTCAAGCGGGTGCCTGGCGCGGAGTACTCGCGGCGCAGATAAGCCATGCCCAGGGGGCAGCCAAGGGCAGGGGAGAAGGCTGCGCGCGTGACGTAGCCGACTTCTTGGGCGTCAGCGAGAAGTGGCGTGCCAGGGGCAAGCGGTTCGCTGGCCAGAGACTTCAACGAGACGCGGAGACGGTTCGCGTGACCCCGGGAGCGCACGCGCTCGACGATCTCTTGCCCCGTGTAGCATCCTTTCGTGTAGCTGATGTGCGAGTCCTGGAGACCCGCTTCGTGGGGGATATGCCGCTCGTCGAAATCGTAGCCGAACCAGGGGACGCCCTGTTCGAGGCGCAGCGCGGAAAGAGCGCTGTAGCCCATGGGCGTGCCGCCGAGGGCGCGAATTTTTTCAGCCAGGATTTGCCAGAGCGCCGCGAGGTTGTCACGCGCGATAAGGAATTCGGCGCCGGGAATCCCACCGGGGGAACGCCGAGTGATGCGGCAGCCCAGCGCGGCCACCGCAGCGTCGATGGTTGAGAGTTCGCCGAGCGAGGAAAGGTCCACGCCAGAGAGTTGCGCGAGCGCTTCGGCAGCCTTCGGTCCTTCGAGGGCCAAGGTCCCGAAGAGATCGGCCTCATCGGTGAGATTCACGTCGTCCATGATGACGTATTTGTCGAGCGTTTCGACAAGGCGCTCGCGGATCATGGCGTAGGAGACGCAGAACAGATGGTCGGGCAGAGCGTAGGTCTCGATTTCCGCGAGGATGTGTCCCTGCGGATTCAGCAGGAGAGAGACAGTGCCCGCGCCTGGAGCAAGGTCCTGGATGTTGTTCGTGAGGATGGCGTTCAAGTAGCGGACGCGGTCGGGGCCGGTAAAGCGCAGGTAGGCGCGACAGTTCTTGTCGATGAGAGCCACCGAATCGCGAGCGGCGCGGTATTCGGCGAGCCAATCGCCAAAGTGATTGGGCAAAGCGCAGCCGAACCACACTCCCATCTCCGCGCCGGCGCGCTTGTGCACGGCGGCGAGCGGAGTATCGCGGGCGGTGACGGCAGTGTGTGCTTCCACGGCAGATAGTTTAGCAGAGGTTAAACCGCGGCCGATTCACGGCCGGTTGTGCGGGCGGCGGCGTTGTTGCGCGGATGCTATACTCCGTTCGGTGAACTCCACTACGCACAAATTGAGCGCAAGCGGCGGCAAATTGATCCACGAAATACTGCCCGTGGGCTGGCGGCAATGACTGCAAATACAAAAATAAGCGAGGTATGGAGACTTTTGGTGCGGCTATGAACAGGAGATTCTATTGGGCCTACTAGGCCTTCTGTTGGTTCAAAAGGGGACGTACTGGTTCCGCGTAACCTATCCGCACGACATAGTCACTTCGGTGCTCGGAGCCTCTGGAGGTGCCACTATAGGATTTCTCCTTGGTTGCATCGTTGAAAAGACTACTGACGAGCGGACTAGGCGCTTTAAGCTTCTCTACTGGCTGCTAGTGATGGCGATATTCGGCTCCTTCCTAGGTTTCGGCAAGGGAGTTCCGGCAGGCACGACTTTGATTGTGCTGGCCTCGACTCTAGGAATAGGGCTTGCGATCGGACTTCTTCAGTACATCCTCCAGCGCCCGAAACCTGCCCCCCGATGATCTCAGGCCAAGTCACGACGTGTCGCACCTTCCGGATTCAATCAGATGCCTTCAAGTATGATCCGTTCGGCCGCCGCGTCCAAAAATCGTCTGCGAGCGGGACGACGAACTACCCCTATGATGGGGATAACCCGCTTGAAGAAGTTGACGCCAGCGGTGATTCTTTAGCTCGGTATACGCAGGGTCGCGGACCGGACGAACCCCTTGCCGAACTTCGCTCTGGCGCAACGAGTTACTACGAAGCTGACGACCTGGGTACGATCGCTTCGCTGAGCAACTCGGCAGGAGCACTCGCCAACACCTACACCTACGACACGTTTGGCAATCTGGCGGCCTCGACCGGCTGTGACCTGGCGCCGCGTTCCGCGCAGAGGTTTGTAGGATTTCCAATTTGATATACTCCGTCCGATGAACTCCACGACACCTAATTTCAGCGCAAGCGGCGGCAGATTGATTCACGAAATCCTGCCGGTAGGTTGGCTGCAGTGCAACTGCTCGGTCATCGGGGATCCGGAGACGCGGGAAGCCATCGTGCTCGATCCCGGAGACGAAGTGGAAAAGATCGCCGAGATCCTAAAGCGGCACAAGCTGAAGGTCAAAGCCATCGTCAGCACGCACGCGCACATCGACCACGTCGGCGGCCTGAAAAAGCTGCACGAGTTGACCGGCGCGCCGGTGATGCTGCATGCGGACGACCTGCCCCTGTATCAAGCGATGGACGTGCAGGCGGCGTGGATCGGGATGCAGCCGCCGGAGCTGACGGAGATCCACCAACTGCTCAAGGAGGGCGAGGCGCTGCATTGGGGTGCGTTCGAGGCGCAGGTGCTGCACACGCCGGGGCACACGCCGGGCAGCGTGTCGCTTTATGTACCGCAGAATGCGGGGAAGGTGACCCTCCCGGCGCCGCAACTTTTTGCCGGCGATACACTCTTCGCCGGGAGCATCGGCCGCACGGATTTGTGGGGCGGGTCGTTTGAGGGAATTCTGCGTTCGATTCGCGGCAAGCTGCTGGGATTGCCGGAGGAGACGGTTGTGTTTCCCGGGCACGGGCCCACAACGACGATTGGCCGCGAGCGCGAGTCCAATCCTTTTTTGCAAACTCAATGATTATTTCGGGAGGCGAGCTGGTCGGTTCCGGCCAGGGTTGCAACGGCGCGCGAGCCCTCTCAATTCGAACTTTTGGCGTCGCGCGAACGCCGCAGCTCTTCCATGACGGACTGAATCAGCTCCTTGGCGTGCGCCAGTTCCTGCGTGATCATGTGGATGTCCATGGCGGGTTGCGCGGGATTACGCGGGCTGTGACAATAGACGCCGTGCTGGCCGACGAGGACAAGAGCGTTGGTCAGCCGGTCGAGAGAAACCGCCAAGCGGCCGCGTGCTCGGCCGAACATCTGCTCGTAGCGTTCCAGGTCGTCGTGCAGTTCTTCAAATGCAGACATGATGCGGCACCTCTGGCGGCGGCCCGAATGAAAAGGAGCGCCGAGTGCCATTCCAACGGAGTGACCCCAACAACGGTACGCGCGCCTCCAAATCCGCGACGACAGAAGGGCGCCATGGAAGCCCGCAGGGGCGGGCCCCAATACGTTGAAACGGCACTAGCGGGTTAAACATCAAGCACACGCTCCCGGTACGTAACTTTACCGCAACCGGCGAGCAGAAGATAATGCGCCTTTACGAGGGGAATCATGCGACGTTCCGACCTGGTGCAGCACAAAGAGAAGGAAATAGGCACGGTGCAACGCACGTCTCAGATCGTATTCGGGGAGCGGCAGCACCTGCTGCGCGTGCTCGATTCGCTCGAGGGGACGCAACTGCCGATCGCGCGCATGCAGCAGGAACGCCGCACGCTGGAAGAGCTGATCCATGCGCGGACGCGCGAACTGAACCACATCAATACGGCCTGGGACGAAAAAATCGGCTTGGTGCTGAGCGCCGAGGCGAAACCGGAAATGCTGGAGAAGCTGGCGAAACAGGCGCCGCAAGAGGATTTTTACCTGTTGCGGCTGATCAGCGAACATCCGCGCGCCAATGCGAAAACGTTGAGCAAGCTGGCGCGGCATCCCTATGGCGCCATCCGCGAAAACGTGGCGCGGCATCCGAATGCGGATTCCGCCACGCTGACCTGGCTGAGCAGGGACCGCAGCCAGCCGTTGTGGTATCTCGTCGCGTTCAATCCCAATACGCCGATGCCGTTGCAGCGGCGGTTGCGCGACCGGCTTAAGCGACTGGGGGACGCCCAACCGTCAAGGTAGTACCAGATCCCTACAGAAAGTCTGAGTCATGTGAGCTGCCGGTGTGTTTCCGGGCCGTGCGCCGTCGTGCGTGAATGCCGGATATGACTCCCAGCTCTCGGCCGCTTCGGTAGTGTCCTAATTTCAAGTAGAATCCCCCATGGGACCGGAGGTAACTATGCGGAGCGCGTTTACAGCCGTTTTGCTGTCCCTGATCCCATTTAGCAACTTAGCCCAAGACAGTCCCTCTAAACCGGATGGGAGAATGTGGGCAATGTTTGGTAGCTCGGGTTCGCAGAGCTCGCTAATTAAAGGAGCTTACGTAGAAGGTGCTATCGAAGGACTTCGAGTGGGGGAAACCGTGGGATATTTGTCCGGCAGGATGGACGAACAAAACGATGCGCTGGACCATTTGAAACCGTGCCTCAAAGGGCCGTGCGCTGGCATTCCTCTTACGAGCCTGATACGGGCCGGAAACAGCACGACTGAATGGCTGGCGGGCGCGGACAAAGTTCGAGGTAAATACGCACCGCAAAACACCTCAGTGCTCGACATCGTGCATCAGATGGATAAATTTTATTCCGACTATAGAAACACGCCAGTTTGCATGATCGTGGCAGTGCAAGAATCTATCTCTTCGCTTAGCGGAAGGGCAATGTCGGAACAAGAGTTGGAAATCAGTCGGAAGGGGTGCAGCACCCCTTAGGGCGGCTCGCCGGCCGGGACCGAACAGGCGCGCCGGGGCCG
>QHYP01000092.1:0-1792 GCA_003224195.1 Acidobacteriota bacterium | reverse complement strand
CCCAAAAGAAATTTGACAAATTGTACAGGAAGTTGCGGAAGGCGAACGTTGCGTCCCAAAAAGCCTTTGAAAGATCCCAGACGGCCATTGCTAAATATCACTGGACAGAAGCCGACGACGGATGGAGATGGAGGAAGGTTCTAGCCGCGGGGGATAGGCAGGCCGCGGCGTCGAAAAAGGCCGAAGACGCGTTTACAGCTCTTGTTGAATTTCAGCGCAAACTTTTGGCCCGCCACTAGCAACGTCCAGGCGTCGCAAAACATCTGCAATCAACGAATGCCCTCAAATTAGGACACCACTGAGGTTTCCTCTCGCTTGACCGCGCGGCCTTTCCTTGCTATCAACACGAGATCGAGGTGCGTATGCAGGTCTCAAGAAGGAGTTTCTTTCGCCGCATCGGCGCCGGTGCTGTGGCCACGGCCGCAATTCCCGCACTTGACAGTTTCGCGCTGGCGAGGGGTCTTGCCTTCACGCGAGCGAAGCAACCTGGCGGACCAATCCTTCTCGACCGAAACGAGAACGCCTACGGTCCTTCTCCCAAAGTAATCGCGGCGATCCGCGACGCAGCCGGCTCGTTTAACCGCTATCCGCGTTCTACGGAGGAGATGGAAGAAAGACTCGCGCATCTCCACGGCGTTCAACGAGATCAAGTGGTCCTGACTTGCGGCTCCGGCGAGGTGCTTAGAATGGCCGCGGAGGCGTTCCTGGGGCCGGGGAAGAAGTTGGTTGAGCCAGTGCCAACTTTCGAGGCGCTGGGAAAGCATGCAAAGAATGCAGGCGCGGAGGTCGTTGAAGTACCGCTGACGAAAACATACGCCCATGACCTGCCCGCGATGCTGCGTAACGCGGATGCCGCGACCGGGCTGGTCTATATTTGCAATCCAAACAATCCGACGGGCAGCTTGACGCCTCGGGAAGAAATCGAAGACTTCCTGCGCAAAGTCCCGGCCGGAACGCACGCGCTGATCGATGAAGCCTACCATCACTATGTTGGCGCGTCTTCGTCGTATGCTTCCTTCCTGGATCGTCCCGTGAGCGACCCGCGAGTGATTGTGGCGCGGACGTTTTCGAAGATCTACGGCCTAGCCGGCTTGCGAGTCGGTTACGCCGTGGCCGCGCCGGAGGTTGCGCGCAAGTTGGCCGAGGAACGCCTGCCGGTCGGCGTAAACATCCTGGGCATGCAGGCTGCCAGCGTTGTGCTCGACGACACGGAGCATGTGCGCGAGACCGCAGAGCGCAGCCGAAATGACCGGCAAGAGTTCATGAATCAAGCGAACGACCGAATGCTTCGGGCCATCGATTCACATGCGAACTTCGTCCTGCTCGAGTCCGGCCGCCGGGTGGATGAAGTTCTGGAATTCTTCAAGAAGAACAGCATCATACTGGGACGGCGCATTCCGTCGATGGAGAAATACGTCCGGGTTTCGCTGGGCACTCCGGATGAGATGTCGGAGTTTTGGCGCGTCTGGGACATGTTCCTCCCTCATAAGATGTGAGTGCGGAGCGTCTCGCTCTTTCCCACGCAAATAGGGCACGGAGTGGACTGTCTGGCCCGCGTGTGTAGAATGGCGCGCGGATTCAGGCTCTTCTGTTCGAGGGACGCACGGACAATCATGGAAACACAGGCCCACAGCCGAGCGGGTGAGATACAAGAAGAACGGATCGTGAAAGTCGTCCTGTCGTTTTTGCGGGCGAGCTGGCTGCGTGTCGCTACAACGTCGATTGCGCTGCTCCTCCCGTGCTTTTGGCACCGGCGCATCGAGGCTGGCGACCTGGCGAGTCACGTTTATAA
>QHYP01000063.1:432-6678 GCA_003224195.1 Acidobacteriota bacterium | reverse complement strand
ATCTCTATCCGATTGATCTTCGCCAACTTACCGGTTCCGAAGTGGACGGTTTGCGGACTCGAGGACGCGTAGCCCACGGCTGTGGTCACATGGTTGGATTGATTGCCCATGCGGAGCTTGGCGCCGATCCCGTCACGGTTGCTTCGGGTACCGGTCAGTTTCAGGATGAGCCAGTGGTTGACGTCAGGACTGATGTTATGCCAGAGCTCCGCAGGTTCCCCGAGCGCGCTGACAAGAACATCGATTTTCCCGTCGTTGTCAAAATCAGCAAAGGCGCTGCCGCGGTGTGCCTTTGCCAGATTAAAACCCGCTTCGGACGAAACGTCACGGAACGTTCCGTCGCCTAGATTGGCGAAGAGGCTGTTGGGCTGCTTGTAGTGCGTGGGTTGGAACAAATCAATTAGATCATTGACGTCGGAATTCGCGGTGAACAGATCCTTCCAGCCGCCGTTATTGAAATCGAAGAAGCCATTGCTCCAGCCGCTGCGCGTCGTGGTGAGGGTGGCCAACCGGCTGCGGTGGGTGGCGTCTTGGAACAAGCCATTGCCCAGATTCTGGAACAGGGGGAATGTCTCGCCCGCCAACGCAGTGACGTTGAGGTCGGAGAGGCCGTCATTGTCATAGTCTCGAAAATCAGCTCCCATGCTGGCCACGGGCAGCCCATTGTTGGTGAGAGCCACGCCGGCCTGGAGCGCCACCTCTTCAAACGTTCCATCACCCCGATTGTGAAATAAGAAGTTGGGCAGATTGTCGTTCGTGACAAAGACGTCCGGGAAGCCGTCGTTATCATAATCCGCGAAGGCCACGCTCATGCCACGACCGATATGTGCGGCGATTCCGGCCTGGGCAGTGACGTCCTCGAAAGTGCCATCGCGCCGGTTGCGGTACAGCGTGTTGGGGAGTCCCTCAAAATATTTTGGGTGGCAGTAAACGCGCAGGTTGCGGTCGCGTTCGCCACAGAAGCGATCAAAGTCGGGGGTCCAGTGAGCATAATTGACCACGAACAGGTCCAACCATCCGTCGTTATCGTAGTCGAACCAGCCGGCGGCAACCGACCACTTGTCGCTCTTGATGCCAGCCGCCTTGGTCAAGTCCTCAAACTTGCCATTGCCGAGATTGCGATAGAGAATGTTGCGGTAGACGCCCGCGACAAACAAATCCGTATAGCCATCGTTGTTGTAGTCCGCGGCCGCGGCGCCCATCGAATAGCCCGCACCCGCGACGCCCGCCTCCGACGTGACATCGGTGAACTTCATCTCGCCGTCGTTTCGGTATAGCCGGTTGTAGAACTTGGGCGAATCTTTCTCCAAGCTAGGAATTGCCGCGCCATTCGTGAAGAAGATATCCATCCTCCCATCGTTGTTGTAATCGAAAGCCGCAACGCCGCCGGGCATGGTTTCGATCATGTGCTTGCGCGGCGTGGGATTGTTCTGAAGCACAAACTCCAGTCCAGCGCGCGCGGCGACTTCCCGAAATCGAATGGGGACGAGCCGGGAGGACGGCTTCAAAACGAGGTTTTTTCGACTGACCTGCGGAAGCAGAAAGGCGCATGCAGCAGAAAGGAAGTCTCTTCGAGAACCCGAAAGCAAGGGGCGGCGCACATCTGAAATTATTCCTGGACGCTCGGGAGGAGTCCAGAGATTTGGCGGCATCCCTGTACGTGTCCTTAGGGGCGGCCGAGGAGCAGCCGGTCCACGCGGCGGCTCACGTCACGGAGGTAAGCTTCGTCACCGGCTGGAAGCTCGGTGATGGCGCTGCCGAAGTAGCCGATTTCCGCGAAAGCTTCGCGCACGGCCGCCCAGTCCACGTCACCGTCACCAAGATTGACCCAGGCGTATCCATTTTCCTTGCGCTTGAAGTCTTTGAGGTGAACCTTGACGATGCTCTTGCCGAGGGTGCGAATCCAGTCTTGCGGAAATCCGTAAAGCACCACGTTGCCGACGTCGAACCAAGCCTGAACCCACGGGCTCTCGAACTCGCCGATGTAGCTGGCCATTTCGAGCGGGCTCAGGAGGAACTTGTTCCACACTTCCTCGATGGCAATTACGACTTTCAGCTCCTCGGCAAGAGGAATCAGCTTGCGAATCTCCCTCTGAGAGCGCACCCAGGCATCGCGGTACGACGTCTGCGGATTCACCACGGCGGGAACGAGCAGCACCGCGTCCGAACCCCAGAGCTTGGCGTTGCGCAGAGACGTGCGCATTCCCGCCAGGCTCTTCTCCACGACCGCGGGGTCGGCGGACGATAACGGATATTTCCAGTGGTCCATGTTCATCACCGAGTCGATGCGGATATTCGCGCCGTCGGCGGCTTTCTTGATCTCCTCGGCCTTGCTCGCGTCGGGTTCCGTCGGCGCTTGCACCACGTCAAAGCCCACGTCGCGGGCCATCTTGAGACGCTCGGCGTAGCTGAACTTAGCTGGCAGCATGTCGAGGAGAACGCCCTTCTTGATCGAGGCCTGCGCCGGCGGCGGCGTGGAATCCGTGCTGGCCGGCGCGGGCGCAGCGGCGAGAAATTCGACGAGGGCGCCGCTGCTAAGGCCGGCTGAGCACGCTGCGGTGATTGAGGATTTCAGAAATTCACGACGCGATGGATGGCACATGGGCGCACCTCGATAAGGCGTTAAGGGCTCAGACCTTTTCTCGCGCGGCTTCTCAAAAGGGAAACGCGCGATAGATTTTTGGTTCAGAAGATCAATGCTCAACGGCGGCGCAAGCTCAACGCAGCTTGTTCAGGTCAATCTTTGGATCCCACACCTCTTTCGTCTTCATCAGCTCGTCCCAAGTGACCTCGCGTCCGGTGTAAGCGGCGGTGCGCGCCATCATGCAGGAAAGGGCGGATTCCGCGCCCTTGGCGGCCTGATTATGGAAATTACCGTTCGTGATGCTCTCGACAAAGGCCTTCTTCTTTTCCGGATCGGCGAACTCGAGATTGGAGGTGAAACTTCCCGTCACCGAAAACGCCTGAGTCTCAGGCTTATCCTTCGCGGGGGAGGCCGCGGACTGCCAAGGTTCATCGCCCCAGATTCCGAGCGGCCCAGTATAGGGAGACTGGGAAGTGCCTTTGGTCCCGAAAAAGCGCTCGGTAACGTCCCACCAGCCCTTGGCAAACTGTGTGGAGCTGAATGTAATGTCCACATCGTCAGGATAGTAGAAGACGGCGTTGTAGTTTCCGTAGACGTCGCCGTCCTGCGGGCGGCCCTGGCGCCCGCCCGTTGCCGAAGCCTTCACCGGGTGGGCCTTGAGGATCCAATTGCAAATGTCGATGACGTGGATGTTCTGCTCCACGATGATGTCGCCGGAAAGAGCGCGATCATAGATCCAGTTCCGAAGGCGGCGCTCGGCGGGCGAGGCGTCCGGCCATGGCGGCCGGTCGATGTAGCCTGTGAGGTAATGCGCTTCTCCGCAGACAATCTTGCCGAGTGCGCCGTTATGGATGCGCCGCACCAGTTCAACAAACGGGGGGCAATCGCGGATCTGGAAACCCACGTCCAGGCTGAGCTTCCCCTCGGCGCGCTTGCCAATATCGATCACCTTCAATGCTCCGGGCACGTCCACGGCCACCGGCTTTTCGAGATAAACGTGCTTGCCGGCGGCAACGACAGCTTCGAGATGGTGCGGATGAAAATAGGGTGGCGTGGCAATTACCATCGCGTCCAATTCCTTGGACGCCGCGATCTGCTGGTAAGCGTTGGGCCCAACAAAGAGTTGCGATGTGCCCAACGAAGAATAGCCTTTCGCCTGCTGAATCTGGTCGAAGTGCGCCCGGGCCTTGTCGAGCTGGTCTTGAAACATGTCGGCCAGGGCGACGACGCGAGCGCCACCCGTGTCAACGAGGTTCGTCGCGTCCTCGGTGCCGCGCCCGCCGCAGCCGAGCAGGCCAACGCGGACCGCGGAGTTGGCGGCCGTGCCGCGCACCAGCTCCGGCTTGATCAACAGGATGCCGGCAGTGGCCGCAGCGGCCCCGATGAATTTTCGGCGGTCGAGTTTGTTTGAGAAGTTCGATGTATGCTTTGTGTCGCCTGACATAAGTCCTCCTGACGCCGGGTAGATCCGGTCGCTACGCTTGCTGATCTTGCTGGCCGGTTCTTTCCCCGTGCGAGAAAACTCTTTTCTGTCGAAGCAGCGGCGGAACCCTGGCCACCTGCCGGGCGCGCAAGACAGCCGCTGCAGCTAACCGATCAGCTTCTCCAGGTATCTTTTCGAAGCTCGCACATCTTCCACCTGCTGTGGACCGGAAATCTCGCGCTCGATGGTGACCGCACCGCGATAATTCAGCTCCTTTAGGCGTCCGATGATGCGCGGAAAATCCACTTTGCCCTCACCGATGGGAACTTCCTTGCCAAGCTCCTTCGGGTTCGTCGGCCACATCCCGTCCTTGGCGTGAATCCCCTGCACGTAGGGGCCGAGGAGCTCGATGGCGTCAACGGGGTTCGCCTTGCCGTAGAGAATGAGATTGGCCAAGTCGAAGTTCACGCCCTGATTGTCCATTCCGACGTCCTGAATGGCGCGCACGAGCGCGATGGGAGTTTCCTGCCCGGTCTCATAGCGGAAATTCTGGCCGTTGCGCTTGCAGTAGCTCGCGACTTCGCGAATCGCCGTCACCGTTTCCTTATATACCAGGTCGTTGGGATTCTCGGGGATGAATCCGCAGTGTGTCTGCACGGCGGGGATTCCACACTGTTTGGCGAAGTCCGACGCCTTCTTGATGTGCGCGACGCGCGCGTCCCGCGTCTCGCGCGGCACCAGGCCGATGGTCAACGGCCCCTGGTAGAAGTCCCATACTTCCTTGCCAGGCCCGCCGACGACGAGCGACGTTGCCTCAATCCGGTACTTATCAAGCGCCTGCCGCAAGCGGCCGGCGAGCCCCGGCTCGAGCTCGTCTATGAACACCTGGCATGTTGGCAGGCCGAGATCGTGCACCTTGCCCATAGCAGCATCTGGGTCCTTGCCAATGCCGATGATCAGGCCCAGGCGCAGCGGCTTTTTGCCCTCGTTGGCTGGTATGGCCTGCGATGCGTGCGCGATGCCAAGGCGCGGCGTTCTGTCGCCGAATGCAGCGCCATCCTTCAGGGCAGCACGCGCTGGGCCGAGGCCGGCTGCCAGAGCCCCCGCGGAAGTTTGAAGAAAGGCGCGACGATTCTGTTTACTCATGGTCACGGGTCGTAAGCGCGTCTATGTGGTCGTCCTGGTCTGGCGCAAGTGTGGCCCTCTACTTCTCCTTGATGTAAATCTCCTTCCACCTCATCCTCACGCCTCCGCCGGTGTGAATCTGCAAGCCAATCACGCCATCGGTGAATCTCGGCGACGTGTCCGTATAATCGGCAACCTTCACCCCATTGAGCTGCGTCACGATGTGATTGCCCCGCACGGACACTTCGAGGTCGTTCCACTCGCCGGGCTTCAGCGCCTGCTCACCCTGTGCCGCGGGCATCATCACCCACCCGCGGACGCCGCTTTCGTACAGCCCGCCGGTGTGTTTACCGACGTTAGGGTCCACCTCCACTTGTATCCCTTCGATGTCTGGGCCGTGCTGCGGATCGATTCCGGTAATCCGCGCGTGGAAAAAAACGCCGCTGTTGCCGGCCGCCTCGCCCTTGAATTTGAGGCGCAAATCGAAGTCGCGATAGGTCTTTTCGGTGGTCAGGGCACAAGATGGTGCCCTGCTCAACGATCCACTTCTCTTCTCCGTTCTTCTTCCAGCCGGTCAATTCCTTCCCATTGAAGAGAGAAACCCACCCAGCTTCCAGCGGGGCCTGAGCGATTGCGCTGAGCCCGAGGAATAACACGGCTGCGACGAGGACAACAATTGGCTTCAAGGCAAGGTCTCCGTCTCTGCTCGGGGAAGGATCTCAGCTTCCCACCGGGGGGAGAAAAGTTATCACAGACTGCGGACAAGAGAAACCGGCTTCAAAATTATGGGCGACCGCAAAGCGGTCATTTTCATGGGCAACCGCAGAGCGGTCGACGTGCCGGGGCACGCCGAAGCGTGCCCCAGCCCGAGAAAGCGATCAAAACGACATACGTAAGCCGAAGCGGAACTGACGCTCGTCGTTCTTGGCGCTAGTGACATGCAAGAAGTTTGAGCTGCTCCGGCTGCCTACTGGATTGTTGAAATGTGGCGCGTTGAAGAGATTGGCAGCGTCTGCCCGGAACTGTAAGTTGAAGCGCTCCGTCAACTTGAACGTGCGGAACAGGTTGAAGTCGAAGTTCACACTGCCTGGCCCCAGCAGACTGAAGCGGCCCA
>QHYP01000063.1:0-260 GCA_003224195.1 Acidobacteriota bacterium | reverse complement strand
GATGCCGCTTACCTGCCAGTCGCTGGCAATCTTTGAGACGATCTCCGAGGCAGACCCACCGCCGCCACTCGCCCACGACTTGCCCGTGCCGAAGGGCAGTTCGTAAACGTAGGCCAACTGGAAGATATGGGGCACGTTGAAACCTGCCGGGGCGCGGTTACGGCGGATGATATTTGGATCGTTCCAGGCAAGGTTAGCCCATCCGTCGTCGTCGGTCCAGTCGATAGCCTTGGAGTAGGTATAGGCCCCCTTGACCATCA
>QHYP01000062.1 GCA_003224195.1 Acidobacteriota bacterium | reverse complement strand
TGAAGCAGCACGAAGATCGAGCCGGCAAACGCGAGCGGACCGGCGAGAGGATCGCCGCGTTGCACGGCGCCGACAAGCACGCCCATCGCGATTGCGAACGCCGCCGGCAGGATTCCTCTCAGCAGGAGGACCGCCCACCAAGCGGCGGCGAGGCCAGGGGCCGCCTTCGGTAGGACGCTGAAGAACTTCCATTCCTTGCGCCCGGTCAGTGGTTGGAGCACGACCGCATTCTGCCACAGAACGGCCGCTGGAACGGATTCGGGTCAAGCCTCGGTCCGAACGATACGGGGATGAGGAGAGCAGCGTCCTTGATCAGTCAGATTGTCCATGCGAAAATCAAGAACTGTTGCACCGGAAGTGCGACGCACGATCGAGAAACCCATCCACAGCGGCGGTATCGTCTAGGGGTTAGGACGTCAGATTCTCAATCTGGAAACCCGGGTTCGATTCCCGGTACCGCTACCAATTCTTTCGGCCAGCAGTTTTCAACTGTATTTAGGCGGGTTGCGTGAGTCTGGGGCATCCGTCCAAAGGGTCTCCGGTGTTCCGTTTTGTCTTCGCCGTGCCGCATGGGAATGTAGACCAGGTCACATCGGCTGACGTTGAATGTGTGCAGGAATCGTTGTCAAGGCACGAGAAGTTGATTCCCGCCACGATCTGTATAATGCGCCTTGGAGGAGCGGCAATCCGGAGTTCATCCCGACCGAACGCACCCTGAAGAAATGATGCGATCCTTCCTTCTTGCATGTTCCCAGAATCGCTGGCTGAGAGAGCGCGCTCCGCAATATCCGTTCGTGCGCCGCGCAGTTTCCCGCTTCATGCCGGGCGAGACGCTGGAGGACGCGCTCGCGGCCGCTCGCGATCTGAGCGGCTCCTCAATTGGGACGGTTTTTACACTGCTGGGCGAAAACATAACCGAGCCAGAGGAAGCAGCTCGTGTTACCGAACATTATCTTGCCGCAGTGAGGCGCATACGGGAGCTTGGGCTCGGCACGGAGCTTTCTGTGAAGCTGACGCAACTCGGTCTGGACCTGGATAAGGAGCTATGCCTCACGAATTTGAGGCGGATCATTCAGGAGGCCGGCAAAAAGAGCACCGTGTGGATGGACATGGAAGCCAGCAATTATGTCGAAGCCACGCTGGAGATTTATCGGCGGGCGCGGCAGGAGAATGCAAATGTGGGTGTTTGCTTGCAGGCTTACCTCTATCGCACGGAGAAGGACCTGGTTTCGCTCATTCCTCTCGGTGGCGGGATACGGCTGGTGAAGGGCGCCTATCTGGAACCTCCGGAGAAGGCATTTCCGAAAAAAAAGGATGTTGACAAGAATTACTTCAAATTGAGCCGGCAGATGCTGAGCGCAGAGGCGCGTGCGGCTGGGTTGCGCGCAGCTTTTGCCACGCACGACTGCCGGCTGATCCAGCGAATCATCGGTTATGCAACAGGGGAAGGAATCAGGAAGGAGGGCTACGAATTCCAGATGTTGTACGGAATTCAGCGGGCAGAGCAAAATCGCCTCGCGCGTGAGGGCTGGAAAACGATTGTGCTCATTGCTTACGGGACATTTTGGTTTCCGTGGTACATGCGGCGCTTGGCGGAACGTCCCGCGAACGCCTGGTTCGTCTTGAGGAATCTCATCGCGAGATGAAAAGAAATGCAGCTACTACTTTGCGCCCTGCCTGGGGCATATTCCAGTGTGGCTCATACTTCTTCGTGCGGCACCACGGATAACGGTCTGCCCGGTGGCGGTCGCACTGCGAGACACGCCATTTTTGCCCAAGCACGGGCCCGGTGCCGCCTGCGGGCAAAAGAAGAAAAAGGGTTAAATCGGCAAGGTTCCGCAGCTTGAGAATTCAGGAGGTAATCTTCATGAGTCAGACGCGCCTCTTGTCGCGTAGACAGTGGTTGTCGAATGCCACCGTCGCGGCAGGGGCTTCCCTGCTTCCAGACCGCTTCTTGTCTCCGCTCCGCCGGTTTTCGAGCGGCGAGTCACCGCGCGAGGCTCTATTCGCCGCGAATCGTGAGAGAGCGCCCTGGAGGCTTCAGCCCTTTCCGATGACGCAGGTCCGCCTGCGGCCGGGGCCCTTCCAGGAAGCAATGGAAATCAATCGCCGTTATTTGCACTCGCTGCCGAACGACCGACTGCTGCACATGTTCCGTGTCACGGCGCGGGTCGCGTCGTCCCCTGAGCCGTTGGGAGGCTGGGAGGAGCCCAAGAGCGAATTGCGCGGGCACTTCACCGGCGGGCATTACCTCTCAGCCTGCGCTCTGACGTATGCGAGCACCGGAGATGAAGAGCTCAAGTCCAAGGCGAACGCGATGGTCGCCGAACTGGCGAAGTGCCAGAAAGCGCTGAACGCTGACGGCTATCTGGGCGCGTATCCCACGGAGTTCTACGGCCGCTTGCGCGACGGCAAGCGCGTCTGGGCGCCGTTCTACACCTATCACAAGATCATGGCCGGCCATCTGGACATGTACCTCCATTGCGGCAACGAACAGGCGCTCGCAACGGCAGAAAAGATGGCGGGGTGGGTCGAAAAGTATTTGCAGCCGATTGACGGCGAGCAATGGGCAAGGATGCAAATGGTCGAGCACGGCGGCATGAACGAAGTGCTTTTCAATCTCTACGCGGCTACGGGCAAGGGGCAATATCTCGCGCTCGCGCGGCGCTTCGATCACAAGAAGTTCTTCGACCCGCTGGCCGAGCACCGCGACGAGCTGAAGGGGCTTCACGCGAACACGAACATTCCGAAAGTGATCGGTGCTGCGCGCGGCTACGAGCTTACCGGAGAGCAACGCTACCGAGAGATTGCAGACTACTTCTGGCATGAAGTGACATCGCAGCGCACCTACTGCACCGGAGGCACGAGCAACGACGAGCACTGGCGGACGGATCCGGGCAAGCTGGCGTCGGAGCTCGGCCCCGCAGCGGAAGAATGCTGCTGCGGCTACAACATGCTCAAGCTGACGCGGCATATCTTCGGTTGGACCGGCGAGCCCCAGGCGATGGACTATTATGAGCGCACGCTCTTCAACAGCCGCCTCGGGACGCAGGATGGCGACGGCATGTTGATGTATTACCTTTCCCTGCGGCCTGGTTTGTGGAAAACCCTCGGTACGCCTCTGCACTCGTTTTGGTGTTGCACCGGGACCGGAGTAGAGGAGAATGCGAAATTCAACGACACGATCTACTTCCACGACGGCCACGGGATTTACGTCAACCTGTTCATCGCATCAGAAATGAACTGGCCCGAGAAAAATATCCGTCTGGTACAAGACACCAACTTCCCCGAGGAGGAAGGCACCACGCTTACCGTCAAAACGCCGGCGCTGGTGCAGTTGGCATTACACGTGCGCGTTCCTTATTGGGCGGCGCAGGGTGCATCCGTGGAGGTGAATGGACAGCCGGAAAAGATAGGCGTGACGCCGAGCAACTACTTCACTTTGGAACGCAAATGGAAAGACGGGGACAAAATAGAAGTCCGTCTGCCGATGAACTTGCACATTGCTCCCATTCCTGACGACCCCACGCTTCAGGCCATAATGTATGGTCCCTTGGTGCTGGCTGGCCGGCTGGGCGGACAAGACCTGACTCAAGAGATGATTTATGGCCCACTCGGGCCGGACGGCAAGAAGTCAATCCGCGTCCCAGAGATCTTGGCTTCCGAAAAAGAGCCTACGGGGTGGGTCGAGCCAGTAAAAGGCGAACGTCTTGTCTTCCGCACAGCGGGTCAGACGGAAAATATCAGCCTGATTCCCTTGTACAGACTCTTCAAGGAGCGGTACGCCGTGTATTGGAAGGTGAATTCGCAGTCGGCATGAATCTTATTTTCGAGCCACACGCGGCCTGATAGGAAGGGCAAACAGCTCGAATGAGCTCGCGCATCCTCCGCGAGCCCGAGGTGTGCTATGCGTTCGCCGATGTCCCGCCGCCGGTTTGTCGCAGACGCCGCAGCGGTTTCGCTCACGGCCGTGGTTCCGCGCGGGTTGCTCGGCGCGTCTTCTTCGACGCGGAAAGTCGAAGTGCGAGCCGACGCGGAAATTGGCGTGGTTCGACCGGAGTTTCACGGGCACTTTGCTGAGCACCTCGGCTCCTGCGTGTATGGCGGCCTGTGGGTTGGCAGGAATTCTTCTATTCCGAATATCGACGGATATCGCAGAGATGCGGTCCAATATCTCAAAGAACTGGGTGTCCCGGTCCTGCGGTGGCCTGGTGGGTGCTTTGCGGACGATTATCACTGGCGCGACGGCATCGGCCCAGCGGGACAGCGCCCGAAGCGGGTAAACATTCATTGGGGAGGCTACGTCGAGGACAACAGTTTCGGCACGCACGAGTTCATCGGCTTGTGCCGCTTGCTCGGCGCCGAGCCCTATCTCGCCGGAAACGTGGGGAGCGGCTCGCCTCACGAGCTGCGGGACTGGATCGAGTACTGCAACATGCCCTCCAGTAGCACGCTTGCCGAGGAGCGCGCGAAGAACGGCTCATCGGAGCCATTTCGCGTCCGCTACTGGGGCGTGGGGAATGAAAACTGGGGCTGCGGCGGGCGGATGCGCCCGGAAGTTTACGCTGATCATTACCGCCAGTTTTCCGTCTACATCCGCGAGTTTGGAGGAACGAAGCCGTTTCTCGTGGCCAGCGGGCCAAACGGAAACGACACGCGATGGACGCGGGGTTTCATGGACACCGTGCAGGGCGGCGTGCCAGATGGGATTTCCATGCACTATTACGAGGGAGGCAAGGACCAGCCCACGAACTTTACCGCCGAGCACATGAGTGAGCAACTCTCTGTCTTCGCGAAGGTCGAAGAGGCCATCATCCAACAGCGGTCTTTGTTGGACGGTTACTCCGACGGCCGCAAGACACGCCTCATCTTGGATGAATGGGGAGTATGGGACAAAATTTCCAAGGAAGATGAGAAGCGCTTTGGCGCGCTTTGGCAGCAGAGCACGATGCGCAGCGCGGTCGCGGCTGGGCTGGGGCTGAATATCTTCAACCGGCAGGCCGATAAGCTCCACATGTGCAACATCGCGCAGATGGTCAACGTGCTGCAGTCGCTGCTTCTCACTGACGGCCCCGAGGGGAAGAGCTGTGTTCGCGCCACGACGTACTACGCCTTTGCCCTGTTCAAGCCGCACCGCGCGAAGACGGCAATCCGCGCAGAGACGGATGATTCTTCGCCGCTCGGGCTTTCCGTCGCAGCTTCGAAGAGCGACAAGGAGCTGGTGATCAGCTTTGTGAACCCGCGTCACGACACGGACCTCCAAGTGGACTGTACGGTCCGCGGGAATACGGCAACGTCTGGGAATGGCCTGATTCTCCAGCACCAGGATTGGAACGCCTGCAACAGCTTTGAAAATCCCAATCTGGTCGTTCCGCGGGAACTTTCTGCAAAGGTTGACGCATCCCGCATGCAACTGGATCTGCCGCGACTGTCCGTAGCAACCGTGATCCTGGGAATCCGTTAGCTTCGCCACAAGGTTTTCGCGGGTCGCGAGCGGATTTTTCTCGCAACGACCGTTCGTTCGCATCTGGTCAAATGAAAGAGCCAGGCGCGCCCGCCGAAGTGCTCGATTGCGCCGTCGCAGGCTCTTCCGCATTCCCTTGTGCGCGAGCTCCAGCGGCCAGAATCAGAAGCGCGTCTCCAAATCGCCTTACCGGCAAGAGCAGTGCCGCGCTTACCGGCAAGAGTATTGCCCTGCAGGAAATTTTTCGCTTAACGGGCTTCCCCTACTGCCTGCCAGATGCAATACTTAATGATGGCGTTCCGATGAGCGGAGAATCCAGCCTCGGAGCGTACCTTTCCGCCAATCCGGCCGGCCGATTGCTTCCAAAATCCAATCCTCCCGGGAAACGTCTGAACCCGATGACGGACAATCAAAATTCGATGCCGAAGCGTCTGTGGTCAGCGATCCCCGTCGCACTACTCGTCCTGGCTTCGCCAATCCTGGCGCAACCACCCGCCGCTCCTTCTCCCTCTAGCCAGCAATCCAGCGGGACGCAGGATCCTGTAGGCGAAAAGGGCGGAGAGAAGCGCGGCGATCGCAAAGGCAAGAGCAAACTCGAGATCGAGACCGGCACTGTGAACGACCGCCTCTTTGAAGCTTTGCCCAACTATGGGACCGTCGAGAATGCAAAGAAGCTTCCGCCGATTTCAACCGGGCAAAAATTCAGCCTTGCAACCGCCGGTGTCTTCGACTATGCCACGTATCCCTTCATCGGCTTTCTGGCCGCGATCGATCAGGCGAATAATTCCCCACAATCCTGGGGGCAGGGATGGGGAGCTTACGGGCAACGCTATGGAGCCTCGTTCGCTGACAACTGTATGGCTACCTACATGACCTCAGCCATTTTCCCAAGCCTTCTTCGTGAAGATCCGCGCTACTACCAGCAGGGGCGCGGACGCTCCTCTTCCCGCGCTTGGTATTCCTTTGGCCGACTTTTCGTGGCTCGCACGGACTCGGGTCATCCTTGGTTCAACTACTCCGAATTCCTCGGCAACGCGGCGGCGGCCGGCATCTCCAATCTCTACCACGCGCCGGAAGATCGCACTTTCGCGCGAAACATGGGGACATTGGGAATGCTCGTGATGTGGGATGGCGTGTCCAACGAATTGAGAGAATTCTGGCCCGATATTCGCCGCAAAGTCTTCCACAAGAAATTGCCCGAAGACGAGTGAAATCAAAAAA
>QHYP01000061.1:5907-9303 GCA_003224195.1 Acidobacteriota bacterium | reverse complement strand
CACGACGCCCCCTCCCTCTGCCACCCTCACGCCAAGTGCGACCTCGCTGAACTTCGGTCAGGTTCCGGTCGAGACCACGAGCACGTCGCAGTCGTTGACACTCACAAATCTCGGAAGCACAGCGATTACTGTCAGTGCGGTGAAGGCCAACGCGCCTTTCGCCGTGAGTGGCTTCAGCGGCTCCGCCACGCTCAATGCTGGCCAGAGTCTGCCGCTTGCAGTGACGTTCGCCCCAGCGGCGCAGACCAGTTACAGCGGGAGGTTAACTATCACCAGCACCGCGCCGTCCTCGCCGAATACGGTCACCCTCAGCGGCAGTGGGGTCACCCAAACTAGCGGTTTGCCCAACTGCGGAAAGGTAAACGACACCAACATCTACGTGCCGCCGAATTACGATACCTTTACTCCACCGGGGAAAGGACAGAGCTACACTGATCCCGTCTTTGGCTGCACCATCACGCGCATCACCGACGCAATTGCGATGGGCTGGCAGCAGGGCAAGCATTGGTACAGTACGGTTACGCCGTTCAATGCCAACGACACTTATCTCATGCTGACGCCCTCGGGCTCGCCTACAATCGTAGATTCGCACGGCAATACAGTCGTGTCTCAAGCCAATTTCCCAGCAATGAACTACACCTTCGCCGTTTGGGATACGATGAATCCAAACGTCTTTTACTACACGAGCGGAAATCGATTCATCAAGGGGACGATTGCCGGAACGCCTCCAAATGCGACCGTGACGCCGACCGTCCTGGCTATGTTCTCTCAATATAGTAGTGTCACAATACCGGACGACGAGGAGCTTTCGGATGACGGTCTTCATATCTGGCTTTCAAGTGCTGCCGGTGGAGGCGGGACGGGCAATCTTTTTCTCGTGACCTTAAACGCAGGCAACGGTGCCGCTACCAGCTCCGCGCAGAGTACGACGCTGACCAACATCACCTACCACAAGATCCAGATTGCGCCCGGTAACCGCGTGAGCGTCGAAAACAACGGCAGAACGATGTACAACCCCGATGGAACCGTTTTTCAGTCGTGGACGAACGGCGACCACGTCGACTGGGGACTCGATGATTCGGGCGTGATGGTTGCTGCTTCTCTCTGGTTTGCCAGGACAAATAACAACGGGTGTCCCAGCAACTGGGGGCTCGGTTTACTCGACCTGACGCCCAATACGGTACGCCTTTGCTTGACCAGTAGCGAAACCATTGTTTCCGCTTGGCATGTCAGCGCCCGTGACATTAACACAAAGCACTGGATTATCTGGTCGGCCGACGATGGAGGAACTTGTCCCAGTTCGAGCTACTACTGCTTCAACAATCCGACGAACACAAGCGGATGGCGGCTATACGACGGTGAGATAGTTTTGTTCACGTCGTCCGGAACCATAGTTCGTCTTGCCCATCATCGGTCGAGGACAAACGAGAACTACTGGGCGCAAACTCGCGCGGCAGTAAGCCGAGACGGAAGGTACGTTCTATTCGAAAGCAATTACAACCAATCCGGTACGTCAGCGGGTTCGCAGTACACGGATACATATATAATTGGCCAATTATAAATGCGGCGCGCGGAAAATGTACCTGAAGTGGGTAACGTCGCGCCATGAGCGGTATCGGGCGGCGGGACGAAAAGCCAAGTATGTGATTTTGAATGAGTTTTGCGCAAAAACGGACTGTGACCGAAAATGTGCCATCCGTCTCCTGCATTGGCCGCGGGAGCAGCGACATCTCCATAGTCCGCATAAGTTATTACGGTAAGACCACTCGGCAATCCACGGGCACCTGACGACATGATGCTCAGGGGAAGCCGACTCGCAACACGGCAAGGCATGCGCGAGCGTTCATTCGTCTGCCGAGCCGCGCTTGCGATTCATTGCGCTTGAAGAATCTACGATGAGAAACATGGGAAACGAGGCGAAGGTGAAGCGGATTCTTGAGATCGGCAACTGGGCCCCGCCTGTTTGTAGTTGGTCGATGAGCCTTGTCGGACTGCGGAAGGAACTTGATGCGCGCGGCTGGGATTGCCGTGTCATGAACCTCAACGAGAACCGGCGCGTGCGCAGTACTCAGTATATCGATGTCCAAAATGGATGGGATTACGTGCGGAAGGTCTTACGCACGGTCAGAGAGGGTTATGCGGTTCACACGCGGGTCAACGGCGAATCCGCGGATTTGTATGTCCTCGCGCTGGTGGCGATGCTGGCCGCACGTTTCTGGAGGCGTCCCGCGCTGCTCACCTATGGCGGCGGGCATCGGCAGACTTATTTTCCTGCGCCTCGCTTGAGCCTGCGGCATCTGGCATTCTCGCTGCTCTTTCGCCTACCGCACAGGATTTACTGCAACAGCGAACCTGTGAAGCGAGCCCTGCTGGGCACGGGAGTTTCGCTGGAACGGGTTCTGCCGGTCCCGCACACGTCTCCTTACTATGTGGAATTTTCACCCTTGCCACTGCCCGATGAGGTCGAGGAATTCTTTGCGGGCCACGACGGCGTCTTCTTCAGTTACGTCTGCTTCCGCAAAGAATTTGTGCTGGAGTTCCTTGTCGAAGCGGTTCGACGCTTCCGATCGCACTATCCCCGGATTGGTTTCCTGTGGGTCGGACCCTGGCAGTGCGAGATGTCCCGCATGCGTGAGTTCCTCAACGCACGAAAGATCGAAGACGCTGTCTTCGCCATGGGTTCAGTCCCGCATGCAATGTTTCTGAACATGCTGAGCCGCTCATTGGCCTACATCCGCACGCCGATGACCGACGGGGTTTGCTCTTCAGTGCTGGAATCCCTTAGACTCAAGGTCCCAGTCCTCGCAGCCAACAATGGGACACGTCCGAAAGGCACAGAACTGTGGGAGGAAGGGAACCCAAAAAGCCTGCTCAGGTTGATGAACCAAGTAGTTCAGAACAGAGAAGAGTTTGTCGCCCGCATCCCGGAGGTCACCATGGAAGACAATACCAAGAAACTGGCCGATGACATTGAAAAGACCTGTCTCCAGTCCTCCCGTGCCTCGCATTCACGCAACTGATGGGAAGAACAAACCTTCTCTTCCCAAGCGCGAATACGCGCCGATTCCATTCAGCTTTCCAGAATGGGAGATGGGCAGGTTGGAAGATTCGTCGCCTGTGCGCTGGCCCCGCAGCGCTCAGAAAAGACGCTGCAGATCGATGGAGCAAGGACTCAGGGTGCGGGCCGAATCAAGAATCCGCAGACAGCATAGCGTCGCCCGCGCACCATCCCGCGCCGAAACCTCCGGCGGGATTCCCTTCCGAATGGCATCCAGGAAATACTGCATCTGGGCGGAATAGCCTTTCTTGGGAAACCAGAAGCTTCGAGATTTGCGGACCCTCGCAATGACTTCAAGGCGCTTGAAGTTCTCGGTCGAAACCGTAATTCCCGGCACG
>QHYP01000061.1:0-5886 GCA_003224195.1 Acidobacteriota bacterium | reverse complement strand
CACCTGATTTGGCCCCCACCGTGCAGTAGGTCAGATTCCCAATCGAGTTATCCGCGAAGAGAAAACTGGCGACGACGTTGTTCTCCCCAATCGGGTCCTGCTTCCCTCGCGGCAGAGAAAATGCGGAGACGCAGATCGGCTCGGATTCCAGAAGCCAATACATGAGATCGGCAAAGTGGCAAGCCTCGCCGACCAATGCACCTCCGATTTCCGGGTCCGCCATCCAGTAGGAACCGGAAATCCCAGGGGAGTTGACGCGGCAATGAACCACCGCCGGACCATTTCGCCGGGCGAGCTGCTTCTTCATTTCGGCATAGAGGGGCGCAAAGCGCCGGTTGAAACCAACCGTCAAGTATCGGCCACTTTGCTCCGCCTCCCGAGTGAGCAGCCGACACTCCTCTTCCGTGATCGCCATGGGCTTTTCGAGAAAGACGTGCTTCCCCGCCCGGAGTGCAGCCAGCGCCTGCGGACAATGTTCGTGGTTCCGGCTGGCAATCACAACCACGTCAATTGCGGGGTCCTTGAGGATTTCCTCGTAGTCCGCCGTGCAATAGGCTGCGCCGAATCGCAAGGCGTAATTCTTCGCGCGCGCGCCGTTCGTGGAACACACGGCTTGCAAGCTGACGCCGGAGATTTTTTTCAGAAGAGGCAAATGAACCCAGCGAGCCAGGTTTCCTGCGCCGACTAAGGCCACACGCAAATCCTGCGAGTTGGTTTGCGCTCCATCGGCTCCTTCCGCGCGGACCACGAATTTCCTGGTCGGCCGCGGAATCTCTCCCGTCGTGGCCGAGCCTTCCACGGGTGGCGGATATCGTAGGACGACAGCCAACGAGCCCTTCGCAGGATCCATAATTGTTTTGTAAGCCTGCGGAGCTTGCTCGACCGGAAATTCATGGGAGATCAACGGATCGACGTGCACCTGTCCGGATGCCACAAGCCGCAGAAAGTCCTCCATGTTTCGCTTCGCCGTCCAGCGAACCTGCGCGATCGGATAATCGTGGCCGCCCTTCTCGTACAGCGGGTCGTAGCAGCCAGCGCCGTAGGCGCGCGCCATCAGGAGTTGAATCTCCTTTAGATACATCTGCTCCCACGGGAAACTCAGGTCCACGGCACCGACGACGACAATCCGGCCACGCTCCCGGCACAACTCGAGTGCTTGCCGAGCCGGCGCAGAAGACTTTGAAGCCGCCGAGATGATCACGCAGTCGGCGCCCCTTCCGTTCGTAGTCGCGCTGACAAGCTGCGTTGCGGAGCCATCGGCCTGCGCAACATGATTTGTGCCCAATTTCTGGGCCAGCCGGAGACGATCCTCCCGGGGATCAATGCCGACCACGACGCCGCCCTGGAGTCGTACCAGTTGGCTGATCAACTGCCCGACAAGGCCCAGCCCTTCCACAACAACCACATCTCCGAGCTCGATTCGAGCCGTGCGTACGGCGTTGAGGCCGATACTGCCGAGTGTGGTAAAGCAAGCCAACTTTAAGGACACGGAATCTGGGATCCGCACCACAAAGTTACGTCCCGCCAGGATGTATTCTCCGTGTCCGGTCCCCTCGCCGCCGTAAGCCACGCGCTCACCGACTTCGAGATCTCTCACGGTGTTGTGCCTCTCAACGACGACTCCGGCCCCCGCGTAGCCGAGGACTGAATACTCACTGAACTTGGCCCGCACTTCGGCGACGGTCCGAATGGGTCCATGCTCTTTCAAGGCTTTCCAGATTTTTTGTAAATGTTCTGGATGCTCCGCTACCGCCTGGAGTGCGCCCTCCTGATGAATGCTGGCGGATTCCGTACCACTACTGATCAAAGAATAGGCAGGCTGAATGAGAATGTGGTGCGGCGCCAACGCGGGCGCCGGGACCTCGTCCACAACTATTTCTCTTATGCCACGTCGAATAACTTGCTTCACCTCAACTTGCTCCATTGCCAAAGAATCGTTACGGGCAGAGCCCCTCGAAGGCCAGCGTCCCTTTCCCGTTCGACGCGGCGGCCCTTACTGGCAAGGTAGGCCGCAGTTACCGCGCTGACGTATCCCAATCCGAAGACGCTGATCTTTGCCATTTCGAAAGCATTCTTGACCAAGAACTACGTGGGCTTTCCATTTTCCCTGCGGTTCGAGGCAAATATGTGAGAATTTCCCTTTTGTCATCCTGCGTAGAAACGACTATACACTCGCCCGGCTCAGCTGCAACCGAAATTCTTGCAGTGGCTGATGTCCGATCAGCATTCGGGAGCACACAGCGCCCCTTCCGGGCTGACCAACGGCTCTTTTGATAAGCGGTAACACATCCTCTGTACTGCCGGGTGGAGACTACTCGCAGCAGCGCCCGGGACATACGTGCGTCCATCGCCGCGCTTTTCGACTGTGCTTCTTACTCTGCACCATAACTTCACTGCCCCGGCGTTTTCTTTTTCGCCGCAACCGCGGTCGGCACACTCCTACCAGCTGATCTTCTAGGCTCGCGTCTCCTGCCTTATTTCCATAACTGAAGGATACTCTCGATGATGCGTTGGCTGATCTGCTCCACCTTCGCCAGGCGGGCTTGCTCCGCGAATGCCACCAAGAACAAGGCATTTTGTCTGTTCGTCTCCGAGTCGTATATTGATGGTCACGCGGTTGGGCAAGGCGAAGGTCGCAGCGCCTCGCAAACTCGGGATTGAACTCTACATCATGTTGCGCGATCGGATTGATTACAAAGAACTCTGCTGCCGCCGAGAGCTGCAGAAGAGAGTGGTGACCGTGCAGAGTGGCCCGGCCAGTCATAGGGTCCTGCAAGGCAGTGACCGGCACACTAATTGGGCTACCCACCTCCTCGAGTCTCGGGGAGCTCGGAGAACAGATCATGGTCGTCAGCGACGGAAGAGGTGTTGGGTGGGCGACAGCGAAATGGCGAACTGACACGGGTCGAGCCGGTATCGTGGCCATAGATTAAATAACCCACCGCCGAGGAGATCCGGCGAAACACGGTGCCCCCGCACAGAAGGGATGAGTGTCGTTCTGGGAACTGAGACCCGTAACAAAAGAACCTTGGCGCGGTCCGACGTCGTTAGAGATATAACTAGATTTAAGACAAAGCGCAGGTTGCATTCTCTCTTGTCTGCGACGGCTGCAAAATCAATTTTGCGAACACGCTTGGAGGCAATAGATCCACGTACGAATCGGAGATGAATCATCGAGAGCGAGGAAACAAGACTATTAGAGAAGAAAGATTTATGCCGGACTTGCGATTCCGACGAGCCACTGTCTGGATCCTCTTTTGTGGTGCTGTCCTGCCAGCACTTTTCTATGCCTTTGCCCAGAATAACGGGGGCGACGCCTTCACCCGTGCGGCAATCACCGCAAAATGGCTTGAGAACCCGACGTGGCAATTAGATGCTTTTGGCGCATATTTGCCTCTCCACTTCTGGTTAATGGCAGGGATGACGTTAATCACAGGTGACGCAATCACAGCGGGGCGTTTGCTGAGTCTTATTCTGGGCGTTGCTTCCGTCTTCGTCTTTTGGTGGCTTGCGCATGAGGTCTATGACAGCGTAGCCGCAAACGTGTCGACCCTCGTCTTTAGCCTCTACAGTCTACACATAGCCTATTGCAACGCTTCGGCCGCAGAGTCACCTTACCTTCTCTTTCTGCTAACCGGACTGGCTTGTTTCTTTACTTACAAGCGAACAAGCTACCTCGGATGGCTTGCTTCGAGCGGCATAAGCTTGACACTAGCTGCTGCGATCCGTTACGAAGCCTGGGTAATTATCTTTGCGGTCGGTCTGGTCCTGATCGGATCGCCCTCTAAGCTTTTCCGCCCCGAATTCTGGGGAATTCGGCGTTCGCTCCAGTTGGCGGTCTTCGGCGCGACGGCGGGTGCGTGGCCCGTGCTGTTCATGCTCTTCGCCTGGAGGAAGTACCGAGACCCTCTCTACTTCGTGACGATGCAGAAGACCTGGGTAGCGGAAATAGGCAGCTTTGCGCATCACAGCCTTTTCTACATCCTTGCCTTCTTCCCAGGAGTCCTCGTGCTTACTCTTTCGCCTTTGGCTCTAGGGGCTGCCTTATATGGATTGTGGCTGAGCCGTGATGAGCCATCGTACCGCAAGGTGTACCTGTTCATCGTGCTCGGTTTTGGTGCAATACAGCTCTATCAGCTCGCGTCCGGTGGAACCTGGCCGGCAGCAAGATTTACGATCACGCTTGGGACGTTGTTGGCAGTGACCTCTGGTTTTGGGATTGAGCAATTCTCTACTCGCCTGTCCCAGCGGGCTGCAAAAGGGGTCTACGTAGCTTTGTTTCTTACGCTCATGTTTAATCTTGGTGGAATCATCATTCTGAGCAGGGGTCACTCCCGTTTTGCGGATAAATTCCGCTCGATCTCTCCATTCCTCCAATTTCCGCGTCGCATAGAAGGCGTAAGGAAGTATTTGCAGCCGCGACTAAAGCCGAGCGAATCTGTGGTCATCGACAATTATAACTGCGAATCGAACATCGTTGCTGCTGCGATCGGCCTTCCTCTGTTCTCAGGCCAGCGGGCTTTTCTGGCGGCGGCGAGGATTCACAGTTACACTTGCGAATCAACAACCCCCCTCTCTGCGGCAATAATTCGGCAAGACGCGGAAGATCTCAGGTTGTACACAGAGAAACTACGTCCCAAATATGTGATTTACTCGGACTCGGGAACGTTGAAGTCGTACCTGCCTCTTTCGGCCAGCTGTGGTCCTGAAGAATTCGTCCACGGAATGAAATTTCGCTGCGTCTTCCAGGACGATATCTACAGTGTTTATGAAGTTTCTTACCCCTGAAGGCCTGCTAGCGCTCCTTGATATGCGGGCGGGGGTACGGCCCGCATTGCGCCAGAGTCATGCGAGGGCGAGTGAGCCAACCGGTGAACTTGTGAGCATCAATCCTTATGAGGTCATTCCGTCGAGCTGCTAGCCCCGCTGGCGATCCGCGCCTTTGGAGCGCACCGTAGGATTCAGGTTAATACAGCGGACCGATCAGATACACGTCGACATAATTGCTGCCCGCCGAAGTGTTGGACTGATTGTAGTTGCTGTCGTATACAACGTACTTTCCGTCGCGGCTTAATATGGCCCGCGTTTGCGCCCAGTAATTTTCGTCCGTGCGGCTGCGATGATGCGCCAGACGAACTATGGTTCCAGTGGACGTAAACAAATCAATCTCAGCGGTGTAGAGGCTCCAGCCGCTCGTATTCGTCGGATTGTTGAAGCAGTAGGTGGACGAGCTCGGGCATGTGTTGCTGTCGTCGGCCGACCAAGTAATCCAGTGCTGCGATTGTACGTCGCGGGCGCTAATGTGCCACGCATTGGCGACATTTTGCATGCCATCGTTAAGACAGAGGCGCACCGCGTTGGTTGTCAGATCGAGCAAGCCGATCCCCCAATTGCTGGGGCATCCGTTCTGCGCTGTCCCCGCATACCAAAGACTGGCGGCAACCATCAGGCTCGAATCGTCGTGCCCCCAGTCCGTGTGGTTGCCCCCTCCACCTCCTGGCACAAAGGAAGTCCCGTCCGGATTATAGATCGTTCTTGGGCCGCTGCTCTCAATGCTCACGCCGTTGTTGGCCGCGATTTGCAGCTTGTGGTAGCTGATGTTGCTCAGCGTCGTGCTCGCCGTGGCGCCCGTCGCGGCGCCATTCCCTGCGCTCAGAGTCACAAGAAAAATGTCGCCGCTTGAATCCGTACCAGCGCCGCTTGTGAGCCAGATATGAAGACCGTCATCCGAAAGGTCCTCGTCGTCCGGTATTGTGACACTACTATATTGAGAGAACATAGCCAGGACGGTCGGCGTCACGGTCGCATTTGGAGGCGTTCCGGCAATCGTCCCCTTGATGAATCGATTTCCGCTCGTGTAGTAAAAGACGTTTGGATTCATCGTAT
>QHYP01000060.1 GCA_003224195.1 Acidobacteriota bacterium | reverse complement strand
CAGTGTGAACCGGAGGTTCGCCAAAGGTTTGTTCTTCGGCTTCAATTGGACGTGGAGCCGCGCCCTGGGTACCACCAGTGATCGCTTGGGGTTCAACCGCATCGACAATCTCACGCGGTTCGCCAACTACGGTCCGCTGTCCTTCGACCGGCTGCATACGGTGAACATCTTCTATACCTACGAGCTGCCGAAAATCTTCCGCAGTGGCGCCGCGCACTCGCTGATGGATGGCTGGGAGATCTCCGGCGCCACGCTGTTTCAGAGCGGCGCGCCCTACCAGGTGAGCTTCTCCATACCCGGCGAGGGCAATCAGAACCTCACGGGTTCGTATACGGAACCGGCGCGCGTCAAGCTGGTCGGAAACCCGCTCAGCGGCATCTCGGGCGACCCGTATCACCGCCTCAATCCCGCGGCATTCGCACCGCCACCGGTGGGCAGTATTGGCTTGGACTCGCCCACGAACTATCTGCGCGGGCCCGGCTTTAACAACACGAATCTATCCATCCAGAAGAGCTTTCTCGTCACTGAAGGGACGAGGTTTCAGTTGCGCGCCGACGCCTTCAACGTCTTCAATCACACGCAGTTTAATGGCGTCAACAGCAAAGTTAACTTCACGAGCTTGACGAATCCGACGATCGCAAACCTGTATCAGAATCCCGACGGCACTATAAAGAACATCAATGGATTCGGGACCGTCAGCGGCGCCCGCGACCCGCGCATTATGCAACTCGTGGTTCGCTTCCAATTCTAGACTCGCAGGCGTGGGGCGCATGGGGCATTGAATTTCCGTAGGCAGGTGGCCCGGACGTAAGCGGCGAAGATGATTTGGGTCTGCCCCACGTGCCTGCCCGCCGCAGGAGGGCTTGTCCTGAGCGCAGTCGAAGGGCCTGCTCGCCGTGGCGGGCGTGCGGAGATTCCCTCTCCCGCTCTCTGCTCTTTAACCATTCAACTGTCATCTGCGCCCGTTCGATCCTCCATTCCAACCATTCCCTGCAAATGACTTAACCAGTTGATATAAACATGCTATCATCCGGCATGTTTGCCCGCCACCAGCCCCCCGCGCCTGCCCTGCGTCGCGGACGCGCTCTCTATGTTGATCCCCGCTCCTTCCCCGAAAAATCCCTCCTTTGTTTTCATACGCTTGCGCACTCTTTCATTTTCCGTATACAACATTTTTCCCTTCAAGCGCTTTGCTTTCAATCCCTTCCGCACTCTTTCCAGAAACGGGGGGGTGGGTATCAACTCTTCCCAAAGTGGAACTCGACACTCAGCACTCATCCCCCTCCAACTTATTCAAGTTCTTTCTTTTCACACTCTTGCACACTCTTTGGCGCAATGGGCGCAACACAACCCTTTTGGAATCAATTCGTTCCGCACTCTTTCTATCGCAATGGGGGTGTGGGGGGTATGCAGGCACCTTCCAACATCGCCACGTTTCAATGTTCGCTTTACTCCAATTCCGCCGCCGGGCACCGCTGCCCGCTATCTGGTCACTTCTACAATCCCCACTTTGTTCACCCCGCTGCACGCCAGGTACACGCGTCCGTCCTTCGTCGCCGCCATGTTCCGCACCGTTCCGCCGCCCGACGGAATCGTTGCGCGAGCAAATGCCTGCGTTTTCGGATCGAACCGGATGAGCGTGTTCGGCTTCACTCCCGACTCGCTGTACCACACCATTCCGTCCGGCGTGATGACGATCCCGTACGGCGCAGACCCCGCCCCGCCCGGCGAAGCCCACGTTTTCACATCGCTGCTCGCCGGATCGAGCCTGCCCAGGTGCCCGCGCTCGAAATCGCTGAAATACACGCTGTCGTCCGCCGCAATCGCCAGCCGCCGCGGCCGCACTCCCTCGGGCAGCGCGTACTCGGTAATCGCCATCGTCTTCGGATCGATTTTTCCGAGCTTGTTCGTTCCAAACTCACAGAAAAACGGCTCGCCCCGGCTGTTGATTTGTATTCCGTACGGCCGCGCGTTATCCGTTTGCACTTTCTTCAGCTCGATCTTTCCCGTCTTCGGGTTCAGCCTTCCGACGAAATTTCCAACCTGCACCGTGAACCACAGCGTCCCCTCTCGATCGAACACCGCCGTGTGCGGATCTTCCGCCTTCTCATCGGGCATCTTGTATTCCGTCACCACTCCTGTCCGCGGATCGAGTTTTCCAATGTACCCCGCAAAGTTTCCCGTGAACCAGATATTACCCTCGCGGTCGGCCACCAGTCCGTGCGGACCGGAATTGTCCACCTTGAGTGGATACTCCTTGAATTCGCCGGTCGCCGGATCGAGCCGCCCAATCTTGTTCGCGAGCTGGCCCGTGTACCACAGCGCTCCGTCGGCCCCCACGGCTGGATCATGAGGATGCGCTCCTTTCGTTGGCACATCCCATTCCCGAATCGTGACTTTCAATTCCTGCACATCGTTTGCGCGCGCGGCCGCTCCTCTCGCCGCAGTCCCCCATCCCACTGCGGCCACCATCAGCCCGGCAGCCGCGACGGTTCCAATCGCCATCCCTATCGTTTTTCGCACCATGATTTGTTACCTCCATCCTTCCTTGCCTCGTTGCTTCCTTTCCGCCGTTTTGCTAGGGTATTCCGAAAAGCGGGCCTCGTACAATGGCAGTATAGAAGCTTCCCAAAATTCCTCTAGCAAACTTTAAGTCGCTGGAATGGCGGCACTTATACACGACACAGGAGCTGGTAATTGGAAAATGATGGAAATTTCAGCGACATCTCCAAACATCAATGTCTGAGGGACGACAACCGAGAGTCCATCAGTCCCGAGCAGATGTTGGCTGAACTTCGCGCGGACAATCGGGAACTCACACGCTGCTTGCGCCTGACACACGTGGCCTGTGAAAAACACAACGATGTCGCCACCGCCAGCTCGATCGAAAACTGGATCGACGAGACAGAGCGGCGGACGTGGTTTTTGTCAGAAACAGTCCGCGATCTTTAATCGGGCCATTTCTTTTCAAAGAATGAGGCAGTAATCAAGGAGAGCGCAGCATGACGACAATTACGACCAAGGACGGCACGACCATCTATTACAAGGACTGGGGGAAGGGTCAACCCATAGTGTTCAGCCACGGCTGGCCTTTGAGCGCGGACGCGTGGGAAGACCAGATGATCTTTCTTGCCGAGCGCGGCTACCGCTGCATTGCCCATGACCGCCGCGGTCATGGCCGGTCCAGCCAGCCGTGGGACGGCAATGACATGAACACTTACGCGGACGATCTTGCGCAGCTCGTAGAGAAGCTCGACTTGAAGGACGCGATCCACGTGGGCCACTCGACCGGTGGCGGCGAAGTCGCCCGCTACATCGGGCGTCACGGCACAAAGCGGGTTGCGAAAGCCGTCCTGATCGGCGCGGTGCCGCCGCTAATGCTGAAAACGCCTGCGAATCCTGGTGGCTTGCCGATGGAGGTGTTCGACGGGATCCGCGCCGGCGTGCTCAACGACCGCTCGCAGTTCTTCAAGGAGCTTAGTGTGCCCTTCTATGGCGCCAACCGGCCAGGCTCCAAGGTGTCGCAGGGTTTGCGCGACTCGTTCTGGTTGCAGGGCATGTTGTGCGGACACAAAGCCGCCTACGACTGCATCAAGGCGTTTTCCGAGACAGACTTCACCGAAGACCTCAAAAAATTCGACGTGCCCACGCTGATTCTGCACGGCGACGATGACCAGATCGTTCCCATCGGTGCGTCGGCTCTTGTTTCCTCCAAGCTGGTTAAAGGAGCCACGCTCAAAGTCATACCGGGAGCGCCCCACGGCATGTGCTCCACCCTCAAGGACCAGATCAACGCCGAGTTACTCGCGTTTGTGCAGAGCAGCAAGCAAGCGACAGCGTGAGTGATGCCTAGCGAAGGGCTATGGCGGAGCTGAAAGAGGACCAGACTACCTTCACGAAGTGAGGGTGTACAGATTGGTTGAAACGGGCCCCGCGAAACCTCTGCGCCACGACAGAGATCCATTGTCTGAAAATAAAAGGCAGCGATGACTGTGGCTTGCGCAAATGTCAGTCAGCGACTCGGGATGGCTGAGGGGCGTATTATGCCTGTACACAAAATGTGCGAGTAGGCATCAAAGGTGCACATCCTTCGGACTGTGCCGCGAAGGCCAAGACGAGCGCCAAGATCGCACGCGAGGAGCACGAGCTATGCAATTCACCATAAGAAGGCGTGGCAACAAAAACTCACGCGTACTTGCCGAAAACCATTTATCCATTCTGGCTCTGCTCCCGATCGCTGCAATCATGTTTGTGGGTTGTCAGAGCCAAAGCGCGGCTCCCGCACCTCCGCCCCCGGAGGTCGAAGTTGCCAGCGTGGTACAGAAAGACGTCCCTATCTACGGTGAGTGGGTCGCCACGCTGGATGGCTATGTCAACGCGCAGATTCAACCTCAAGTGACTGGATACATCATCCAGCAGAGTTACAAAGAAGGTTCTTTTGTGCGCAAGGGTCAGATGCTTTTCCAGATCGATCCGCGTCCTTTTCAAGCGGTGCTCGATCAAGCCAAGGCGCAGCTGGCGCAAGCCCAGGCCCAACTGGGCAAGACGCAACTCGACGTGGACCGCGATACTCCTCTGGCGAAAGAGCGCGCCATCGCGCAGAGCCAATTGGATAACGATATACAAGCAAACCTCGCCGCCAAGGCCGCAGTAAAGTCCGCTGAAGCGCAAGTAGAACAAGCGGAGCTCAATCTCGAATTCACACATGTGACTTCCCTGGTGGATGGCATCGCCGGAATTGCTCAGGTTCAAATCGGAAATCTTGTGAACCCAACGGCTATCTTGACCTCGGTATCGCAGGTAAATCCAATCAAGGCGTACTTTCCGATCAGCGAACAGGAGTACATGCATTTCGCAGAAAGAATTAATTCCCATAACCAGCAGGAAGTTCCTTCTGACGCACCGCCCGTCGACCTCATTCTGGCCGACGGATCGGTGTATCCACACAAAGGCACTCTGCTGCTGACCGATCGCCAAGTTGACGTGACCACCGGCAGCATCCGCGTGGTTTGCGCCTTTCCCAATCCCAAAAACATTCTCCGCCCCGGCCAGTTTGGCAGGGTGCGGGCGGCCGGCGATATCCGAAGCGGCGCTCTTCTAGTGCCTCAAAGGTCGGTGACCGAGCTCCAGGGAAGCTATCAAGTGGCCGTGGTAGGCAACGACAATAAGGTCAGCATCCGGCCCGTCAAAGTCGGAGAACGTGTCGGCGCAATGTGGGTCCTCGAAACCGGCGTTAAAGCAGACGAAGTCGTGATTGTCGAAGGCCTGCAAAAAGTCCGAGACGGCTCAATCGTCAAAGTTAAGCAGACCACACCGACGAAAGGCAGCTAAGCCGTGTCCAAGTTTTTTATCAACCGTCCCATCGTGGCGATGGTCATCTCCATCATTATGTTGATCGTCGGCGCGGTTACCATCACTGGTCTTCCCGTGGCCCAGTTTCCGAATATCGTCCCGCCGGAGGTTCAAGTAGTCGCCACGTACGTCGGCGCCGATGCGCAGACCATCGAGCAATCCGTCGCAACCCCGATCGAACAGCAAATGAGCGGGGTCGACAATATGAACTACATGTATTCGCTGAACTCGACCGCCGATGGAGTAATGCGATTGATCGTGGACTACGACGTCAAGACGGACCCGAACACCGATCT
>QHYP01000059.1:7465-8095 GCA_003224195.1 Acidobacteriota bacterium | reverse complement strand
CGGCCGCGGCGAGGCCGCCCACCTTCTTCGCGGTATCCGAGCCGCGGCTCTTCCCTTTCGCCGTGTAGTCGCTGCTGGCGACCGGATAGTCCTTGCCATCAATCACCATGCGCGTCAGCTCGAGCTGTAGTTCGGAGCTTCCGCTCATGTGACCGGCTTCCTTCGCTTCCGCCAGCCGACCATACACATCGGTTCCCTTCCGCGCTACGACCCTGTCACCCACCAGAAGATCGGTTTCCAGACTCGCATGAAAGATATCGCCGACGTGGTTCTTCGAAGAATCCACGCCATCAATCATCCGCACCAGGATCGGCGTTCCGGCTGGAATAGTCACAGTGCTCCCCCCGGGGTCCGCCGTACCGGCCGGCTGCGCTGCAGCCGTTGAAGCAACCGATGCCGGGGTCATCGCCGCTCCCGCGCTCCCCGCGGGACCCGTAAAGGTTATCGCCACAATCTGCGTCACGGAAAAAGTCTGCAACTCCCCGTTCACTTCGAAGCGCACCTGCGCTTGCGTCCCGCCCAGGTAACGCCCCTGCAAGACGCGCCCGTCCTTCAACTCCAGCGTGTCGGCAGCGGCGGCGCCCGCAAATAGCAGCGCAAGCGCCATGACCGCCAACATCTTCCCAAAAG
>QHYP01000059.1:5982-7418 GCA_003224195.1 Acidobacteriota bacterium | reverse complement strand
CATTCTAATCCATTTGATGCGCGGCCGAGACAAAACGCTGGCTTCACTCCACCGCCTGGAAAAGCGCTCGCGTAATGTCCGCCATCAACGCTGCGCTTGCTTTGGAATCCGCCATCCCCCTCACCAGGATCACCAGCACGAAAGGCCGCTTGGCGTACACAATGGCCGCGTCGTGATGGATCTTGGTGATCTCCCCAGTTTTGTGCGCCACGGCAGTTCCCGGCGGAAGCCCCGCGGGAATCGCTTCATTCCACTTCTGCCGCTCCAGAATCTCCACCATCTGCCGGCTGGCCTCCCCGTCCACGGCCTTGCCCTCGGCGATGGCTTCGAGCAAAACCTCCAGGCCCCGCGCTGTCGTCGTATTGTTTAGCCCCTTCTCGTATGCTTTCTCGTCCTCTACGCCTCGCAGGACGTTCATTCCCTCCGCATGCAGCGCCCCCACGGTCTTCTGAATGTTCTCCACTCCCAATTTCTCGATCAGCAGATTCGTCGCCAAGTTGCTGCTCACGCTAATCATCGCTTCGCAAAGCTGTTCCAGAGTCCTCGTCTGACCAGCCGCCTTGTACAGCTCATTCTCCGAATCGTCCGCGGCATCGAGCGAGTATGCTGAGCCATCGACAATGCTGTGAAACTCATTCCGCACCACCAGCGGTTCATCCAGCCGCGCCTTCCCTTCCTTCACCTGGCTGAACAACTCGATCATCACCGGGACTTTCATCGTGCTGGCGGCATGAAAAGGCTCGTCGGCCCGAACGTGCCATTCGAGCTTACCGTCCAGCGTGCGGAAGGCGATGGCCACGTCCGCGCCGCTCGCCTGAATCCGCTTCTCAATTTCCCCGCGTGCCCGCTCCAGCCGCGCATCGGTCTGAGCCAGGGCGCCCGCGCACCAGGCCAGGGCCGCCACCGCAGGCAAAACGATCCGCCACACCGCGCAAGGCTTGCTCTTCATGGATGGATCTAGTTCCCTCAATAGCTTCGCACATGTAGACTGCGAGATTGGAATCATCCGCCGGACCAGCTCAGGATTTCAAGCCGGTCCGGCGGCGCGTGGGAAAAATGATTTTGCGAGCTTGGTTCGGGCCTTACGAGCAGCCGGTGAAGTCCAGCCGCGCCGCCGTGGTGGTAGCGCCCGCCGTAACCTTCAGCGGCATGTTGGTTGAATCCTTGCTCGTGGTTTGAGACGAAGGCGAGCAGATCGACGTCCGCCGCCCACCAATCTTGTGAACTTCCGAACTTGCTCAGCGGCAAGATCTGCGCAGATCGTTTGAAAAGAATCCTGGTGCCGGAGGAGGGAGTTGAACCCACACGGCCTTGCGGCCACCGGATTTTGAGTCCGGCGCGTCTGCCAATTCCGCCACTCCGGCCTGCCCGCCGTGGCGGGCTTGCTCCTCAAAATAACATGCGCGCCCGGCCGGCTCAAGTCGCTCGGCCGCTCC
>QHYP01000059.1:0-5960 GCA_003224195.1 Acidobacteriota bacterium | reverse complement strand
GCCTTCAACACCTCATCAATCCGCGCCACCGATTCGCTCAAGTGCGCCCGCGTCTCGAGCGACATCTTGATCCCCGGCTTGCCCAGCGCGCTTTGCAACTGCGCCCGCAGCGCAACCAGGCCCTGACGAGACAGCGTCTGCGCATCCTCCGGCACTGCCGTTTCACGCAGCACCATGCCGGTCAGCTTGCGCAGGTGCGCCCGCTGCAGCGACCGCCGGTAACTGTCAATGTTCAGAGATTCACCGGGCGCCTTCGTCTCCGCCCAGATCGAGTCCTGAATCCCGTTAAACAGCAGGCCCAGGCTGAAGGCATCCGCCGGCGCCGCCACCTTCACTTCCGAATCCAGAATCCGGCCCAGCACCAGCGGATGAAAGAGCCGGTCCAGCACCTGGTTCTGTAGCGAGAGCACCATGTCGTGAATCGGCAGGTCGAAACGCGTCCGCATCGAGAG
This sequence comes from Acidobacteriota bacterium, assembly GCA_003224195.1. Lineage (GTDB taxonomy): Bacteria > Acidobacteriota > Terriglobia > Acidiferrales > UBA7541 > Acidiferrum. Next base: position 5,508 of record QHYP01000059.1, on the reverse strand, counting down.
AAAGTTACTGAAGTCGGAGAATCGCGGGCTGGCCAGCTTGTTCAGCAGTTGCGGCGAAAACTGGAATGCCCGCGGTGAAAACAGGTGTTCGCGCAACAATTCGAGCGCCTCCTTCTGCTTCGCCGCCGGCACCGGCTCAAACGGCAGCCGCTTCCCTGGGTCGCCCACATGGGAGCGGAAGTGATAAACGCCGCCGATGTACTTCGATGCGAGGTACAGCGCGTATCCTTCCTCCCCGAGTGCTCCATTGAAGCTCCGGCGCAGAACCTGATATCCCTCGCCCGGCTTCTCCAGTTTCAGCTCCATGTTGCCCCGGATCTCGTCCGCCAGCTTCACGCGCTGCGCGTAAAACTTCAGCGGGTCGGTCCCGAAATCGAAGCGGTTCACCGCCGGGTCCATGTCGAACGGTCCGCCGCCGATTCCGGCGTCCTCATCGGTGTCGTAAGCCAACAACGGCTCCGACGCGCGCGCAGCGATCTTTGCCAGCTCCGGCAATTCCTCGTCCGGCGTCGACGCCGCAATCGGCTTATACGCATACTCAATCGCCCAGTAGTCGTACGGGCCAAGCGTAGTCTGGTGGTATTGCCCCTGCCTCTGCCCATGCGCGGAAATGTTCGTCGGAATGTAGTCCATCACCGAGCCCGTCAGTCCTTCCTTTTCGGTCAGCGCAGCGTCCTGCGCCTGTTCCAACGTGTGGATTGTGCTCGCGCGGAAGTTGTGCCTCAGCCCGAGAGTGTGGCCGACCTCGTGCGCCGCGATCTCCACCAGATAATCATGGATGAATTTTTCGGCCTCGGGGCTTTGCGGATCCATTCCCCGCGCCATCAGCAAATCAAACGCGAACTCTGCATCCCGCACCGCCCCCTGCATAATGTCGCAGAATTCCGTCGGCCCGTTGTGCCATGGAGCAAGAAATGGCCGTCGCTGCTCGTCCAGCCAGGGCATCCCGACCGGGTTCACGTATTCATTAATTTCTCTGCGGAAGAACCGCGTCATCCCTGCGTCAAATCGAATGTCCGCGTCATACACCTCTCCCGTCAGCGGATTCACGCGCGATGGCCCTTGCGCAAATCCGGGATCGGGATACCCCGCGAACCACCGGATCGTGCTGTAGCGCACGTCCGCCGGGTCCCAATCCGCGTTGTCCGGCTGCTGCTTGACCTCAATCGCGTCCTTGAAGCCGATTCGCTCGAACGCCTTGTTCCATAGCAGAATGCCCTCGCGAATCGCATCGCGGTATTCCACCGGCACAGTATTTTCCAGCCAAAAAACGATCGGCTGCTTAGGACGCGAAAGCGCCGCCGAGGGATCTTGCTTCTCCAGCCGCCAACGATGGATGTATCGCCGGCTCGACTCGAAATTCCGGTCGCTGTTGAAGTCCTGTACTTGCGTGAAGAAATGCCCCACGCGGTCATCCGCCAGCCGCGCGCGGTATCCCGTCGGCGGCAATTCGGAAATGCTGTATCGGAAGTGGAACAACATGCTGCGCACATCCGGCAGATTCCGTGGCGGCGGAGGGGTCGGAGGAGGCGGCGTGCCCGGCGGCAGCAGCGGCGGCACCGGCAGATGCTCGGCCGCAAAATGGTTCACCGTCCCAATCTCCACGTTGCGCTCAAACGCCTTCAGCATCCCGAAGTAGCTGTTCTTCGCATCGTAATGGTACGGAATGCGGAACGTCGCCTCCAATTCGTACGCCATCATCGGTACATCCGTCAGCAGAATCGCTCCCAGGTCAATCAGCAGGCTCTTTCGTTCCGGGTGCGGCAAACTCTCAAGCTTTGCCGATCCGAGAATCGAGTCGCTGAAAGAATGCGCCACCGCTCGCGCCATCGGCGAGTTGTCCTGCGCCACGAAGCGCGTGTTCTTCGCGATCATCTGCACGTTCTTCCCCTGCTTGTGAAAGACAATCGGCGCCTCCCCGCACATATCCGCCGCGTAGAAGCCCGCCTCGCCCAGCCCCGACTCGCAGGTCAACGAAAGCATGTACATCTTGTCGAGTTGCTCTAGCTGAATCTCGAGTAAGACTTTCTCTTCCGTCTGGTAAAAGGTGAACAGCCCTTTAATCACCTGCGCGTCTTTCACGACCTCGGCAAAGGGCTTGTCTTTCGGTGCCTCGGCCTTCTGATCGGCCGCGCTGGGCTTTTTCTCCGCATCCGTCTTCGGCGGAGCCTGCGCCCAAAGGGCCGTGCTAGCAGACAAAAACAGAATGGCAACGAACAAACTCTGCATCCATTTCCGCATGGCGGGACTCCTCGCTGGAAGGGATATGCGCGTGCATACAGGAACGCTGGCCTCAAGTCAAGCCGGACACCACCCCTCTCACGCGCGCTCGCTGCTGTCTATGACGCTAGAAAATGAAAATAGTTTCCGGCTTTTGCTCTTTATCTCCGCGTGGCCTCGTGCCGTTCGCCGCCTATCCGCCCTGGCTCGCGAGGTATTTCTCCAGCGGCTCCCAATAATGCTCCTTCCATCCAGCCGCCAGGTGCTCTGCCTTGCCATTCGGGAAGCCGGTGTGATCGAAGAGGAGCTTAGTTTGAGAACCCTCTCCCTCGAGCTCGAACCTCGCAATCGAATAGACCCCCGGCTCCCAGTCCACGACGCGCCAGGCTTGCACGACACGCTCGTTGGGAACGAGCTCTACATTTCGTCCCACAATATGCCCTCCGAAACACGAAAAGGAGCCCCCCGCCTCCGGGCTGATCGTTGCTGGAGCCGCTCCCTTCATCGGGCTGAACGCCACCACCTTGGTGAACTGCTTGGCGTCCGTCAGCGCTCCGTAGACCCGCTTCCGGCTCGCCTTGAAAACGACTTCCTGATGGATGGATTCGGCCGTGCGAGAAATCTCGTCATTTGCGGCGGATGCGGCGGCCTGCGAGCCCCTGGCAGCTCCGAACGCAGCTCCGCCGAGGCCGAGCCCCGGAAGTAGAGCGGCTAAACGCGCGGCAAAATCTCTGCGCGTAAAAAGATCAGACATCATGAAGCATTCCTCCTTTTCCTGTGGCGTCAGACCACGATTCGTTTAGTCATGGACCCTTCCCTGCTTGAACTGCACAACTAAGCCTATTGAGACCTTATGATTTACGAAGGTAAATGTCGGGGGCAACGACCCGTACTGATGCTTGATCTCGAAGCCGGCAAAGTCCGTGAACATGAACTGGAGGTCATCGAGAAGGTAGTGCCGCGCGTTGCTGGTGAGCATCGGCACCGGAGACTTCGTGCCCAGTCTTGTTTCGAGAAAAATCTCATCCGTGGCCGGAATGCGTGCTGTGTACGCAGTTGTCCAGTTGATGCTCTTCAGCCATAGAGCGTGGGGGATTGCCAAGTAAGCAGTCGCGCTTGGTACTCCTCGCAGGAAAGCCCCATAGCCCTGATTGGGCGCTCTGTTCGCAATGCTGTATTGGTTCTTGAGATTGTCCCCGAATTCAAGTCCAAGAACCACATCAATTCCCACAAGTACCCGCGGAACCAAATAGGTGTTCTCTCCGCTTCCGCGCCGACTCTTGAAGAGATGATCGGCAGTGACCAATAGCTTGGGCGCCGACACGTAATTCATGGCGTTCGCCCTCTTATCCAATTCCATCCCGGCAAAGTTCCACTGCGCGGTAAAGTGGCGATGCCCCGTCCGCTTGTAGCCGACGCTCCAAGTAAAGCTGTTAGGGTCCGCCGTGGGCCGGTCGTCCGTTTTCACGCTTCCGCTGCTCAGGAGTGCATTTTCCCCCCACTGCCGTAACGTATATTTAAGGGAAGAATCGATCGCGTAGCTCGGCCCCGCGCCGACGGCGGGAGTGACAGCCCCGCTTATATAAACATCGGCGCCGTCGCGGCTATGCGTCGCCTGGAATATTGGTGTGGTGTTTTTTACGCCCTTCTTGAGTGTGGCCGAGGGTGCGTTGCCCCCGGAGTACGTGACCTCGATCCTCGAGTAATCCGAAACAGCCCTTGCCAGCGACAAGGTAACCAGCCCGTCACTCGCAAAGGTATCCTGAATTGCGCAGGCCTTCGCGATGTTGCCGTCCAGGATTTGTGGTTTGCCCGTAGTGTCGTATAGAACGATATGCCAGGGATTGCTGGTTTTCTGATCTCCGCAGTGGAAGTTCACCGCAGCGGCGGGAATCACCACGGGCGTTTCAAAAAACACGTACAGAGAGATGACATCCGTTTTAGAGCCCTTGGAATAGCCCGGCCGGACGCTATGCAGAGTCAGCTCCTTCGCGAATAACCCTGCAATTCCCAAGAGCGTAAATGCCCCGAAGACGAAAGACTTACGAAGCGTTTTCAGCATGGCGAAGCCCTTAGCATGAAATAGCCTCCACCACGTCTTGCAACGTGTTCGAAGCGCCACAGGGAATGCCGGCCCTTTGCGTCGGCACTCCGTCCGCGACGCATTGGCAGAACTGTTCGCGCCGGCCCGGCGTAAAGATTTGACCCAATGGCGTGGTCAGCGGCAGGCCATCAGCTTCGGGGCTTCCGCATCGGCGCACCAGAGCAAGTGCGTCAGGCGCGGGTAAGCAATCCTGGTCGGAATCCGTCGCTGGCGGCGTAGGCCTGGATATTTTCTTGACCACGCGTTTCCTCCGACCAACCTAAAATACGAGAATTAGAACCACTCCCCACGAGACCGACGGTTCATGTGCTACTCCGTGAAAATCGGCTCGATGCAGCCATTTCAAGACGTCTGCTTTCTGGATGGAACATACGGAAGATTCAAGCTCGGCATTCTACAAAAAGCCTGGCTGGCTTATCTATGGAATACACGCACTGAGCAAGATAATCGTGAGGGGGAGGACGGTCTGTACGCTAGGCGACGCCGTGTCCACGAAGGGGTTCGGCTAGTTCCAAGACTGCTTCTCAGGCTTTTTCTCGCTCGTCCGGCGGAGAGCCATGTCTCCACAAAAAGCACTTCACCTTTGTAAGGACTTTGGCCACGTGGCCTCCGCCATCTTTCATACGTCAGCGCGAGCGAAGAAGCGAGCCGATGTCAACGCTGATACCGAAAGACAGGTTGTTGAGCCGCAAAGGAACGCTCCGGCTAAAGTCGACCTCCAAATCGAGAAAGCGGACCGGCTTGAGCTCCACGCCGGCATTGAACCCGTTGTCTCGCGTGAGGCTCGCGTTGCCAGTCTGAACGCTCGTGGTTGTGTAGCCGCGGCGATCCGTGGAGGTGCCGCTTGCCACGCACGTCCCACCGGAGCTGCACCGGAACACTCTGCTGATGACGGCCTGCGGGCCCCAGGGGGCTATGTCGTAGGCGGAAGCGGTCAGGCTGAGCGGGCCGGCATCGAATTCGGTCCCGGCTTCAAAGGACGCGTTGTAACCGAAAGTCATGAAGGGGCGGTGGAAGAAGCGCGTGTCCGGAATCGTGTTTCCCGCGCCGCCGTCCACGAACGGCGTGAAGTTACGCCAGCCGTGCTCAAAGTGGTTCGACCAATTCCATGTCGCATGCCCCACGCTAAAGCCCTTTTTCTTGTCGCCGGTTGGTGCGCTGAGATGGATGGTGGAAGCATAGTT
>QHYP01000058.1 GCA_003224195.1 Acidobacteriota bacterium | reverse complement strand
GAAAAATTTCGGGAACGGTACCGTATATGTCGCCCGAGCAGTTGCAGGGCGAGCGCGTGGACGCGCGCAGCGACATTTATGCAGCCGGAACCGTGCTGTATGAAATGGCCACCGGCGAGCGGCCATTTGGAACCGCGCACGGGGCGCGGCTGATTGACGCAATTTTGCATCAGGCGCCCGAGCCGCCGAGAGCCCTCAATCCCAAGGTTTCGCCCGAGCTCGAGGCCATCATCCTGAAGGCGCTGGATAAGGACCCGGAGCGGCGCTACCAGTCGGCGAAGGAACTCCGCGTGGACCTGGAGCGGCTGGCAGCGCCAACCGCGACTTCCGCGAGCGTTTCCCCGGGGCGCGCCCGAGGGCTGAAACGGCTGCGGCAGATGGTCCGGGCGCATCCACAGGTGGTGAGCCTGACGGCGCTGGCGGTCCTCTCCCTAACGATGCTGGTGTGGTGGGTCGTTGCGGCGCAGCCGGTTTTTTCCTTCGCACCGCGGGATTGGATTCTGGTCAGCGACTTCGATAACCAGACAGGCGAGGCGCTCTTTGACCGCTCGCTGCTGAGCGCGTTGAGCGTCAGCCTGGAACAGTCCAGGCACGCGAATCTCTTCCCCGCGGCGCGGGTTGCGGAGAGCCTGCAGCGCATGGGGAAGGCAGGTCTGCAGAAGATTGATGAAGCGACGGGACGGGAAATCTGCCAGAGAGACAACGTCCGCGGCCTGGTGTGCCCGGGGATTGCGCGGGTGGGACGGCAATATGCGATTTCCGCGCGGCTGATCGAGCCGAAGACGGGGGTGACGGCGCGGTCGTACCTCGAAACGGCAAGCGATCAAGATCACATTCTTGACGCGCTGGGCAAGATGGCCTCGGCGATCCGGCGGGACCTCGGCGAGTCGTGGTTCTCGAGCTGGAAAAATGGCCGGCCTCTGCCACAGGTGACAACGAAGTCGCTCCCCGGACTAAAGTCCTACGCGGAAGCTTCGGCGCTGTGGGCGAAGGGCCAATACCAGCAGGCGGTGGAGCTGTTTGAGGCGGCTTTAAAGGCTGATCCCGACTTTGCCATGGCGCACGCGGCGCTGGGCGGCGCGTATTACAGCTACATCTATAACATGCCCGCCGAGGGCAAACGTCACTTTGAAAAGGCGCTCGCGCTTTCCGAGCGAACTACGGAGCGCGAGAGACTCATTATTCAGGCGGATTTTGCGAGTGACCTCGGTCATTTCCAAGAGGCCGCCGAGCGCTATCAGGTTTATCTTCGGGATTATCCAGACGATTGGCGGAGGCGGTTCAATTACGGAGGTCTGCTGCGGGCGAATGGCCGCCAGGAAGAGGCCATCGCGCAGTACCGGGAAATATTGCGGCTCGATTCGGGCAATGCCGGATGTTACATCGACATCGCGACGAGTTACGCCGGGCTCGACAAGCCCGCCGAAGCGCTGCCGTATTACGAAAAAGCATTTCAATTGGAGCCGGGCTGGATCACCTCGGGAAGCTTGAACCATGAATACGGGATGACGCTTGTCGCCGCGGGAAAGGAAGAAAAAGCGCGCGAGGTATTCGGCGTGGCCCTGGCGAAGCCGGAATCCCGGCCGCGCGGGCTGCGCTCGCTTGCCTGGCTGGATCTTTATCACGGTAAATACAAAGAGGCGCTTGGACGGCTCGAAGAAGCGGCGCTGCTGGACCATGCAAGCCACGCGAACCTGAGCGAAGTGCGCGAGCGTAATCTGCTGGCGCTGGTGCACGAAGGCCAAGGCGACCGTGCGGCGCAGGTGCGCGAACTGGACCGGGCCATGCAGCTTTTTCCGACGCTCAACTTACAGGTGAGACCCGGCCTCTGGCTGGGAACAGCTTATGCGCGCAGCGGAAGAGTGGAACCGGCGGCGCGAATTCTCGAGATCGTCAAGACACACGCCGATTTGAACAATCCGGAACAGGCCAGCGACCTGCATCTGCTTGAGGGAGAGATCGAGCTTGCCAAAGGCAAGAAGGACAGCGCGATGGATCTCCTTCGGCTGGCGGACCGGGAGAAAAGCAGCACACTAACGCTCGATGCACTGGCCCGGGCCACCGCGATTGCGGGGACGAAGGAGCAGGCGGCCGCTGCGTACGAGCAGTTCCTCCAGGAGCGGGCGCTGGGATGGGAGCCGCAGCAGTCCTGGCTTGCGGGGCGCGTGGAGCTTGCCAAGATTTATCTCGCCGTCGGCGAAAAAGAGAAGGCGGCGAAACAGCTCGAGATGTTCACAACCCTCTGGAAGGATGCCGACGCGAACCTGCCGCTTTTGAAAGAGGCTCTTCAATTACAGCAAGGGCTTCGCGCCAAGCCGTGAGCCAGCAGCCGCATCACTCTGCGTTAGCTTACCTGTAGACTGGGGTCGCACAAGGCAAACGAGCAGCCGATTGGGAGGAAAGCTCCGCTTCCTTTCGACTTTGGAATGCCGAGTACGAACTTCCCACATTTCAATTCTGCGGTTGCGGATTGAATTGGGCGAAGGTGACGTAGTGGCCGGCGGGATCCTTGATACCGATCTCGCGCGCGCCGTAGAAGGTAGTACGCTCGGTCATGTAGATTTCGGAACCCTTCACGGCGCCCTTGATGGCGTCGAGATTTTCCACCTCGATATACAGAAAAGTGGGGCCCTTGCGCACCGTCGAGGCGATCGCGGGCATATCCTTCTCCACGCTCGCGTAGCTCTGATACATGAGCTCGGAGCCGTCTTTCTGGAGCATCACGAAGCCGAGCTTACTCCCCTCGGGGACTTCGGCGGTTTTCTGGAAGCCGAGGCGCTCGGTCCAGAACTTGAGGCAGGGCTCGATCTCCGGAACAAACAATACGGGCGTGATGCGCTTGATGCTCATGGATTTTTTCTCCTCCGCTCGCAGGCGCGCGAGGAGCAAACCGCAACACAGAACCAGTCCAAACGCGAGAATCAAGGCGGTGCGCATTGTGATTTTCTCCTTGCGCTGACAAGTAGTCTGAATTAGACTAGTGAACGATACCCGAGCCTCAAAGCGATGTCAAGGAGGAATTTCATGCACACGGAGACGAGAAAGTTGGACGAGCTGATTTCCATCGGGCCGGCCATGCTGCGCGATTTCGAGCAGCTCAGGATCCGCAGCGTGGCGCAGCTTGCGAGGCAAAATCCGCGGCGGCTCTATGACCGGCTGAACCACATTACCGGTCAGAAGCACGATGTCTGTGTGCTGGATGTGTTTTCCGCGGCCGTGGCGCAGGCGCGAAACCCGCGATTGCCGGCGGAAAAATGTCTGTGGTGGTACTGGAGCAGAAGAAGGAAGCAAAGAAGCGAGGGAGTAAGGAAGTAACGGGGCTGGGTTCCGGATGAAAGCGCCGAGAAGCAGGGGACGCGAGCTGACGACGCCGGACCTCGTGCTGCTCAGCTTGCTCGCGGAGCGTCCGATGCATGGATACCAGGCGAACGCGGAGCTCGAGCGGCGCGAGGTGCGCGACTGGGCTGGCATTTCGCGGCCGCAGGTGTACTACTCGCTCGAAAAGCTGGCGCGTCGCGGGCTCATCCGCGCGGCAGAGAGCGATGCGCCCGCGGCGGGGCCCGATCGGCAAGTGTACGCGACGTCGGCGAAGGGCCGCGCGGCGCTAGCGGGTGCGTTGGAACGAGAGCATTGGGCGATGCAGCGGGAGCGTCCGCCCTTCCTGACGTGGGTTGCGCTTTCGTGGCTGGCGCGGCCGGGCGTTTTCCCGAAGCAACTGAAGCGCCGGCGGCAATTTCTGGAGAAAGAGGCGGCGCTGGAAGGGGAAACGCTTCGGTCCATCGTGGAAGAGGTCGGCCATCCGTACCACGAAGCCGTTTGGATGGTGAGCCTGATGATCGAACAGTTCAAAACGGAGCTGAGATGGCTCAAACGACTCGAGCGCGAACAGCCGCGGCGCCGGCGGGCGCGCCACCCGCAATATGTCTTGTGAAAAACAAACTCATTCCGAGCTAGGAAGGTATTCGAGTACATCTTTAGCTACTTCTGCGAGTGGGCCTGACGCGCACGGAGTGCATCGAAGTAGAATGGAGGCACAGCCACTCCCCCAATGGAGGAACACAGATGGCATCACGTTTACCGCGAACGTTATTTTTAGGGATCGCCGCAATCGCTCTGGCCGCGGCGCCTTCCTACTCTCAGGGCAAAGGGCACGGCAAGGGCCATGAAAAACACGGCGATGACGATGAAGGGGCCGGCAAGTATGCCTTTAGCGCGCGCGACCGCGAGGTCGTGGCCGGTTATTTCAGCAATCATGCCTCGAATCTTCCGCCGGGGCTAGCGAAGCGCGGTGGAAACCTGCCGCCGGGCCTCGAGAAACAGCTCGAGCGCAACGGCACGTTGCCGCCGGGGTTACAAAAGCGCTTGCAGCCTTGCCCTATTGAGCTGGAACGGCGACTGGCTCCGCTGCCGCCTGATTATCGGCGCGGGTTCATCGGCGCGCACCTCGTGATTTTCAACAGGAATACGAACGTAATTGTGGACGTGATGAAGAACCTCTACTGAGCGGGTCTTCCACCCGGGGGGACAGCCGGTTGCCCGGCGCGAAGGCGGAGGAATCCTGCAGGTCGCACGGCCGCGGGATTAATTAAAGGTTAAGCGCACCGGAATAGGCGATGCGACATTTGCCCGGCTCGCCGCGCTCGATCCGGCCGATGCGGTAGAACTTTTCGCGGCGGCGCTTCAGGTCTGCTTCCACCTGCTTGATGTACGCAGGGGGCACGGCGACGATCATCCCGACTCCGAGGTTGAAAGACTCGAGCAGGTCATCGCGCTCGATCTTTCCGAGCTTTGCCAGGTAGCGGAAGATCGGGGGAATGGGCCACGAGGAGAGGTCGATCGCGGCGCGCGTACCGCCCGGCAGCACGCGCGGCAGGTTGCCGGGGATGCCGCCGCCGGTTATGTGCGCGAGCGCGGAAACCCAACGGTGCGCGAGGAGATTGCGGACCGCCGGTGCATAGCAGAGATGCGGTTTGAGGAGCTCGGCGCCGATCTTGTTCCCCACTTCCGCCACGTACGCGTCGGGCTTCAGCTTCGCGACTTCAAAAATGAGCTTGCGCGCCAGGGAATAGCCGTTGGTGTGAAGCCCTGTGGAAGGAAGGCCAAGTAGCACGTCCCCGGGTTTGGCGTTCTTTCCGTTCAGGAGATGCTTGCGGTCGACGACGCCAACGATGAATCCCGCGAGATCGTACTCGCCGGGCGCGTAGAACCCGGGCATTTCCGCCGTCTCGCCGCCGATCAGCGCGCAGCCGGCTTTGCGACAGGCCCGGCTCATGCCGTCCACGAGCTGCTCGACCACTTGCGGCTCGAGCTTGCCCATCGCCAGATAGTCCAAAAAAAACAGCGGCTCGGCGCCCTGCACGAGGACGTCGTTTACGCAATGATTGACGAGGTCGCCGCCAACGGTTGAATGCACGCCCATGGCCATGGCTACTTTCAGCTTCGTGCCTACGCCGTCGGCGCTCGAGACAAGCACCGGGTCTTTCCATTTTTTCTTGTCGAGAGCGTAGAGCGCGCCGAAGCCGCCAATGCCGCCCAGCACGCTGGGCGTGTAGGTGCGGCTCGCGAGGTGGCGAATTCGTTGTTTGACGTCGTCGGCGACCGCGATGTTCACTCCGGCG
>QHYP01000057.1 GCA_003224195.1 Acidobacteriota bacterium | reverse complement strand
CTTCTTGAGACCGGTGATGATGTCGCCGTGCTGCGTGGCGGCGACAACGGCGAGCGTCACCACCGGCACTTCCACGGAGATCGTCGCGCCACCCTCTTGCGGCTTCTGCTCAGGCTTTTGCTGTTTCGCATCCTGCGGCGCTTGCGCAGCGGCGGGCGTCAGGCCGAGCGGCAGCATGAGCCCCGCGATCAACACTCCAAGCAGAATTCCCAAGGCCATTGGTTTCATGGAATTGCCCTCACTGCGAACGATGCTGCCATGAGAGCCGCCCCTCTCGCAAACCTCCATGACCCGGCGTCGTGGACCATAGACAACTCGGCAGCATGCAAGGGGCAGGCTTCTTCACCCGCATGGTAGTATGAAGCGTTCTTGAGGCAAAAAGTTTTCTGAACGTTGAGACTGGGGGCCTTTCCTATGTTGAATCGCAGGACGCCGGGTGTGCTGCTGGGTGTCGCATTACTGGTTTTCGGCGCAATCGCGCCGCTCGTAGCGCAACAGAACGTTTCGCGCGCAGCCGCCGCGCCCGTCGCCGGGCCGGACACAACCGCGCTTGCCCGGGAAGCGACGGGCTGGCTGATTGACCTGATTCGCATCAATACGACCAACCCGCCGGGGAACGAATGGGTGGCTGCGAAGTACGTGGCCGGAATTCTGGAAAAGGAGGGCATAAACGCCGAGCTTCTGGAGGCGGCGCCCGGGCGCAGCGGCGTGGTGGCGCGCCTGCGAAGCGCAGCCATGCCCGATCCCTCGCGGGCGCTTCTGCTCGTGGCCCATCTGGACGTCGTCGGCGTGGACAAATCGAAGTGGACGATGGATCCGTTCGGAGGCCTCGAGAAGGATGGCTACATCTACGGCCGCGGCGCTGTGGACGACAAGGGAATGCTCGCGGCCAATCTTGCCGTATTCGTCGCGTTGAAGCGAGCGAACGCGCATCTGAACCGCGACGTGATTTTTCTCGCCACGACGGACGAAGAGCATGGCGGCGAGGCCAGCGTCAAGGCGCTGATCGCCAAGTACTGGAACAAATTCGCCGCAGGCTTTGCGATCAACGAAGGCGGCAACGTGATCGTCAAGAATGGCAAAGTGCAGTACGTAGCCGTACAAGTGATCGAAAAAGTGGCGGTGAATGTTGCCGTGGTCGCGCGGGGCCCGTCGGGACACGCCTCCGTTCCAGTAAAGGATAATGCCGTCGTACATCTCGCCACGGCCGTGGCCAAAATAGGCGCGTATAGCGCACCGGCGCACCCCACGACCATCGTCCGCCGATATTTCGAAGAGCTCTCCAAGATCGAAGACGACGAAATCGGCAAATGGATGCGCGCGTTGGACACGGCGGACCGCGGCGATCACGCGCAGCGTGTGATTTCCGAGGCCAATCCGATGTGGAACTCGATGCTGCGCGATTCCATCTCGCCGACCATGCTCACCGCGGGCGTGCGCCCCAACGTGATTCCCGCGGAAGCGCGCGCCATGCTCAATATCCGTTTGTTGCCCGGAGACACGGTGGACGCATTGATCGCCGAGCTGACCAAGCTGGTGAACGATCCGCAAATCAAATTCGAGGTGCAGCCGGATGCGGGTTTCCCCGCCCCGCCTTCGGCGCTCGATAGCGAGTTCTATAAAGCGATCGCAAGGGCCAGCGCCGGGCAGTTCCCCGGGGCGCCGGTGCTGCCGTCCCTCTCGACGTGGGCGACGGATTCCTCGCAACTTCGTATGCACAACGTGCAGGCCTACGGCCTGGTGCCGTTTCCGCTGACCGACGAGGATTTGAAGCGCATGCACGGCGAAGATGAGCGCATACCGGTCGCCTCGTTCGCGCAGGGCGTGCAATTCCTCTACCGCATCGTTTCGGAATTCGCCGTCACGAAGTAGTTCGCGGAATCCTCGAAGAAGATGACATTCCGGCGCACGAAGATCGTCGCCACAATCGGTCCCGCGAGCCGTTCGCCGCGCATGATCGAATACCTGATCCGGGCCGGCCTGGACGTAGCGCGGCTGAATTTCTCCCACAGCACGCACGCCGAACACGCGGACAGCATTTCCATCCTGCGCGAAACGGCCAATCGTCTTCACAAACCCATCGCCATTCTGAGCGATTTGCAAGGGCCGAAGATTCGCACCGGCCCGCTGGCCGGCGGCATGCCGGTGACGCTGCGTGCCGGGCAGCGCTTCGTGATCACAACGGCGCGCGTGCTGGGCGATTCAACGCGCGTGAGCACAACTTTCACGCCTCTGCCGCGAGAAGTGCACAAAGGCGACCGCATCCTGCTTGCCGATGGATTGATCGAGCTGCGCGTGGAAGGCGTGCGCGGCGGCGAAGTGGTCTGCGAAGTGATGAATGGCGGCGAACTGGGTGAGCACAAAGGCATCAACCTGCCGGGCGTGCGTCTCCGCGTATCGGCGATCACGCCGAAGGACCGTGCGGACCTGGCCTTTGCCTTGGCGCATGGCGCGAATTACGTCGCGGTGAGCTTTGTGCGCCGCGCTGAAGACGTCTTGCAGGCGAAGGCGGCCATCCGCCGCGCTGGGAAGGACACGCCGGTCATCGCCAAACTGGAAAAGCCGGAAGCCATCGAGAATCTGGATGCGATTCTGCGCGTGGCCGACGGCGTCATGGTGGCGCGCGGCGATCTCGGCGTAGAGATGAATCTCGAACGCGTGCCGGTGGTGCAAAAAGAGATCATCGCGCGGGCGCGGGAATTTCGCCGGCCGGTGATCACGGCTACCCAAATGCTCGAATCCATGACGCAAAATCCGCGGCCGACGCGCGCCGAAGCGTCCGACGTGGCGAACGCCATCTTCGACGGCACCGACGCCGTGATGCTCTCGGCCGAAACGGCAGCGGGGCGCTATCCGGTCGAGTCGGTGGCGATGATGGCGCGGATCATCGAGGAGGCGGAGGCGAGCATCCGCGACTTCCCGCGCACGATGCCTCAGGAGCAGTTGAAGGTGGCGGAAACCGTGGCCGAGTTGGTGTGCCATGCGTCGCGCGAGCTGCACATGAAGTTGATCGCCGTGTTCACGCACAGCGGATTTACCGCGCGGCTCGTCTCGCGCTACCGCCCGCAGGCGCCCATCATCGCGTTTTCCCCGGAGGCGGAAACTCGGCGGCGGCTGGCATTGATCTGGGGCGTCGTGCCGAAAAATATCCGCGACGTGCGCAAGATCGACGGGCTCGCGGAGATCGCGGAGGAGCGCCTGCTCGAGGAGCGTCTGGTGCGAAACGGTGATGTCATCGCTATCGTGGCGGGAACTCCCATGGGCGTGCGCGGCACGACGAATTTCATGAAATTCCATACCATCGGTGGAGACGCCTAACCGGCGCCGTGGAGGAAGCGCCTAAGCCCTCGGCCACTACCTCCAGCCTCTTGCTTCCAGCGTCTAGCTTGCTAGTTGACCCAGCGGTCCGGGCGCGTGGGAGGGTCGCTCTTGTGGCTGCGCATGTACACTTCGAAGCGCTTGCGATTGCGCTGGTGTTTCCAATCGGAATAAGTGTTGCGGAATCGGTGCAGGAAGGAACCGCGGCGCAGGTACAGCCAACCGACAAGCATCCCGCCGAGATGACAGACGTGGCTGACCGTGTCGTCGCCCAGCCCAAATGTGCCCAGGAACGTAAGCAGCGCCATCGCCATGACCATCGTCCGCATCCGGATCCTGACGGGTATGGGGAAAATCATCACCTCGCGGTCTGGAAACAGGATCGCGCAGGCGATCAACACTCCGAAGATGGCCCCGGACGCGCCTATCGTCGGCACGTAGGAGAAGCCCTGGCCAAAGAAGGCGGGAATCGTCTTCACGATCACGTTGATGAGCCCGGCGCCGACGCCGGTCAGAAAGTAGTACCGCAGGAAGCGGCTTCGGCCCCACATGAGCTCCAGCTCGCGCCCGAACATCCACAGCACGAACATGTTGGAAAAAATGTGCCAGATGCTGTGAACATCATGGAGAAAGAGGTAGGTAAAGGGCTGCCAGATTCGCAGCAGCGGTATAACTCCAGCCGGGACGAGGCCGAACCACTTCAGCAGCGTCTGATACGCCGAAGGTCCCCAGAAATGCTCCAGAATCGCTTCAAAGATCAAGACCGCAAAATTCGCGATCAAAAGAACTTGCACACCCGGCGTAATGAAAAAATTGAGCGTGACCTGGTAGTTCTTGATGCCTGACCGCGAGCGCATGGTGATTCCAGTCTACGGCGGGGCGGGACGCGAGTCAAAGAGCGGCTTCCGGGATCAGTCGAGTTTCTTCCGCGCAAAAATGAAAAGTGACGCCGCAAGCACCAGGAACATCATGAGGCCGAAAAATGATTGCGCATCGGTCAACGGGACGAGATTGCTGGGGGCGAGCGACGGCCAATGCTTCGGCCCAAACGCAAAGAGGTCCGCACGCCACGGCAGGCGCAGAACGTGGGCGAACCATCCCGGCACGTGCGTGGCGATCTCCGGGTCCTGCAAAAGATTGATGACGATTCCCAGCAGGCCAAAGATTCCTCCCGCGGCGATCAAGCCGCTCGAGTAGAGCGCGCCGGGGCTGGCTTCTCCCTCTTCCTTGCCCTTCTTGGAAGTGGCTTCGACGAGCCAGCGGATGAGTCCGCCGGCGAACATCGTGGCCGTCGTGCCGATCGAAAGATACGTGCCGACGGCAAACGCCAGTGAGCGGATGCCCAGAATTTCGACCGCGAGCACCAGCGCCACGCCCATCAAGACCAGCCGCCACGGCAGCCGCTGGTTCAGAATTCCATTGATCACCGTGGCCATCAGGCGTGCCTGCGGCGCCGGAGCCTTGTCGCCGCCGATGCCCGGCGCCCACTGCACTTCGATTCTCTTGGTGCTGCGGTCGTAGAGAAATTCGCCGTCTGGAATTTCGCGCGAGCCGAGCGCGTTGATCAGGACGTAGTTCTTCCCCTGGTGTTCAAAACTGTCTCTCTCGATCTTCACGCCGGTAGGCAATGCCTGCAAATTGACCGGAATGTGCACGGGCGAAAATTTCTCGAGGCCTTTGTTCATCAGGCTGAGCGTGGCGCCGATGGCGATGGTGGAAATTGTGACGCCGACGAGAAGGCCCCATTGCTGCAAGACCGGCGTCGCGCCCACCAGGTAGCCGGTCTTCAGGTCTTGCGAAGTGGCGCCCGCAATGGCCGCGGCGATGCACACCACCCCGCCGATCGTCAGCGCCAGAACGGCGTAGTTCGGTGCCGTCCATCCGGCGACGAAGAAAATCGCGCAGGTGGCCATAAGCGTGGCGATGCTCATGCCGCTGACGGGGTTGGCGGAATTGCCCAGCAGCCCGCTGATGCGCGAGGCCACGGTCACGAAAAGAAAACCGAAGGCCACCACGAAGATTCCCGCGAGCAGGTTTTGATACCAAGCTGTGTCGGCGCCTTTGATGGGGCTGAACGTCAGTAGGACCCACATCATGGCGACGATCACGAGGGACCCGAGGACCACGGCCCGCATGGGCATGTCGCGTTCGATACGGCTTGTCCGCCTTGCCGGGCCGGCCGCACTGGACTCCCCGGCGCCTTCCGCGCGTACGTCCTTCAATCCGGCGCGGAGAGCGGAGATGATTGTCGGCATCGTGCGCAGCAGCGTGATCAATCCCGCCGCGGCCACGGCGCCCGCGCCCATCGGGCGGATGTACTGCCGCCACATGTCGTCCGGAGTCATTTGCGGGATGGGGATGGTGGACGGATAGATTGTCGCGTTGCCCGCGAGCTGCCCGAAAAACTGAATGGCGGGCATGATGAGGAGCCAGGAGATCACGCCGCCGGCGAAGAGAATGCCGGCAACTTTCGGCCCGATGATGTAGCCCACGCCCAGGTATTCGCTGGTGATCGTGGCGCGGAAGGAAGCGCCGGGGAACCAGCTCGGCCGCGCTTCCGGCTGAGAGGTCCACGCCTGCACCGTGTTCATGGCGAAGGTGTACACGCCGCCCAGGCCGAGTCCCCAGAACACGCGTCCGGCAAAGGAGCCACCGCGCTCTCCCGGGCCCCGTGCTCTTTCACGATGAGCTGCCGCCGCAGCGGAATCATGAACAGCACGCCGAGCCACCCGCCCAGCAGAGCCAGCGGGAAGATACGCCAAAACGTAAACTCTGAGCCGAAACCGAGAAAAATAAGCGCCGGGATCGTGAACATCACGCCCGCCGCCAGCGATTCCCCCGCCGAGCCGGTCGTTTGCACGATGTTGTTCTCGAGAATCGTCGAGCGTCCGAATGCGCGCAGGATGCTGATGGACAGCACGGCGATGGGAATGGACGCTGAAACCGTCAGCCCCGCGCGCAACCCCACGTACACCGTCACCGCGCCGAACAGCAGCCCGAACAGCGCGCCGAGCAGGACCGCGCGCAGCGAAAATTCCGTCAGGCTTTCTTCGCTGGGTACGTAGGTGCGGAATTCTCCCGGCGGTGCCGTCGAACTCCACGCTCGTGTGCTCACCATCTCCTCCGTTTCGCGCCCGCCGTAGCGGGCCACTTGTCACTGCCCTTGGAACGCCGGGATTATGCCTCACACTTCCCACTCGGAAAAGCACATCTTGTTTATGATCTCCGTGCCCAGCGGCATCCTAATTGCTTCCGCGAAATCTCGCGGCTATGATTCGCATGTGAGATGCGAACCGAGGAGGGGCCATGCCTCATTACGAATATCTTTGCACTGCCTGCAACAAGAAGTTCTCCGTCGTTCTGAGTCTTGAGGAACACGAGAAGGGCAAAGTGAAGTGCCCCAAGTGCGGCAGCACCAAAGTCGAGCAGCAGTGGGCCGCCTTCTTCGCCACCACCTCTAAGAAAAGTTGAATTCCGCCTGCAGCCTCCGCGCCCGTAAGCGGTTGCTGAGAAATCCCCGGCTAGTCATTCCGAGGGCGTGTTTGCCCGAGGAATCTCCTTCATCTGCTTTTGT
Organism: Acidobacteriota bacterium; assembly: GCA_003224195.1. Taxonomy (GTDB): domain Bacteria; phylum Acidobacteriota; class Terriglobia; order Acidiferrales; family UBA7541; genus Acidiferrum. Next base: position 5,203 of record QHYP01000057.1, on the reverse strand, counting down.
GATGCTCGAAGGTGACCCTATTTGAACTGACGCGCAGCGTGCCACTGTCATGCTGCTTCTGAGGGGACGCTCATTCTCAGCAGAAATAAATATCTCAATAGTTGTCCTCAGGTGGTCGTGCGAAACGATGTCGCATTTAGAAATTTTTCATCAACTTGCCTTTGACCGACTGAGTTACACTTTGCCGGTATGGACCGGCGTTCGTTTCTTCGGCTTACGACTGCCTCCGTCGTCACGCCCACGGCCGAGTTTCTCCACAAGCTGCATACAGGCGAGGACCCTCACAGGCTCAACGACTCCCCGCATTTCGCCGACGGTCTCGCACTTCCGCAGAATTCCGCAAGTTCGAGTCCCTGGTACGCGGTAATGCGCCGGTGCGGCCAAATCAATTACAACGAGCGCGATCCGTTGACCATCGACGCCGAAGCTTGGGGCGATTACTGGGCGTCTCTCAAGGTCGATGCGGTGCTGCTGAACGGCGGTGGCATTGTCGCTTTCTATCCGACTCAAGTGCCCTTTCACCATCGCAGCCAGTTCCTCGGCACGCGCGACTTGTTTGGCGAGATGGTCGCCGCAGTGAAGCGCCGCCGTATTCGCGCTGTCGCCCGCATGGATTGCAATCTTGCATACGAAGATACGTTGAAAGCTCATCCGGAATGGTTTGAGCGGAGCCAGGATGGATCGCCTAGGCCTCACAGCGAATCACCCTGGCTATTCGCTACGTGCATGTTCAGCACCTATTTTTCCGAGCAGATGCCGGCAATCTACCGCGAGATCAGCCAGCATTACCCGGTCGACGGCTTCTTCACCAACGGCTGGCCATCCACCGGTGCGCCGCATATCTGTTACTGCGAGAATTGCCGCCGCCTGTTCGAGAAGTTAGGCGGCGTCCCGCCAGCCGAAACCGATGCCTCCAATCCGCTTTACCGCAAGTACTATCAAGCGCACGTCGATCGCGTCATGGAGATCTGGCGCCTCTGGGACAGCGTTGCCCGCGAGCGGAACCCGCAATCGGTGTACGTCGGCAACCTCGGCGGCGGGCTCGATACGGTGAAAGACTTGAAGCAAATAAGCCAGGTGGCGGCATGGTTCAATGCCGATCATCAGGGCCGCTCAGGTGAAACGCCGATATGGGATTGTCAATCCGTAATGCAGGGCCGCACCATCACGAATGTCACCGGGGCTTACAGCAATGCCCAGCCGAACTGGCGGCATGTTTCGAAGGCGCGTGCCGAAATGACCCTTTGGCTCGCACAAACCACGGCCAGCGGCATGGTGCCATGGTTCCATTGGCTGGGCGGCTCTCCCGAGGATAACCGCTGGCGAGAGGTCGGGCGCTCATTTTTTAACTGGCTTGCCGCCAACGAGCCGAACTTCCGCAATCGTCGGTCGGTCGCCGAACTGGCGGTGCTGTACCCGCAACGCACCGTGGCTTTTTACTCTCGGCCGGAGTCCCGCCGGCCGCGCCATCGCGGCGGTCCTACCGATTATTTGCAGGGACTCTACTACGCGCTGCTGGAAGGCCGCTTCCTATTCGACTTCGTGCATGAAGGCAATCTCGATGCGGCGGCGCTCCAGAAATATCGCGCTCTCCTGGTTCCCAATGCCGCGTATCTCAGCGATGGTCAGTGCGAGGCTATCCGCCAATACGTCAACAGCGGCGGTTCCCTTCTCGCTACTTTTGAAACTTCGCGCTATACCGAGTGGGGCGAGCCCCGGCCGGATTTTCAATTGGCCGGCGTCTTTGGCGCGCATGTGGCGGGCGAGGTCATCGGCCCTCGCGGAAACAGTTACGCTCGCATCGAAGCGCCTCATCCCATTCTCGAAGGTTTCAACGGCACTGCTCTGCTGCCTGGAGCGGAGAACCGCGTTCCTGTGCGCGAGGACTTTGTTCCGCTCGTATTAAGTGTTGTCTCCAACTATCCGGCGTTTCCACCGGAGATGGTTTATTCGCGCGCGCCACGGACAACGGAGCCTGCTGCAATCTTTCGCGAGACCGGGAAATCCCGCATCGCATATTTTGCCGGAGACGTTGATCGTACTTGCTGGCGCTCCGGAAATGCCGATCTGAGTCAGCTCTTGCAGAGCGCGGTCAATTGGGTGCGCGGTCCGGATCCCGCGATTTCAGTCAGCGGTCCGGGACTCATCGAGACATTCGCGTGGGAAACTGAGCCCGGCTACGCGCTGCATCTGCTCAACTATACCAACCCCAATGCAACGCATGGCGCCATCCGCCGCGCTTATCCTCTCGGGCCCCAGCAGGTGCGCTTCCGCATCGCTTCCGGTCGCGTAATTAAGAATGTGCGCGCGCTGCGTCCGCCGGCCAGCCTCAAATTCCAACAACAAGCTGACTTTGTGAGTTTCGAGCTGCCTGGCATTGCGGATTACGAAGTCATTGCCCTGACCTAAAAACGCGGCCGGCGGCAGGCGCTCCACGCAAAGACTTGTTCAGCGGCGCAACGCCTCTCCGGCCGCGCGCAGATTCGCAAGGCGCATCTCCGAGTACTTGCGCGAGAGTATGACGCCATCGGCGTCGCCGCGAAGAGCGGCTAGTACGGCTTCACGCACGTCCCACGGCTCGGTCTTCTTCTCATCGCGGCCCGTCGGAATGTCAATATCAATGCCGGACCAGATCTTTACTGCGCCGCTCACCCCTGCGACGCTGCGCCGCGTCTCTCGCTCGACATAGTCGGCTGAGAGTCCGCTCCGCGGTAGCTCATCGAGAGATGTCTCTTTGTAATTCTGCATTTTGAAGGTGAGACCAAGCACCTCTTCCGGAGAGAGATCAGCCAAGATCGTCCGGCTCACGCTGTTCACATAGGATGCCAGCCTAGGTCCGCCACAATTGTTGTACATCACCACTTTCAGAAAGTCAGAATACTTGCGAAACTCGGCATAATCCTGCGCCGCGCGATAAAACGGGCTGAACGAATTGTTATGCCAAATGTGCCAGCCAACGGCGATATCTCGACGAACGGACTTCGCAAGCTGGTAGATGTTTGCATACGTAGCCTGCTGGCCATCATTCCACAGTTTCTCCCACGCAAGTATCTCAGGATATTCCAGCAGCAACCGCCAGTAGGAAACGAAGTAGCCGTCCGTTGGACGATTCACCGCCCTGCTGTCATGCACCAGCGAGGCAAGTTTCCTGTAGCCTTCGACGGCCCGTTGTACGTCGATGCCGCGGGACTTCCCCTCGCGCTGACAGAAGTCACAAAAGCAAGTGACTTCAAGAGGATCCGCTCGAGTGCCGCCGTGCATGGCGCCGATGGCATTGCCAAAAGGGCCCTGACGCTCGCTTCCCCACATAACGCCGTCAATCGCATAACTGCGGACATAGTCTTCGGTCAGCGCCTGCCAAAACGCCTGCACCTCGGGGTTATGAAAACAAAGCGTGCTCGCTTTCTTGCCCGACAGCGTCACCTCTTGCAAGTAGTCAATGCCTTCCAGATCGCGGCGAAATACATCTTCATACCAGCAGAAGACCTTCATGCGTCGCGACTGTGCTTGGGGTAGAACGCTGTCGAGAACGTCGAACCCGGGATGGTCGGGGGCCTCGATCTTTTTCAAGGAAGTGTGCGCGTAGTATTTCTCGCGTGTGCGGGCAAAATTGCCGCCGTGAAACTCAGCATCGTATTCCTGCTTGCCATGATCCGGCAACGGCTGGCCGGGAACTTGCCGGCCGGCAATCCCGCGTCCGTAACTGAAAGTCGCGATAAATAGAGCATTAATGTCGGCGTCGCGCTGAAACAGATCCAGTACTGGATCGACGCCTTCGTCGACAAACGAAACGGCGCCCACTTGAATTCCAATGGTCCATGCAGTGGGTTCCGCCGGCTGTCGAAAATGTGTGGCCACACCGGCGCCGGCCATCAATTTTGCAAATTCTCGCCTGGAAAATTCACTCATTGTAATAAGTCCTGTGCAACGCGAGAGACATTGAGCAGACCCAGTTTCTATACCCAACGGCAGAAGAGAGTCTACAGCGCTGCCCGTGCGCGCGGGATTCTAAGAATGAACGCGCCCTTCGCTGGCCGTGTGTCGCTCGGAATCCGCGAAACATGCCCCACTGTCGTCCTTCGCCCCTGTACAACTAAGGTGCAACTGAGGATGAGATTTCAGGGGAGCGAAGCTGCAAGCGACCCTGGACGAAGCACTGGTGAAATTCGCCCTTTTGTTAGGAGGCGGGTGGCCGTCCGTCGATTCCCCGGAACGCTCTTGCGTGGCTCATCCTTGCGGGTGTTGCGCGTATTTTGCGTCCCGGATGGTTATGCGGAGCAAGCGCGGGCCTGCTTTTCGCTGGCTTCTTTACTCATACTTCTTCGATTCCGATTCAACCACTGACTGGGCGAATCCGGCCGGGTGCCGCACTTCTGCTCGTTGCCGCAAGCCTGCCCGCCGTAGGAGGGTCTGCGCCGCCGTTCTGAACCCAAGCCGTCCTGCGCGATTCTGCGCGGGAAGCAGACCGCTTTTTCCGGCACCCCTTCCTCCACTGAGTCAATGTCGGAAAGCCCGACAATTCCCACCGACCCTCACTTCTCGCTCCCACAACCCCGTTTTTGGATCGCTTCCGGGTTGCCGACCACTCTTCCACGGCCCCGTAATCCTCGAAAATCGCGTAGACTTCCCTTCGTGAGGGCCCACTCCCTCCGCTCTGCAGAGATGCGATGTGCGACAAGCAGATTCGATCGGAGGTGATTCGGGGGACGATGGAGCCTCTCGGTTTGAGGATGTCGAGTTGGAGGGGGCCCTGACACGTATTGTAGACGGTGTTCCCCCACTCCTGGTATCCGGCCCTTTCGCGTGCAGCGGAATTATGTTCGTTGAGCAGCCAAAGGAGGCCTCTGACTGGGCGGCGCACGTTGCCCCTCGAAAGCAATGGCTGATCGGGATCTCCGGTCGTGTTGCCATCACCACAAGCGATGGCCAGTGCCGAGAAGTCGGTCCCGGTGACGTCATCTTGGCGGAAGATACGACTGGTCGAGGACATTTGTCGACGCCGCTCACGGCAGATGTCCGATTCGCGATGATTCCGGTTGCCTTATAGGCTGTGAGCCCCCGACAACCCTCGGCGGTCCCGCCATCTCTCCCCATCAATTGCACGCTCCGTCTGGCCCTTGCCGCAGATTGCGGGGCGGATGACGGGGTACTCGGAAACAATTCGGAGCCAGTAGTCCGGTTGTAGGTACTTAGAAATTCGATT
>QHYP01000056.1 GCA_003224195.1 Acidobacteriota bacterium | reverse complement strand
CGCCACGGCCGGGAGGAGGTAGTTACCCATGTTTGACGATATGGTGGAAAGCACGGATACGCGCGGAAAGACGAAAAAACCGCTGACCATTTTCCTGTCGGCTGTCTTTCAAGTCGCTTTCCTGGCCGTTCTTCTCCTGATTCCCCTGATCTACACCGAAGCCTTGCCGAAGACCATGATGGCCACGCTTCTCGTTGCGCCTCCGCCCCCGCCGCCCCCGCCTCCGCCTCCGCCGCCTGTGCAGGTGGTGAAGATAAAGCCGGTCGCGCACCTGATCCAGGCCGGCAAGCTGGTTGCTCCCAAGGCCATCCCCAAGGAAGTGAAGATTATCAAGGAAGAGGCCGAGCCGCCCGATATGGGCAACGTCGGCGTTACCGGCGGTGTTCCGGGCGGCGTGCCCGGAGGTCAGGCGGGCGGCGTGATCGGTGGCATCATCGGTGGCGTGGTGGGCGGTCCGCCGCCTCCGAAGCCGAAGGGTCGCACCGTCGTGGGCGGGAACGTGATGGCCGCCAGAATCATCAATCGCGTGCAACCCGTCTACCCGCCCCTAGCGCGGCAGACGCGCATTCAGGGCACGGTGAAGCTGCACGCCATCATCGCGAAGGACGGAACGATTCAGAATCTAGAAGTCATCGCCGGCCATCCCTTGCTCGTGCAGGCAGCGCTCGACGCCGTGCGCCAGTGGCGCTATCAGCCCACTCTGCTCAACGGCGAGCCGGTTGAGGTGGACACCACGATCGACGTGATTTTCTCTTTGAACCAATAATCGGAATGGGTGCGCCCGGCGCGGGGCCGGGCGTGCTTGTTCGGTTGACCGCTTTGCGGTCACCCATAAAAAGGACGGCTTTCGCAAGCACACTTAAGGAGCAAACGAATGGTATCCACTCTCTATGTCTATGGGGTTCTTTTCCTGCAGGCCAGCACACAGATGGACATCCGCAGCCTCTTGAGCTCAATGGGGCTCCTGGCCCGCATCGTGGTCGGGATTCTGTTCATTCTGTCCATTTACTCGTTCGGTGTGATGATCGACCGCGCGTTGATGTACAGTGCGGCGCGCAAGCAGTCGCGCGTCTTCGTCCAGCAGGTGGCTGGCGCTCTGCGCGAGGGCAAGCTGGACGAAGCGATCTCCATTGCCGAGCGCAACAAGAAGAGCCACATCGCCAAGGTCGTGGCAACGGGCCTGTCTGAATTCCAGTCGGCCTCGCAGCAGGTTTCCGATGCCGAGGTCATTGACGCCGCTAAACGTGGCCTCGAGCGTTCGGTCGCCATCGTTCACGCCGAAATGAAGCGCGGACTTTCCGCCCTCGCCACCATCGGCTCCACCGCCCCGTTCGTCGGCCTCTTTGGCACGGTCGTTGGCATCATCAACGCATTCAAGGGCATCCAGGCGGAGAAAGCAACCGGTCTGTCGGCGGTCGCCGGCGGTATCGCCGAAGCCCTGGTGACCACGGCGTTCGGCTTGCTCGTCGCCGTCCCTGCGGTTTGGGCCTACAACTATTTCACCAACAAGGTCGAAGCCTTCGACGTGGAGATGGACAACTCCTCGATGGAGTTGATCAACTACTTCATCTTGCGGCGGGGCGGAAAGAAGTAAAAGCCATGGCCTACAAGCCGCAAGCCGGAAGCGTGATGGCTCAGCCAAACGTCATTCCCATGGCGGACATCATGCTGGTGCTGCTCATCATCTTCATGGTGGTCACCCCCATGCTGCAGCATGGCAAGCAGGTCGATCTCGCCACCGTCAACAACCCGCGGGACATGCCCGATGCCGAGAAGGACGATGCGATCGTCGTTGCCGTCACGCGCGATGGGAGCCTCTACCTGGGCACCACCAAGGTCTCGAAAGAGGACCTCACCGGGCAGGTCAAGGACCGCATCTCGAGCCGGCTCGAAAAGACCGTTTACGTTAAGAGCGACGCTCGAGCCAAGTACGGAGATGTGGTCGCCGCCGTGGATGAGATTCGTTCAGCGGGCGTGGATACTCTCGGTCTTCTGACCGAAAGGTCCCAAACTGCGCGGCCCACTCCGCCGCCTCCGCCGGCTGACTGACGGAAGCGGCGCGCAGCGTGCCCGCTTGACCATTCGTTTGCGAACGATTCTTTAATTGCATCCCGGCGAACTCGCTGCCGGGACGCGCAGGAGATACGGTTATGGGGATGCAAGTCGGAGGAAAATCGGGCGGCCAGATGGCGGACATGAATGTCGTTCCGTTGATCGACATTCTCCTCGTGCTGATCATCATCTTCATGGTGATCACACCGCTGACGCCGAAGGGCTTGGACACGCTTGTTCCGCAGCCTTCGCCGAACCAGCAGCAGAGCCAGGAGCTGGAAAGCAAGACTGTCGTCGTGCAGGTAACCGCGGGCGGCAAGCTCAAGATCAACCAGGAAGACGCCACTTGGGACGGTTTGCAAGGGCGTCTCGAGCAGATTTTCAAGGAGCGCGCGGACAAAATCGCCTTCGTCAAGGGCGATGATTCCGTGCTCTTCGCCGAAGTCGCCCGCGCCATTGATATCATGCGCGCGGCCGGCATCGACAAGGTCGGTTTGATCACCGCCAAGCTCGAAGCGGGGCAGTAATCGGTCGGTCGGCCGTTACGCGGTCGCTCTTAACGTTGTCGCAGGATGTGAGAGTCCTCCTCGCTGGGACATCTGGACGGGCGAGGCGGCTCATGGGCATGGTAATCGGCGGCGCGCGCCGCGGAACCCTCTCGGAGATGAATGTGGTTCCGCTGATTGACATCCTGCTGGTGCTCCTGGTGATCTTTATGATCATCCCGACGCACCAGAAGGGCTTGGATGCGCAGATTCCCCAGCAGTCAACGCAGCGATACGAAGAGACTAAACACGAAGTAGTGGTTGTCGTTCAAGTGATGGCCGATGGGACGCTGCGCATCAACCAGCGGCCCGTGACTTGGGAAACGCTCGGCGGTCGGCTCGAAGAAGTTTTTAAGGTGCGCGCGAGCCGCACGGCGTTTATCCGGGGCGACGCGCCGGTCGAATTTCGCGTGGTGGCCAAAGTGATCGACCTCATGCGCACCGCGGGGATTGCGTCAGTAGGTCTGCTGACGCCGGATCTGGAAAAGGGCCTCTGAATAGTTTGAAATTGCCCCTCGCGGGGCGGAATTGAATCTGAGCAGGGATGGATTGTTTCCAATGAACCCTCATGCAACGGCCCACGCAGCAAATCGGCTGGCTCGTCGCAGCGCGGCGCTGCTGGCCCTGGCGCTTCTGGCATTCACCGCGTCGGCTTGCAACAAATTGAAGGCCCGCGACCTCCTCAACAAGGGCGTTGCTTCCTTCAAGGGTGGTCAGTACGATGACGCTGTCGAAAAATTTAAGCAGGCCAAGGATCTCGACCCCGACTTGACGACGGCACGGCTCTATCTCGCCACCGCCTACGCCAGCCAGTACATTCCCGGCGCTCCCTCCGAGGAAAACGTCAATCGCGGCAAACAGGCCATTCAGGAATACCAGGAAGTGCTTCAGAAAGTCCCCGGGAACCTCAACGCCATTGACGGGATTGGCTCGATCCTCTTTCAAATGGCCGCCCAGCCGTATGATCCGAAGAAGTTCGAGGAATCGAAGACCTATCACCAGAGACATATTGGGCTGAAGCCGGATGATCCCGACCCCTACTATTGGGTCGGGGTGATCGATTGGACGATCGCCTTCCGGGCCAACGCCGAGATCCGGGCGGACTACAATAAGAACAACCTCAAGAAGCAGGTGAAGGACACAGATCCGCTGCCCCCGGGCGTGCGCCAACAGTACGCCGAAAAATATGGGGCGATCGTGGATGAAGGGATCAACGCCCTCCAGAAAGCCATTCAGCTTCGCCCGGACTATGACGACGCCATGGCCTATCTCAACCTTCTCCTTCGCCGCAAAGCCGATATGGTCGAATCCGCCGAAGAGCGCGCCAACCTCCAAAAGCAAGCCGACGACCTCGTCGACAAAGTGAAGGAGATTAAACAGAAGAAAATGATGGCGCCGCAGACGACGTCCTAGCTTTCTTCTGCGGCCGAGTTTTTCGCGAGGGGCGCAGCCCGCGCCCCTTTTTTCTTTTCTATTGGCAAGCTGCAGGGGACCATGCGACGCTCATTCGATCCGGCATCCACGCCGGCGTAGAATACTCATAGATGTCCACGCGACCCAATACGCCGATTATCTTCAACCGAGAGCGGGCCGCTCGTCAGCTCGACGCTCGCTTCGACGAGCTTCTCGAAAAGCTCCGCCGGAGCCGCCCGGGCGAAGATCCCTGGCTGGTTCGCCGCGCCTATGAGATCGCCGCCGAGCGTCACCGCAGCCAAGTCCGCCAATCGGGCGATCTCTATATCTCTCACCCTGTCGAGGTCGCTCACATCCTCGCCGATATTTGCCTCGACGCGCCGACTCTTGCCGCCGCGCTCTTGCATGACGTTGTCGAAGATACCGAACTTCCGCTCGAGAAGATCCGCGAGCGCTTTGGCGAAGACACCGCCCGCTTGGTCGAGGGCGTGACGAAGATCAGCCGCCTCGATCTCATGGCTCCGGAAGCCCGCCAGGCGGAAAACCTCCGTAAGATGATTCTCGCCATGGTGAATGACGTCCGCGTCGTTCTCATCAAGCTCGCGGACCGTCTCCACAACATGCGTACGCTCGAATACGTCGATCCGGAGAAGCAACAGCGTATCGCCCGCGAAACGCTCGATCTTTACGCTCCCATCGCGCACCGCCTCGGCATGAGCCTGTTCCGCAATGAGCTCGAAGATCTCTCCTTCCGCTATCTCGATCCGGATAGTTTCTTCGCCCTGCAGAAGGAGCTTGCCGACAAAACACCCGCCTATCAAAAGTTTCTCGAGGAAGTGAAAGCGGCCATTCGCGAAAAACTGGTCTCGAACAGCATCCCCGCCGCGGTCGAGGGCCGCATCAAGGGCCTTTATTCCCTGCACCGCAAGATCGTGCGCCAGCAGCGCCCCCTGGACCAGATTTACGATCTCCTCGCCGTCCGGGTGGTCACCGATATGGAGCGCAATTGTTATGCTGCGCTTGGCGTCATCCATCAAATCTGGCGCCCCGTGCCCGGGCGTTTCAAAGACTACATTTCCATGCCGCGGCCGAATCTTTATCAGTCCCTCCACACCACCGTCATCCAAGGCGGCCAGGCCCTTGAAGTGCAAATCCGCACCCAGGATATGCATCGCATCGCTGAAGAAGGTGTGGCCGCGCACTGGAAGTACAAGGATGGCAAACTCGCTTCCGAGGATGACGATCAGCGCATCGTCTGGATGCGCCAGTTGATCGAGTGGCTTCAGGACATTCAGGAGCCCGGCGAATTCCTTTCCGCTTTGAAGGTGGATCTATATCCTCTGGAGGTTTATGCCTTTACGCCCAAAGGCCGGGTCCTGGAATTACCGCGCGGCGCAACTCCGGTGGACTTTGCTTATGCCGTGCACACCGAAGTGGGCCACCAGTGCGTTGGCGCGAAGGTGAATGGGCAGATTGTATCGCTGCGCCACGAAATCTCGAACGGCGATGTCGTCGAAATCCTTACGCAAAAAGGCCACACACCCAGCCGCGACTGGCTCACGTTCGTAAAGACCTCGCGCGCGCGCAGCAAAATCCGCCACTGGATCAATGTCCACGAGTGTGAAGAAGCCACCGCCGTTGGCCGCCGGCTTCTGGAAAAAGAGTCGCGGCAATTTGCCCGCAGTCTGAGAAAAATCCCGGAGCAGGACCTGCTCCGCGTGGCCTCGGAATATGGTTTCAACAAAGTTGAGGATCTCTA
>QHYP01000055.1 GCA_003224195.1 Acidobacteriota bacterium | reverse complement strand
GCAGTCATACTTGAATTGACCCCGCTGCGCGCGGGGTCATATCTGAACTGACCCCGCCTTGCGGGGTCATTCTTGAACGGAGTCGGAATCTTCTTGTGCGAAAGTTCCTGACCAGCAAACGAACCAAAGTTGTGGTCTTCGCTGTGTGCCTCGTGCCGCTTGCCGCTCTGATCTGGCGCGCGCTTGGGGGCAAGCTCGGCGCGAACCCGGTCGAGTTCATCCAACACGCTACCGGCGATTGGACGCTCCGCTTCTTGATCTTCACGCTCAGCATCACACCCCTCCGCAAGCTCTTGAATCTGCCGGAGCTGATTCGTTTCCGCCGCATGCTTGGCCTGTTCGCGTTCTTCTACGTTTGCCTGCACTTCGCCACGTACATTGGGCCTGACCAGTCCTTCAGTCTTTCCGGAATGTGGGAGGACGTGGCCAAGCGCAAGTACGTCACGGTGGGCTTCGCGGGCTTCTTGCTTCTGATTCCGCTCGCGATTACCTCCACTGCGGGATGGATTCGCCGCCTGGGAGGGCGGCGTTGGCAAGCGCTGCACCGCGCAATTTACGTGAGCGCCGTGGCCGGCGTCATTCATTACTACTGGTTGGTGAAGTCGGATGTGCGCAAACCACTTGAGTACGCGGGGATCGTGGGGCTGCTGCTGGCGTGGCGGCTGGGAACTTGGCTCCGAGGCCGCGGGAAGCAGGGCGCACCGCGCAAAGTTCAACCCACCGAACCTGTGACCGCGGAAACCTCTTAACATATTCCTATGTAGGAACCGCCCCGCCGCTGGACCCTCCTGCCACCGTTCTCGAAAACAGACTCGCTTCCCCGAAGCGAACCGATGATAACATCTCACATTCTGCCACCAGGCATCGAAACCGCGCAGGCGGAGGGACATGGACGCGAGGCCGATCAAGGAAGATGCGGCGTGTGAGGCTCTGCGTCACGACTGGAGCCGCACGGAGGTTGCCGAAATCTATCGGACGCCGCTGACCGAACTGGTTTATCGCGCGCAAACGGTTCACCGGCGATTTCATGCGCCCGATCGTGTCCAGACCTGCCAGCTCATATCCATCAAGACCGGCGGTTGCCCCGAGGATTGCGCCTATTGTCCACAAAGCGCGCACTACGACGCGGGTGTTGAACGACAAGGCCTTTTGGACCCGCAACACGTGATCGAAGTGGCGCGGGAGGCTACCGCCCGAGGCGTGACGCGATTCTGCATGGGCGCGGCTTGGCGCCAGGCGCCGGAGGGCAGGGAATTCGAGAGCGTTCTCGAAATGGTGCGCGGCGTGGCGGCAACGGGAATGGAAGTTTGCTGCACGCTGGGCATGCTGACCGAGGTACAGGCGGTGCGACTGAGAGAAGCAGGGCTGACCGCCTACAATCACAATCTGGATACTTCCCCCGAATTCTACGGCAGCATCATCACGACGCGCGTCTATGAGGATCGGCTGCGCACACTGGCCGCGGTGCGGAAGGCGGGCATCACGGTTTGCTGCGGCGGGATTCTCGGGATGGGCGAGGGCGAAGAAGACCGCATCGGCCTGCTGCACCAACTGGCCACGCTGCGTCCACACCCGGAAAGTGTGCCGATTAACATGCTCGTGCGCGTTGCGGGCACGCCGCTTGGGTCAATGCCATCGCTCGATCCGATGGAAATGGTCCGCGCGATCGCCGCCGCGCGGATTCTCATGCCCGCATCCCGCGTTCGGCTAGCTGCGGGAAGATTGCAACTTTCGCCCGAAGCGACGACGCTCTGCTTTCTTGCAGGAGCCAACTCGATTTTTGTGGGTGAAAAGCTGCTCACCACGCCAAACCCGGGCCCGTCCGAAGACGAGAAACTTCTGGAAACTCTCGGGCTGAAGCCTCTGGAGCCGCATGCCGTCTGAGAGCCAGGCCCGGCTGCAGCGCGAGCTCGCAGAAGATCTGCGTCGGCTCGAAAATCGCAAGCAGAAGCGGTCGCTCACCGAATTGGTCGGCGTGAATCTCTGTTCCAATGATTATCTCGGACTTGCGACACACCCCAAACTGCGCGAGGCGATCGTCCAGGCGGTTCAAGAGGCGCCGCGCATCGGTGGAACCGGTTCGCGACTCCTCTCCGGCCACTTGGCGGAGTGGGACGTAGTCGAAGCAGACTTTGCGCAATTTGCCGGAACGGAAGCCGCACTGTATTTCAGCAGCGGCTATGCCGCGAACCTGGGTCTCCTTACTTCTCTTGTGGGCAGGGACGACGTCGTCTTTTCGGACGCGCGGAACCACGCCAGCTTGATTGATGGCATGTGTCTCGCGCGAGCGCAAAAAGAGATTTACCGGCATTTGGACCTCGATTCGCTTGAGGAGGCGCTGAAGAAACACGCGCACGCACGCGGCCGGAAAATGGTTGTCACCGAAAGTGTATTCAGCATGGATGGGGACTGCGCGCCGATTGCGGAAATGGTGAAAATTGCGGAGCGCTACGGGGCAGGGATGATCGTGGACGAGGCACACGCAGTGGGCGTGCACGGCCCTTCGGGGCGCGGGCTGGTGGCCGCCGCGCGCGCTGAGGAAACCGTCTGGGCCGTTGTGCATCCGTGCGGGAAGGCGCTTGCGAGCGTGGGGGCGATGGTCTGCGGGAGCGAACTGTTGAAGCAGCACCTCGTCAATCACGCGCGCACGCTGATTTTCAGCACGGCGCAGCCCCCGTACATGGCGCGGCAAGTTCAGGCGGCGCTGCGCCTGGCGAAGGCCATGGAAACGGAGCGTGCTTTGCTGCTCGAACGGTCGCGGAGGTTTTGCAGTGAGCTGCGAAATGATGGCTGGGACACGGCGGGGAGTACGACGCAGATTGTACCCGTCATCATCGGCGCCAACGCAGAAGCGCTGGCCGCCGCTGAGCACCTTCAAGGGAAGGGGTTCGCCGTGCGCGCGATACGTCCTCCCACGGTTCCTGAAGGGCAAGCAAGGTTGCGACTATCGCTAACCTGCGATATTTCTTCCAAGGACCTTGAGCGGCTGAGGAGCGCGCTGGGCGCGTGGCGCGAACGGTGCGTGCTCACCTCGGGTGCTGCAAGAGCATGAATAAAAACTTCTTTGTGACCGGCACCGACACCGGGGTTGGAAAAACCGTGCTGTCGGCGCTGTTGTGCGCGGCGCTGGACGCCTACTACTGGAAGCCCATTCAGACCGGAACGATGGAAGGCTCGGACCGCGTCGCCGTGATGCGCCTGGCGGGGATCGGAGCCGAGCGGACGCTCGATGAAGTGTATTCGTTTGTGCCCCCCGTTTCGCCGCATCTGGCAGCTCGCTGGGCGGGAACGGAGATCGAGCTATCGAAGTTCAATTTGCCGACCCATCTCAGCAATCAGCACTTGATCGTGGAAGGCGCCGGGGGATTGCTCGTTCCGATTAACGAGAGGCACTTCATGCTGGATCTGATGATGCGCCTGCGGATGCCGATCATTCTTGCTTCGCGCAGCAGTCTCGGCACGATCAACCATACGCTGCTCTCGCTCGCGGCGCTGCACTCGGTGGAGATGCCGGTGCATGGCGTGGTCCTGATCGGCGAGCCGAACAAGGACAACAAAGAGACCATCGAACGCTACGGGCACACGCGAGTGATCGGGGAGATTCCCCGTCTGCCCAATCTCCACCGTACGGCGCTGCTGCAGGTATTCATCAACTACTTCGATCGCAACGCGTTTTCGAAATGACCTCGCTGCGGATCTGGCATCCGTTTACGCAGGCCGCACTCGATCCTTCTCCGCTGCCTGTGGCTCGGGGGGAAGGCGCCTACCTGATTCTCGAGGATGGCCGGCGCATCGTGGACGCCGTTTCGTCCTGGTGGGTGAACCTTCATGGACACGGGCATCCCCGGATTGCGGCTGCTATCGCGGAGCAGGCGAAGAAGCTCGAGCACGTGATCCTGGCCGGGTTCACGCATGACAAAGCAGAAGAGCTGGCTCAACGGCTACGCAAATGGGTGCCAGGGGATTTGACGCATCTGTTTTTCTCCGACGACGGCTCCACGGCGGTCGAGGTCGCGCTCAAGCTGGCCGTCCAGTATTGGAGCAATCTGGGCCGCCCGGAGAAACGGGAGATCGCCGCGCTAGAGCACGGGTATCACGGCGACACGGCCGGAGCAATGTCCGTCAGCGACGACTCGCCCTTCACAGAGCCATTCGGATCCATGCGTTTTCCGGTGCATCGCGTGCACTCGGCCTATTGCCATCGCTGTCCGCTTGGGCTGGAGCGTGCGACGTGTCACATCGAATGCACGGAGAGTCTCGCGAAGCTCCTGGCGGATCGCGGCGAACAAATTGCCGCGGTCATTGTCGAGCCCTTGCTGCAGGGCGCTGGGGGGATGATTGTGCATCCCATCGAGTTCTTGCAGAAAGTGCGCGCACTGTGCACGAAGCACGATGTCCTGCTGATCGCCGATGAAGTACTGACGGGGTTCGGGCGGACCGGGAAAATGTTTGCCTGTGATCAAGCCGGGATTGCTCCGGACTTAATGTGCCTTTCGAAGGGCTTGACGGGCGGGTTTCTGCCCATGGGCGTGACGCTCTGCACGGCACGCGTGGAAGCCGCGTTTCGCAGCCACGATCCGCGGAATACATTTTTTCATGGTCATTCCTATACGGGGAATCCACTGGCGTGTGCGGCGGCATGCGCCAGTCTGCAGCTCTTCGAGGATGAGCCAGTATTCGAGCGGATTGCGGCCATTGCGAAGATTCATGCCGAGCGTCTGGCGCGATTGCGCGAGGCCGGTGCCGTCGGCGAGACGCGGCAGATCGGCACGGTCGCTGCGATTGAGCTGGGCGCCGACGACGCCGGGTATCTTTCCGGTCTGCGGCCCCGGCTCTACCGGTATTTCCTCGAACGCAGCGTTCTCCTGCGGCCGCTCGGCAACGTTGTGTACGTCCTGCCGCCCTACGTGATTCCTCCGGACGAGCTTCACCGCGTTTACGACGTCATCGGCCAGGCGATTGAAACCCTGCTCTGATTCTTTGGCGCACCTGCTAGTGCCGGTCCAAATTATTCAGCCAAGTACCCGCTGCTCAAACCTCCCTGCTTCTTCTCTGCGGAGAAGAAACTTAGCCTCAAAAAGTTGGAACGGCACTAGACTAAATCTCTCCTTCGTGAAGGAGGGATTGCGTTTTGGAATCAAAGCTGGCGCTCTGGAGACACAAGATCGTTGCATACGCAGGCGGACTCGGCGCCGCGGGGTTGTTCGCGATCTCCTTTCTTGACTCTTCGGTCTTGACGTTTCCCGTCATCAACGACCTGCTTTTGATCGATCTTTCGATCAAGCACCCGGCGCGCATGCCGATCTACGCGCTCATGGCCACGCTGGGTTCCCTCGCTGGGTGCGTGTTGCTGTACTTCATCGCGCGGAAGGGAGGGGAAGCCGTGTTCCGCCGCCAGGCAGGACATCGCGCCGCGGTCATTCGCCACTGGATGGAAACGAACGGATTCCTCGGCGTGCTGATTGCGGCGCTTTTGCCCCCGCCAACGCCCTTCAAGGTCTTTGTTCTCGCCGCGGGTGTATTTGAGGTGCCGCTCGCGAGCTTTGCGGCGGCAATTCTCCTCGCGCGCGTATTTCGTTACTTCGGGATCGGCTATCTGGCGATCCGCTATGGCGCGGAGGCGCTGCCCTATCTGGCGAGCCACAAGCTGCTGTCGACCGGATTGATCGTCGTGCTGGTGGGAATCAGCTACCTTCTGTCGCGACTACTTCTGAAGCACAGGCAGGCTGGCGGGACTCAACTCGGGGAACACAAGCGTGAGTAGTCGCCAGCCGCTTATCTAAACCAAACCTGTCTCTCGCGTTCATCCCAACTGAGTTTCTGACTGACAACCTTCGCCGCTGAATCCAATTCCACGATCGCCTCCACGCGCCGTCCGATGTTGGCCTCGTTCGGAACTGCCAACTCGCGAAACTCCACTCGGTAGCCTGTATCTGTTCTCTCTACAGTGGCCTTCGGAAACCGGGCCGAACGCAGGAACCTTTCTGCCGCTTCGGTGCCGCTTGCCGCCTCGAGCATCGGCGACGATTCTGGCTTGAATATTGTGATGCCTGCCTCCGGGTCGAAGATTGCACCTGGCACCACGTTCACCGGCAGTTCGTGGAACGCGCGCTCCGTTTCCACGAGACCTAGCCATTCGAAAGGGGAAGCAGGTTTTGGAAAGGCCGCAGCGCGACGCGCGCTTTCGCCTGCATAGGTGCGGGCTGAGAGTGTAGCGACCGCGCTTGCGTGTAATGTCATGCGGATGCCCAAATACAGAACGATGAGGCCTAGCCCGAGAATAGCGCCCCTCCGTCCGCGAGATTTTTTCGAGCGCGCGCCGATTTCTTCAGTGATCAAGCCAAATAGCGCTGGAAAGAGCGTTGCCGCAAGCAAAATCCCGAGGATCCATGGGTCGATACCCGCGATCCAGTCGGCGGCATAGCGCCGGTCGCGGAAAGGCCAGAAGAGCGCGACGCCTTCCGACTGACAGAGGTCAAGCGCAACATGCAGGGCAGCCGCGAGGAGAGTGGCGATGAGGATGGTCGAGGCCGATACGAGCTTCGCTTCGAAGCGCCGGCCGAGGAGAACGTAGATGCCGGCAACCAAAGCCGCAATCAGCAGCGTGCCGGCGAGCGAATGCGTAAACGTCCGGTGCGCGGCCAGAAAAGCAGTTGGACCGAAAAGGGAGCTTAGATAGTCGAGATCCGCGAGGGTGCCGACGAGGACGATCGCGGCAACAGCGAGGCGAGGAGCGCGCGGAAAGCATGCGCGAGAAAGCGCATAGGAGGACAGACCATGTGTGACCGGGTCCATGATGCCAAAGTGATTCGTCTAGTGCCGCTCCAACTCCTTGCCGCGGCACGCGGAGCAAATCAATCTCAAGCTGGAACGGCACTAGGCCGCAGTCACCGCTGCCTGCGCCGCGTCGCGCGGCGGGATCACCAGTGTAATGCCGCGCGGGACAATCCGAAACTCCACCGGCAGCCGCCCGAGCGGTTCTCCGTCCACTTGCGCGTACACAGCTCGCTCATTCAGCGGCTCGCAGACGAGCGCGTCCGACTTCCAGAAATGCACGTCATCCTGGGCGCGCAAGTTTCCTAACCACAACGTCGGCAGATAGCTGAGGTAGCGCAGTCCACTCTGGGTGGTCAGCGCGGCGAGTTCGAAGCGGTCTTCGAGGAGATCGGCTTCCGTCGTGATGCGAAACGGGCCGCCGTAATGTTTCGTACGGCCGACGATGATCAGGGTCGCTTCGAGCTGTTTATCCGGCGTCACGACGCGGAAACGGGAAAAGTTATAGCGAAAGAGCTGGCGGACGCCCTCCCACCAGTAGGCGAGGATCCCTATGCGAGCTTTCAGATCGAGATCGAGCGAATAGACCATCACGCCGTCGGGGCGCTAGGGGCGTCGCCAAGCCAAGCGCGATGTTCCTGAAGTGCCCGCGCACAAGACGCTGTGCGGCGCGAGAAATGTCCCAGGGAAGTCCCAATTCCTTGGCCAGAACATTGGCTGTGCCGCCGGGGAGCAGAGCAAGCGGAACGCGATGAGCGTTCGGCGGTGTGGCCAAACCGTTGACGACTTCGTTGACCGTGCCGTCTCCGCCGCAGGCAATGAGGAGCTGGCGGCCTTCGGCTCCGGCGCGACGGGCAATTTCGGCCGCATCGCCTGGTCCGCGCGTCTCCAAGAGATCGGTGTGAATGCCTGCGGAGGCGAGAATGCGCCGTGCACTGTCCAGGTCACGAAGACGCCGACTGCCGCCATTGCCGGCAGTAGGGTTGTAAATCAAGAGCGCGTTGGAAAGTCCTGCGAGCATGCGCTTCGCCAGGCGTCGTCCGCCGGCGCCTCCATTCTATATAATACGGGCCGGTTTGACCTTTTCTGTTCGACCGAGGATTTCATGGCCAAAGCCGCCGCTGCGAAGAACGAAATCGAGCAGCTTCGCGAGAAGATTCGTCACCACGAATACCGCTATTACGTGCTGGACGACCCGGAGGTTACCGACGCTGAGTTCGACCGGCTGATGAACCGGCTCAAGGAACTGGAAGCCGCTCATCCGGAACTGATCACTCCGGACTCCCCGAGCCAGCGCGTCGGCGGTGCGCCTCGCGAAGGCTTCCAAACGGTGCGCCACGCCCGCGCCATGCTCAGTTTGGACAATGCGTACTCTTACGAAGAGCTGCGCGATTTCGACCGTCGCGTACACGAGGCCGGCGGCCGCGCGAAGGTCGAGTACGTCGCTGAACACAAGTTCGACGGCTTGAGCATCTCGCTCCAATACAAGGATGCGCTGCTGGCGCGCGGCGTGACGCGCGGCGATGGCACGACCGGCGAAGACGTTACACCCAACGTGAAAACGATTCGTTCCATTCCGCTTCGCGTGGAGGCGGCCGCTTTGAAAAAAGTCGGCATGCCCGCAGACTTCGAGGTCCGTGGTGAAGTGGTGATGCCGCGGAAGTCGTTTGAGGCCCTCAACCGCGAACAGGAGCGCCTGGGGAAAAAGATCTTCGCCAATCCGCGCAGCGCCGCGGCTGGCGCGGTCCGAGTCCTCGACCCGACGATTACGGCGCAGCGCCGGCTCGAGTTTTTTGCCTATTACGCGCTGGTGGAAGGCAGGGTCCCGTTCGACAAGCATTCCGACTCCCTGCAAGCACTGAAGCAATTACATTTCCGCGCCTCGGAGGATTGGAAGCTGTGTCCATCCATTGAAGATGTGATTGCCTACTGTGACGCCTGGGAGGGCAAGCGCGAAAAACTGCCCTACGAGATTGACGGCGTCGTGATTAAAGTGAACGCGACATCCATCCAGAACGAACTGGGATATACGGCAAAGGCCCCGCGCTGGGCGATTGCCTACAAATATCCGGCGCGGCAAGAGACCACTGTCGTCAACGACATCTTCGTGCAGGTGGGGCGCACCGGCGCACTGACGCCTGTGGCCGCGCTCGAGCCGGTGCAAGTCGGCGGCGTCACTGTCAGCCGTTCCACCCTCCACAACATGGACGAAATCGAGCGGCTCGGCCTTCAAATCGGGGACACTGTGCTCATCGAGCGCGCCGGCGACGTGATCCCGCACGTGGTGAAAGTGGTGAAAGAAGGGAAGCACCGAAGGCCCTTCCGCATGCCCAAGAATTGCCCGGAGTGCGGGAGCAAGATTCACAAGTCGGAAGACGAGGTAGCGTATCGCTGCGTTAATGCCGCGTGTCCGGCGAAGCGCAAAGAGTCGCTTCTGCATTTCGCGGGACGCCACGCGATGAACATTGATGGTCTCGGCGAAAAGATTGTGGACCAGCTTGTGGACAACGGTTTGGTGAAGGACGTGGCGGATCTCTATTCTCTCAAGCTGGACCGACTCGCGGAACTCGAGCGCATGGGGGAAAAATCCGCGCAGAACCTTCTCGACGAGATTGAAGGGAGCAAGAAGAATTCGCTCGCCCGGCTGATCTATGCGCTCGGGATCCGTTTTGTCGGCGAGCGCACCGGCCAGCTCCTCGCGGAGCATTTTTCCTCGCTTGAAGAGCTGGCTGCGGCGAAAGAAGAGGAGTTAGAGGAAGTGCCGGAGGTGGGACCGAAGGTGGCTGCGAGCATCGCCGAATTTTTCTCCGAGTCCGCCAACCGGAATCTCATCAAGAAACTCCAAAAGGCAGGCGTTCATCCGACGGCGGAAAAACGCGAGGTGAAGAGTCAGAAATTTGCAGGGAAGACGTTTGTTTTTACCGGTGGGTTGACGAACCGCACGCGCGAGGAAGCTGCCGAGCTGGTGAAGCAGCACGGCGGCAAGATTTCGGGCTCGGTGAGCAAAAAGACCGATTACGTTGTCGCCGGAACCGACCCCGGCTCGAAGTACGACAAAGCCAAGGAGCTGGGCGTCACCATCCTCGACGAAGCACAGTTCGAGAAGCTCGTCGGCCTGAAGTAGATTATGGCTCCGCCGGCTTTACGGCTTGACGCCGCCATCCGGGTCGAGGGTCTTGTCGCCGACCCTGACCGTATATTTGTATTTCTTGGGTCCAGGCAACACATCCCGCCTCACGAGACCGGAAAAGGGCACATCGCTGCTGAATTGCGACTCATAGAACGGGGAGCCGTTCGTCTCAAAGTTCACCAGAAAGCAGGGCTTCTCTTCCCGCCGGTGCTGGTGGTTTTGAGCGCAAGCCCAGATGACTTGTTCGTAGTTTCCTTTGCTGACTTCAAAGTATCCGGGTTCTGCCTTGATTTCACCGCCTTTGTCCGTGTCTATCCGAACTGTAACTGTTCGACCGAGTTGAGTTTGTGCCGGGGCTGCCATTGGTTGTTTCCTCCTTTGAGTGTTCATTTCGCCTTCAACAAATCCTGAAATCGAGGGTTGTCCCTGAGGGGGTCAAAATTCGGGATATCTCGTATACGGGAGCGGGAGTAGCCGGCGGATAGCGCCCTGTTCAGCCACTCAATGGCTTGATTCGCCTGCCCGAAGTGGGCATAAACCAGCGCCGCCTGAAAACGCAAATACGGATCGCCGGGCGAGAGTTCGAGTCCCCGTCCAAGGGAATCGATCGCGGGCTTCTTCTCGCCTAGCATCGCATATGAGATCGCGAGGATCCCGCATGCCTGTGTGTCTTGCGAATTGACGTGGAGTTCTTCGCTGGCAAGCGCAACCGCTTGCCGGTAGGCATCAGCGGCCTCGCGGTCCTTACCCGGAGACCAGTGGTAGCCGTCACCGAGATTGCGCCAAAGCAGCGGGTCCTTTTCCGCGAGCTTTACCGCCTGTTCGTATGCTTGCGCCGAGCGTTCGTATTGGCGCTGGAAGAAGTAAGCATTCCCCAGGTTCGTGTATCCGTAATCTGAGGGATAAATAGAAATGGACTTTCCGACAGCCGCGATGGCTTCCGCATAACGGCCCAACTCAACGTAGGCCGCCGCGAGGTTGGAATAGCCCCGATAGCTGTCCGGAGCGAGTGCGATCACCTGGCCGAACATCTCCGCAGCTTCCGGGTAACGGGCCCGGCGATAAAAGAATGCGCCCAGCCAGTTGTAGGGAGCCCAGTAGTGAGGCCGCAAGGCAATTGCCCGGCGATAGGTTTCTTCCGCCTGAGCCAACTTGCCTAGGTTCTCGTAAGCACCCGCAAGGCCACGGAAGGCTCCGTCGTTGGTCGGTTCTACCTCAAGAGCTAATCCAAATTCCCTCACCGCATCTTCATGAGAACCTGTTCCTTCGTTGAGCGTACCCATGCAGACATGGGCCGCCGGCAATTGGCTGTCCAAGCGGAGCGCCTGCCGGCAGGCATCCCTGCTCAGTTCGATCCAGTTGGATTCCTTCGTGTTCTCATATTTTTTCCAATACGCGTCTCCCAAGCCCGCGTAACTCAAGGCGTAGCCGGGGTCGAGGCGCAGCGCGCGCTGGAAGAGTTGAACGGCGCTTTCAAGGTTTTCCGCCCGGTCGTAGTTTTGAAGGTATCCGCGTCCTTGCAAGTAGTAGTCGTAAGCTCCAACCACTTGTGTTCCGTGAGTTTCGAGAGCGTGGAGCTGTCCGGGTTGAACTTCCAGCTCGAGCATCCGTATGGCTTCTCGAACCACCTCGTCCTGCGCCGCGAAGGGGTCCTTTGTTGCCACTGTCAAACTGCCCGCGCGTATCTGCCGCCGCCTTCGGACATCGACCAGGACACAGTGGATGCGCACTTGCTCCCCGGCCTGATACAGGCTGCCTTCGATGGCCAAGTTCACGCCGAACTCCTTGCGCGCGTCGTCCACCGTAGTGATGCGCTTGGCGCGTATCTCTGCCGCTGGAACCACCTGAAGCGAACGATCCTCAGTAAGCTGAGTGAGCTTGGCTGTGACTGTCTCGGTAAGCCCGGAGCCGAACGCCGCCATTTCGCTGGCTCCGCCCACAACGCTGAACGGCAACACGGCCACCTGTTTCGTGCGCGGAACAGGATTGATGCCTAACCAGGTCCTCAGTTCTTGTCGCACAGAGGGAATGAGCAGGGCAGCGGCCAGGATTGTAAACGCGCATGCTCCCGCCCACGGCATGGCCTTCTTGAGCGGCGGGGTAAACGGGTGGCGGAGGACGGGCATTTCCGAATGAGCCATCGAGGATTCAACAGCTCGCAAATCCAACGCCAAGTCCGCTACCGCGGCGTAGCGTTCGTTGGGGTTTTTCGCCAGCATTTTGGCGATGATTCGTTCGAGCTCAGCGGGCACCGCTGAATTCGCTTCGTGCAGCGGTGCCGGCTCTTCGTGCAGGATGCGCTCGCAAGTGAGCAGG
>QHYP01000406.1:598-2681 GCA_003224195.1 Acidobacteriota bacterium | reverse complement strand
CAGCGTTCGGCACGCCGGTAATCGGGTAGTCCTTGCCGTCATATTTTGCGGTGTACTCGACATGAGTCGGATTCCCAGCGGCGTCGATTCCCTCTGAACTGAGCTTGATGTTATCTCCCTCAGAGTCGATCTTTACCGTGATACTCTTCGGTGCTGGTCCGGGACTGTACTTTGACTTTGCAGGGTTCATCTTCCAGGTGCCAGAGTGCTGATCGGCAGCCCTGGCTACAAGGCTCAGAGCAAGTGCCACGAAGAGCAGTGTCGTCGCAAAAACGGCAAACCTCTTGATTCGCATGATCGATCCTCCTAGATGGGATGTTTGGGATGGGCTTAGTGCAATCGTTATCAGCCGAAATTTGTGAAAAGTCCAGAAGATTCTTTCAGATTTGCACAGGGGCTCGCGTGCACGCGAAGAGAAGTTCCTCGATAGATCCCGGGAAGTCGGATTCTCGTCAGGAAATCAAGCACTGACAAGATGAGCGTTTATCGGGAGCAATCTGCCAACCCGGAGGCATTACTTCCGGTTTGCGCGTCACTCGGGCGTAATCGCAGCACCGACTGCTCCCAGAGCATCTGGGTGTAGTCTTCGCTCGTATATTGCACGCCTTGGTCAGAATAAGTCTTCGCTTGGAGACTGGAGTGGACCCGGGACGGGCCGCTGTAATTAGGGTTGGGGAAGGACGGCGGAGATAGGCTTGCCCGATCGGGGGACAGCAGCGTTGTAATCGTAGCCGAGGAGGGCGGCGAGCGTAGCTGCGATTTGGTTTTGTGTGACGGCGGGGGCGTGAGAGCGTTCGCCAAGAGGCGGAGTATCGGGGCCGAGAAAGGCCATCCAGATGTATTTGGACTCGGTCAGTTTTTGACCGTGAGAGGTCCAGCGCTTCCTGCCGGAGCCGCGACCGTGGTCGGTGGAGAAGATGAGCGTGGTGGACCCGTGGTATTCGGGCATAAACTGAACAGTTTCCCAAAGGATCCGAAGATAGTCATCCACACGATGCGCAGCTTCGAGATAACGCGCGTAGCGGCGCTCATGAGCCCAATCGTCGGTTTCCCCAAGTGAGAGGTAGAGAACGCGAGGCTTGTGGGCTTTAAGATATTCAACGGCAGTGTAGAAGGCCAGGGCGTCAAAGGGTTCATCGTCCCACACGCGAGGCGTCTCGGATTTTAGGCGATTGAGAAGCTCCAACTGTGGCGTAGCGGCAATGGCGGTGAAGGGATCCCAGCCAGCGTTGACCACAAAGCCTGAGCGGTCGGGATTGAAGACGGAGGCTATTACATCCCACGCCCCAAAGGCGGCAATATCACCTTGAAACGAAACGTTAGGGTTTGGCACTTTGTTGTTGCTGTTGATGCGAGAATCGGTGAAGCCGCAGAGCGCCTCGCTATACCCGGGATATGAAAAGAAGAAACCGTTTGTGACGTAAGCGTCCGAGCCAAGCTGGCGATTGCCGAAGATCTGCCCTTCCTTGGCGATGACACTCCAGAGAAAGGGCATGAGAGTGAGGCGCCGCTCTTCCGGTGTGGCGCGCCAGTAGGATTTCTTCAGGGCGGCCACATCGGTAACCTTGCCGTTCTTTTTGTTCATGAGGTTTTCTTCGGCCCCGGTGAAGACTTCCTGCCAGCGAAGACCGTCCGTCATTACAAAAATAATATTTTTGCTTTTGCGAAGCGTGGAAGTTTGCGCGGGGAGGCATACGGCCCACGTGAACAGGCACAGCAGGGCAAATAAACAGCGGCGGAACAATGAGATCACAAAGCGGTACCCATGCCGTTGGTGCAGCTACCGGGAACTGAAACCCTTGGGACCCGAGAAAGTGCGCCGGGGCCGACAGGTGGCGTCTGCGAATATTGCGGCAAGCGCGCTCAGAAGTCGACGCGAAGAGAGACCTGGCCGGTGCGGTTGCCGCCGAAGTCGGAACCTCGAGCCGAGTTGATCACACCAAAATTCCTGCTGGCGATATTCAGATTTGGATCGGCCAGATTGGTGTGATTGAGCACGTTCGTAAAGGAAACCTGGGCTTTGAGCCGAACGCGCTCCGTGACGGTGAAGGATTTGCTCAGCCCTGTGTTCAAGTTGACAGTG
>QHYP01000406.1:0-407 GCA_003224195.1 Acidobacteriota bacterium | reverse complement strand
AGCGAGCCCGAGCCGGTGCCCGAGGGATCGCCGCCACTGAAGTACGGAGTGAGGTAGGGACCGGTCTGCCAGAGGAAGATGTTGCTCAACTGCCATCCGCCGATGAGCGTATCCTCGGCTCGGTTCAAATTGTGGCCAAACGTCTTGCCCCGGCCAAAAGGCAGCTCGTATACCATGCTGGTGAGCCAGCGGTGGCGGCGCGTGCCGTAAACATCGCCGAAGTCGAGATGGCGGTCATAGATATAGCTAGCGCGCGCGCCGCCGTTTTCATCGGCAAAGCTGCCGACTTGAGGGCCCTGATTATCCGCTACGTTTTTGGCCCAAGTGTAAGAGGAGTTGAACATCAGTCCGTGGCGAAAATTGCGCCGCGCTTCAAGCTGTATGGCGTTATAGAACGCGGTTGCACC
>QHYP01000080.1 GCA_003224195.1 Acidobacteriota bacterium | reverse complement strand
AAGGATCGCATCGGCCATTGCCATTGCAAGGACGCTTCCAAGAAAGTGGACGGAAGCGGCTATCATTGGGAACCCATGGGGAAGGGCATAATCGATTGGGTCGGCCAGTTCCGGGCGTTTAAACGTGACGGTTATCGCTACGCCGTGAGTCTGGAGACGCACTGGCGCGGCGCCGGTTCTGCCGAGGAATCCACCCGGCAGAGTTGGGCCGGGATGAAAGCGGAGCTTCAAGAAGCCGGGGCGCTCTAGTTGTTCGCGGCGCTTTGCGGCGTGACCCGGTGTGCTGGGGGAACGGAATGAAAATCAAAGACGCCAAAGTCTTTGTCTGTTCCCCCGGAAGAAATTTTGTCACTCTCAAAATCTACACCGACGAAGGAATCTACGGGCTCGGAGATTGCACTTTGAACGGGCGCGAACTCGCCGTCGCCAGTTACCTGACGGACCATCTGATTCCTTGTCTCATCGGACGCGACCCATTTCAGACCGAAGATATCTGGCAATATCTCTATCGCGGCGCCTACTGGCGAAAAGGACCAGTCACCATGAGTGCGATTGCCGCCGTGGATATGGCGCTCTGGGACATCAAAGGTAAGGCGCTCAACACGCCTCTTTACAATCTCCTGGGCGGAAAGAGCCGCACTGGAGTCATGGTGTATGGCCATGCCAACGGCCGCGACATCCCGGAAACGGTGGACGAAGTTGGCAAGTTTATCGAGATGGGTTATCTGGCCGTGCGAGCCCAATCCGGCGTGCCGGGTTTGCCGGGCACTTACGGCGTTTCCAAGGACAAGATGTTTTATGAACCGGCGGAAAGGGGCCCTGAGAATGTCTGGTGTTCGGAGAAGTATCTCCTTCAAGCCCCGAAATTGTTCGAGGCGCTGCGCTTGCGCTACGGCGACGACGTCCATTTGCTTCACGACGCGCATCACCGCCTGACGCCCATCCAGGCGGCGCGACTCGGGAAGGATCTCGAACCGTTTCACCTGTTTTGGCTCGAGGACGCCGTGACCGCGGAGCTACAGGAGGGATTCCGTCTTATTCGCCAGCACACCACTACGCCTCTTGCCGTCGGCGAAATCTTTGATACCGTTTGGGACGCCAATCTTCTGATCACCGAGCAATTGATCGATTATTTGCGCATGACGGTTGTTCGCGGCGGTGGTATCACGCCATTGAAGAAGATTGCCGCTTTCGCGGAGATGTACCACGTGCAGACCGGCTGCCATGGTGCCACCGATCTGTCACCGGTGACAATGGGGGCGGCGCTGCATTTCGATATTTCTGTCAGCAATTTCGGAATTCAGGAATACATGCGCCACGCGAAGGAGACTGATGAAGTCTTCCCGCACGCCTACTTCTTTAAAGACAGTTATCTGCATCCCGGGGAAAAACCGGGGCATGGTGTGGAGTACGACGAAAAGCTGGCTGCAAAGTTTCCGTACGAGCGAGCGTATCTGCCCGTGAACCGCAAACTCGACGGCACGATGTGGAACTGGTGAGACGGACCGTGTCCTACGCTCCCTTGGATTTGACGGGGAAGGTTGCGGTAGTCATTGGCGGCACCTCCGGCATCGGCCGGGCCGTCGCCCACGGGCTTGCGGAGGCCGGCGCGGATGTAGTCGCCACTTCGCGCCGGCAGGAGCAGGTCGATGCGGCGGCCCGCGAAATCGAAGCGCGCGGGCGGCGCTCTTTGCGCATGACTTCGGATGTATCCGAACGCGGCTCGCTCGAAAAACTTCTCGACTCCAGTGTGAAAGCGCTGGGAAAGGTGGACATCCTGGTCAACTCAGCCGGGCGCACGAAGCGCGCATCGACGCTGGATTTTTCCGAGTCCGACTGGGACGACATCATGGATACCAATCTCTCGGGAACGCTCCGGGCGTGCCAGGTTTTTGGGCGTCACATGATCGAACGCCGCTACGGGCGAATCATCAATATCGCTTCGATTGCGTCCTTCCGCGCGCTTCAGGAAGTGGCGGCGTATTGCGCGAGCAAAGCGGGAGTGGCTGCGCTGACGAAATCACTGGCCATCGAGTGGGCCCCGCATGGCGTTTGCGTGAACGCGATCGCGCCAGGGGTGTTTCGCACGGCTCTGAATGAGAAACTATTGGACGGCACGCCGCGGGGGCAGGAGTTTCTCTTGCGCACGCCCATGAAGCGTTTTGGCAAAGTGGAAGAGTTGGCTGGCGCGGCGGTATTTCTTGCTTCGGACGCCGCATCTTTCATCACCGGAGAAATTCTCCGCGTGGATGGCGGGATGCTGGCGAGCGGAGTGAATCAATAGTTGGCGGTTCAAGAATGCGGATAGCGGAATTTCGCGCGCACGTATGTTGACGACGCACATAGCTCGGCGGAAGTTTCTTCAGCGCCTGGTCATGGCTCTGGCGGCGCTGCCAACCAACCTGCGCGCTGCCGGCGAACGCCTGCCGATCGGCTTTTCGACGCTCGGCTGCCCTTCCTGGGACTGGCTCAAGATTCTCGACTTCGCGCAGCAGAACGGCTTTGCCGCCGTCGAGCTTCGCGGGCTCATGGGGACCATGGATTTGCCCTCCCGTCCCGAATTTGCTCCGGCCCGCATCGAGCAGTCCAAGAAAGAGATTGCCGCGCGCGGGCTGCGCATCTCCTGCGTGAGCAGTTCGGCCAACCTGCACGATGTCGATTCGCAGCAGCACGAGCAGCAACTTGCCGACGCGCGGCGATTCATTGACCTTGCCGAGCAGATTGGCGCTCCCTACGTCCGCGTTTTCGGCAACAAGCTGCTCGGCCCGCGCGCGGCGGCGCTCCAGCATATTGCGGCCGGCCTCCACGAACTCGGCGAGTATGCCGGTCCAAAGAACGTCACGGTTTTGCTCGAATCGCACGGCGACTTCACCGATTCACCTGCGCTGGGCGAGATCCTCGAAAAGGCCGGCTCGCCGCACGTCGCGTTGCTCTGGGATGCGCATAATACTTATGTCGAAGGCAAGGAAGATCCAGCGATCAGCGTCACCCGGCTCGGCAAATACATCCGCCACACTCACTTGAAGGACTCGCGAATCGAGGGTGGGGCGGATCATTACGTTCTTACCGGCCGCGGTGACGTGCCCGTCAAGCGCCAGGTGGGGTTGCTGGCCGAGGCTGGATATTCGGGCTACTACTCCTTCGAATGGGAAAAAGCCTGGCATCCCGAAATTGAGGAGCCGGAAATAGCCATCGCGGATTTTGCTCGGGTCGTGACGCAATACCTTCGTGCAGCGGCCGCGAAGTAAAAACATTCATAACGATTTTCTTGAAAGCCATTCTAAGGGGGACAAACATATGGCAACCAACTCACGACGCGAATTCTTAAAAGACGCCGCGATGGGCGCGGCAGTTCTGGCCGCCGGCCCGGCTGCGCGAGCGCTCGGCGCGAACGATCGTGTTCGCGTGGGGATGATCGGCGTGGGCGGACGCGGCCAGGAACTTTTGCACGAGGTGTTGCGAGTTCCGAACGTCCAGCTCGTGGCGATCGCGGATATTTACTCCCGCCGCCGCGAAGAAGCGAAAAAGTTGGCGCCTGAGATTCAGACGCTCGACGACCATCGCCGCTTGCTGGACATGAAGGACATTGACGGCGTTCTCGTCGCCAGCCCATTGCACATTCATGCGCGACATTTCTTGGATGCGCTGGCCGCCGGAAAGGACCTCTACTCTGAGAAAACCATGACTTGGTCGATCCCGGAAGCGGAACAATGCCGGGCGGCCGCAACAAAATCCGACCGCGTGATTCAGATCGGACTGCAACATGAGAGTTCCGGGTCCTTGGCAGACGCACGCAAGTGGATCAAGGATGGAATCGTCGGGAAAATCACGCAAGTCGAGTCCTGGATGAGCCGCAACACGCCCCGCGGCAAGGGCCAGTGGGTGCGTGCGGTGCCTCCCGACTGCACGGCAGAGAATGTGAATTGGAAGGCTTTTCTGAACGGAAGACCGGAGCGCCCCTTCGATGGCTTCCGATTCATGAATTGGAGGCTGTATTGGGAATTCTCCGGCGGAAACGTGACGGAAAACATGGTGCATCAGATCGCCTGGATCATGTCCGCGCTGGATCTGCCTCTGCCGGCAGCGGCGTATATGTCCGGCGGCGTTTTCTCCGAAAAAGACGGCCGCGAAGTGCCGGACACGATTGTGGTCACGCTCGACTTTCCTGGCGACGTTGTCGTTACCTGGCAATCCACTTTCAGCAATAGCCGCTATGGTTTGGGCGAGCGACTTTTGGGCAGCGATGGCACCGTGGAACACGTCGCGGGTGCGAACGATATGGTCTCCGGCAGATCTGCGGAATCCATTCGGTACTACCCCGAGAAGGTCAATCGCCCCGAGGGCGCTGCGCTCACGGGCGAGAGTCGCACCCAAAATCACATGGCCAACTGGATTGACTGCATTCGCTCGCGCAAAACGCCGAACGCTACCGTCGAAATTGGCTACCGTTCCGCAATCGCCGCGCACATGGCAAACCTGTCTTATCGCCGCAAGCAGCGAATCACGCTCGAAGAGGCCATGTCGGCTCAACCGGAGTTTTGAAACGACCGTCCACGGCTATTGTCAGCGTGCGGCCAAATACGGCACTTACAATCCGGAAGAAATTTATTTTCGTCCTCACGTCAGCAGGGAAGAAGCGGCCGTAAGCGATCTTATTCGCGTGGACGGCTGGCGGCCAGTTCCTTGACCAGGGCTGTGCCTTTGCGGAACCACGGCCGTTCGATCCGCTGCATGTACCGAGGGAGTGTGCGTTTCTTCGCCAAGAGCTTCTGCGCCCATTCTCTGGCCTGCTCGTGGCGATTCTGCAGCTTCAGAAAGCGCGCGTAATTGTAGAGTGTCTCCGGGGTCGTAGAAAACTGGATCACTTCTGAAAATAGACCCTCAGCCTGGTCAATCCGTCCCGTGCGCGCATACGCGTCGGCCAATAAGCCGGCAGCGCGATAGTAGTCGAATTTCGCATCACTGGCGACAACGTGTTCCAGATCCGGGATTGCCGCCCCCAGGTCATCGAGCGCCAACGAACATTGCGCGCGATGATAGAACGTATACGGCGAGTCGCTCCGCAAAGCGATTGCCTTGCTGAAGCCATCCCGCGCTCTGGAGTACTCCTTTTGCTCGAAGCAAAGTTCGCCGAGTTCTTCGTAATTTCCCGCGGATGGGTTGTCCAAGATTTGTGTCTCGATGGCTTGAATGCGCGACCTCCGCCCAAAGCTTTGGAATGCGCCGCGGAGTACGGCAGCATCGGGAATCACCTCCGCGAAAATGTAGACCGCCGCGCCCAGAAAGCCTCCGAATAAAATGATATAGAACCAGTAGGTCTCCGGTCGCCGGCGCACGAAGTGCACCAGCGCAATGATCTGCACCAGAAAGCCCCAAGGATAATAAAGGTAGCTAAGTCCTAGCATGGATGACCGCTTGGCCTAAAGGGTTTCTACGCTTCGCGGGAGCGTCAAATGGAGATTTTCGTATTTTCTAAAGGAGTCGCCGGTGAATGCTCGCCCAAACCGGAACAAGTATATCTGGTCGGTGCGATTCACTCATGACGTTTCGTCACTTCAAATACGTCGCCAGCCAATCCAGAAATGTCTTGTACCAGAACTGGCTGTTCTGCGGCTTCGAAATCCAGTGCCCTTCGTCCGGGAAAACCACTAGTCTTGAAGCCACCTCCTGCCTCTGTAGCGCCGAGAAAAATTCCAGGCTTTGTGTGTAGGGCACGCGATAGTCCCGCTCGCCGGCGATGACCAGCGTTGGCGTCTTGTATTTGCCCAGCTCTCCGGCATACGTCAGTGGCGACCACTTCCGGTAGCTCTCCGGGTTCGTCCACGGGGTGCCCTGCATGTCGTGTTCTTCGAACCACAACTCTTCTGTCGAGCCATACATGGCCGGTTTGTTGTACACCCCTGCGTGGCTGATCAGCGCCTTGAATCGGCCGGTATGCGTCGCGATCCAATTCGCCATGTAACCCCCGTAGGAGCCGCCCGCCGCAGCCATTCGCGTGCTGTCCACAAATGGATATTTCGCAATTGTGTAGTCAACGCCTTTCATCACGTCCTCATACGCTTTGCCGCCCCAATCGTTCGTGATCTCGTCGGTGAATTTCTGTCCGTAACCGGTCGAGCCACGCCGGTTGATCATCAGCGTCACGTAGCCCGGCGCCGAAAATACCTGCGCGTTCCACCGGTATCCCCACGAGTTGGTCCACATCGTCTGCGGCCCTCCGTGCAACAGCACGAGTAGCGGATATTTCTTGGATGCGTCAAATCTCGGCGGCCGGATCAACATTGCTTGCACGCGCGTTCCGCCCGCTCCTGGGAACCAGAACGTCTCGGGCGCGTTCGTTTCCAGCGCGGCCAGAATGGCGTCATTGTGATGCGTGAGCTGCCGCACATTCCTGCCGTCGCTCGACGCCGCAAAAACCTCCGCCGGTGTCGTCAGGCTCGACCGCGTGAAGACCAGCATCTTCCCGTCGCTGCTTACCCCCAGGTTGCCGTTGAATCCTTCCGCCACGATCTTCTTCGGCTCTGCTCCTGTCCGCGCCGTCATCGCGTAGATCGGCTCCAGCGTCTCGTCCTCAGCAACAAAGTAAATCGTCTTGCTATCCGCCGACCAACCCAGCTCGTTTGCGCTCCGGTCAAACCCTTCGGAAAGATTCTCGCTTTTCCCTGCCTGACGGTCGTAGAGCATTACGCGCCACCGGTCCGATTCATACCCGGCGGCGAGTTGTGCGTGATAGGCGATGTACCGGCCATCGGGCGAAAAGACGGGGTTGCCGTCGAAGCCTGTTTGTGAAGTAATCCGTTTCGGCTCGCCGCCGCCCACCGGCACAATGAACAAGTCGCCGTTGGTGCTGATCGCT
>QHYP01000078.1 GCA_003224195.1 Acidobacteriota bacterium | reverse complement strand
CTCGAGACGCGCACGGAATCCGTGCGCATGTAAGTGATCAGCGCGACGGAGCCTTCGTCGCCGAGTTCAACGCCTTCATACAAGCGCTGCGCCAGAGCCATGGTGCGCTTGGCCGTGAAGCGCAAGCGGTTGTACGCGGCCTGTTGGAGTTTTGAAGTCGTGAAGGGCGGTGGCGCGTAGCGCTTTTTCTCCTTTTGCGAAACCGACTCCACTTGCCAATTCGCCTTGCCCACTTCCGCGACAATCTTGTCCGCGGCTTCCTGGTTGGGGACCTCAACGTCTTCACCCTTGTATTTTGCGAGCTTGGCCTCGAAAAACGGC
>QHYP01000079.1 GCA_003224195.1 Acidobacteriota bacterium | reverse complement strand
TTCCCGGCGGAAGGCCATGCAGCCATTGCCGCCGTCGCCGGCCTTCACGAGGATTTTGGCTTCGTCAACGAACACAAAGAACCTTCTCCTTCGAAAGGATACGACAGCAGTAAGAGCAACGCCACTGCGTGCAGAAATGCGGGCAGAAAGAAAAGAAGACAGGCTGAAGCCTGCCCCCGCGCATGGCCTCGATCAGTTGGCTGTGGCGGACGATGTGGTTTGTTCGGCTGGCAGCACGCTGATGAAGCGCCCGTCGCGGCCCTTATCCTCGAATTTGACGTGGCCCGTGACGAGTGCGAAGAGCGTGTCGTCCTTGCCCCGAGCGACGTTCAAACCGGGCTTGTGCTTCGTGCCGCGCTGGCGGATGAGTATGGTGCCCGCATTGACGAACTGGCCGCCGAAGCGCTTGACGCCCAGCCTTTGTCCGTGCGAATCGCGGCCGTTCGTGGATGAACCGCCGCCTTTTTTGTGTGCCATGAGCAAACCCCTTACAGCTTGATCTCGTTCACCTGCACGGCGGTCAAGTGTTGGCGATGGCCGCGGGAAATCTTGTACTGATTCGTCCTCTTGTACTTCATCACCGTGAGCTTTGGACCCTTCACCTGGCCCACGATTTTGCCCGTGACGGTGGCCTTTTCGGCAGCCGGCCCCGCGACGATCTTCTTGTCGTCGGTATGCACTGCGACAACCTTCTCAAAGGTCACTTTGCTGCCCACCTTGCCGGCGAGCTTTTCCACGCGCACGGTGTCGCCCGGCGCAACCCGGTACTGCTTCCCGCCACTCTGAATCACGGCGTACATCTGCCCTCCAAAGGTTGAAGACAAACGCTTATTATACGTGCCACATCTAGACAGATCAATGGAACAGATGCGCTCCCCCAGCGCCCTTCTTCATGCGGCTCCCAGCCCGAATTGTTTGCGAAGACTTTTGTCGAAGAGCTTGGAAGGAATCAATTTCCGGAAGCGGCTGAGAAGCTTGGCCTCCCGCCCCACTGGGTAGCGCGGACGCGGAGAGCGAGCCGTGAGTGCCTCCAGGACAGCCGAAGCTGCAGTGAAAGAGTTCTCGCCGCTTGCGGTGTTTTCACGGACGGCATCAAGAACGCGGTTGCGCTCGCTCTCATAAGCCTCCAGGAGCCGCCCCGCCACCTGGCTGTTCTGGCTGATTTTCGTTCGCGTGAATCCAGGCTCGATCACCGATACGCGGATCCCGAACTGTCTCACCTCGTGGTCCAGGGATTCGGAATAACCCTCCAGAGCATGTTTGCTCGCGCCATAAATTCCCTGGTAAGGCGCGGGCACAAACCCCACGACCGAGCTGACGTTGGCAATGCGCCCATACCGCTGCCCCCGCATGATGGGCAGCACCGCTTGGCTCATGCGCAGAACGCCAAAGAAATTTGTCTCGAAAAGCTGCTTGGCTTCTTCGATGCTGGTCTCTTCTAAGGATCCGATCAGCGTGTAACCGGCATTGTTGACCAACGCGTCGATTCGCCCGGCTCGGGACACAATCGCGCGGACCGCCTCTTTGACGGACTCGTCGTCCCGCACATCCAATTGCAAGAACTCGACGTTTGGGATGGGCTTGACACCGGCGATATTCCGGGCGGCGCCAAAAACGCGATAATCGCTTCCCGCCAGAAGAGCCGCAGTGGCCCGCCCGATCCCGGAAGATGCTCCCGTGACGAAAGCTACTTTCTCCATCTCAGCCTCCTCTGAGTCATACGTCCTCTGACTCGTTTCTGTTTGTCTCCCTCAATTGGATGATTCCGGCACCCCGCAAGATATACGCGCCCACACACTTCGGTGCAGTGGGCGCTTCCTAACTTCTTTCTATTCAAGTGCTTCCGCACTCTTTCCACCGCCACGAGGGTATATACCCCTTCGAGGAGCAAGTTGACCGCTTCGCGGTCACACATGAAGATGAAACAAGAAACGATCAAACCAGGTCGCCTCAATAACTCGCGGGCTGTCGGCATTTCACTTCGTCTCCACAGGGCAGTACAGCCCGCGCAGCGAAGAAGCCGCCTTCGCCGAATGCAACGCTGCCACAAGCGAACTTCTCCGGCGCGTCAAAAGTTGAAGCGGTACCCGAGAATCAGCTTGCCGATGAGATGGTCGGTCGAGCGCGTGACGCCGACGCCAAGGCCGAAATTGATTTCCCACTTCGGCGAGACGTTGAGGTCGATGGTCGGAAAAATCTGGTGCTGCTGCTGGCTCACTGCGTCGAAGCCGGTGACCGGCCCCAGCGCGCCGTAGTATTCGAGGCCGCTGGAGACTTTCTTCGTGAAGTCGTAGCTGAATTTGAAATTCGGAGAAAACTCGAAGCCGCGGTTGACATTCGGGCCGTGGAGAGCGCGGTCCACCGTGGGATTGAATGAAAGATACCAGCGTCCGAGCTGCTTGTCCACGATGGGCCGAATTTCCCAAGTCCACGTGTCTTCCGAAAAAACGCGGCGCTGGTAGCCGATTTCGTTGGAAAGACTCACGCCGACCGGCCAGCGCCATTTTGCAGGGACACGCACGCGCGGGCGGATATGATCCCCCACCCAATCCCATCCTTCGCCGTTGCGCACGGAAGTGAAAATATAAAAGCCCACCTCGAACCAGTCGTTGAAACCGTGAGTGATCTCAATCGTTTCGTGGAACGCATGATTCGTGGGCAATACGCCGTTCTGCGCAGTCTTCGAGCCGCTGAATGTGAAGTTGCTGTGCAGCTCGACCATCGTGTGGCCGGGCGCGACGGTTTCGTAGGAATAGACCTGGATTTCGTAGTTGTCCTGGGCGGCGGCGCGAACGGAGAAAATGGCACCGATTGCGATCAAAAACCAGAAAAAGCCGAGGCATCGAAGTATCACGGCGAATGACCGGAGACGGCGGTCAAGGATAGCGCAGCAGAGTTGGCGGACAAAGCGGAGCTGCGGGCTTCAGGCGTGGGGATGAGACTTATCGTAGACGTCCATCAACTGGCGGATAGAAGCGTGCGTGTATTTCTGCGTGGTGGACAGCGATTGGTGTCCGAGCAGCTCCTGAATGGCGCGCAAATCGGCTCCATCGGCGAGGAGATGCGTGGCGAAGGCGTGGCGCAGGGAGTGCGGATGGAGATCCCAATTGATGTTCACCAGGCGAACGTACTTCTTGACGATGCGGCGAACGGAACGCTGGCTCAGGCGGCGCCCGGCGTAATTGAGAAAGACGGCCTCCGCGTCCAGCAGCACGGCGCGACGCATCCGCTGCGATTGCCGCAGGAGCTCCGTGCGCACCGCCCAGTAGGCATTGAGAGCGATCTGCGCCTTGGTGCCGTAGGGCACAATGCGCTCCTTGTCGCCTTTGCCGCGCACGCGCAGGACTCGCTCGTTCTGATCCATGTCGGCCAGGTTGAGGCCAGTCAACTCGCTGACGCGAAGCCCCGCGGCGTAGAGCAGCTCGAGTAGCGCGCGGTCGCGGCGGAGGAGAAGGCTCGCGTCCTCTCTCCGGGCCGCGCGCGGTGATGATGCCGACGGGTTCCGCATCTTGCGTTTCGCCCGCGATTTCACGGCATCTGGCCTGTCCATGGCAGAGAGCTGATTCAGGAAGTCGTTCATCTCTTCGGCAGAGAGAACGGACGGAATGCGCTTTGGCAGCTTCGGGGTGGCTACGAGCCGCGCGGGGTTTTCCTTGAGCAGGCCGTCACGAACACAATATTTGAAGAACGAACGAAGCGCGGCGAGCTTGCGCGCGATGCTGCTTTTCTGGAGGCCCTGGTCGTGGAGATGCGCTACGTACTCGCGAATCAAATGGTGAGTCACTTCGGGCAACGCGGGCGGCTCTGCGCCCGGAGGCGAGAGATACCTCAGAAACTGCTCGAGGTCCTTGCCGTAATTGAGGATCGTGTGCGGCGAAGAATTGCGCACCGAGCGGAGATACTCGAGATATCTTTCCGACGCCCTTTTGATCCCCGGTTCCATGGGTCCTGCCGCCTGACATTATAGGCGCACCCGCAGCGCCGCGGGGCGAGAAGAACGCGCGTGTCGCCCGCGGTCACCACGCCGGAAAACGCACGAGAAAAAAGAACACGAACCGCGGGAGCGCCGCATCGCGGGGTCAGAATTTCACGGGGACGGCTTCCGCGGCTTCCACGGGCTGCGCTTCGTGGACTTCCATTTCCCAGTCGCAGCCTTCTTTGAGGCAAGCTCGAACCGTGCCGGTCTTGGTCTTCTTTTCGACGATGAAAGCCGCGCCGCACTTCGGGCAGGGTTCGGCGATGGGTTGGTGCGGCGTCGTGAAATCGCATTCGGGATAGCGCGAGCAGCCATAGAAGATCCGCGTGCGGCCGCGGCCCTTGGCGCTGCCGCGGCGGACGAATTCGCCCGTGCCGCATTTCGGGCACTTGATACCCAGCGTGATCGGGCGCGTGTACTTGCATTTCGGATAGCCCGAGCAACCGATGAACTCGCCGTAGCGACCGTGCTTTTTGACCAGACCGGAGCCGCATTCAGGGCATTTTTCATCCAGCGGCTCATCGGGCTTGCGGGCCTTGCGCGTGCCGGTTACGAGCCGCCGCGTGGTCTTGCATTCGGGATAGCCCGTGCAGGCGAGGAAGGGTCCCCATTTGCCCCGCTTGATCGCCATTTCTTTGCCGCAGTTCTCGCAGTACTCGACGGTGCTTTCGCTTTCTACTTCTTCGCCGCCCACCTCCGGCGAAAGGTCTTTAATGAAGTCGCACTCGGGATAGCGTGAGCAGCCGAGGAAGAAGCCGTGGCGGCTGATGCGTTCGAGCAGTTCGCCTTCCCCGCACTTCTCGCATTTCAGGCCGGTCGGGATGCCGGCCTTGTAGGACTCCATTTCCCCTTCGGCCTTGTCGAGGTCGAGCTCGAATTTTTCCCAGAACTCGCTGACGGAGCGGCGCCAGGGGAGTTTGCCCTCTTCGATTTCGTCGAGCTCTTCTTCCAGACGCGCGGTGAACGTGACGTCGAAAATATCCTCGAAGCTTTTCACCAGCAGATCGCTGACTTTTTCGCCGAGCATCGTGGGCGTGAAGCGGCCCTGATCTTTGTTCACGTATTCGCGCTCGACGATGGTGGAAATAATCGTCGCGTAAGTGGAAGGCCGGCCAATGCCCTTTTCTTCGAGTTCCTTCACCAGCGTGGCTTCCGTATAGCGCGGCCGCGGCTCGGTGAAATGTTGCTCGGGACGAAGCTGCTCGAGCCGCAACGCCTGGCCCTCCGCCACCGGAGGCAAGGTACGCCCCTCGCCCTCTTCGCCCTTTTCTTCTTCTTCGCGGTCGGCGGCCGCTTCCGGCAACTGATAGACGCGGAGGTAGCC
>QHYP01000405.1:1451-2852 GCA_003224195.1 Acidobacteriota bacterium | reverse complement strand
CAGCGCCGACGCGCACCTGAACCCCGCCGTGACGCTCGGTTTTGCCCTGCGCTCCGGCGACTTTTCCAAGTTCGGACCGTATCTCGCAGCGCAGATGTTCGGAGCGATTCTCGGCAGCGCACTGGTCTGGCTGCACTATCTTCCGCACTGGAAAGAGACGCCGGACCCATCAGCCAAACGAGCCTGCTTCTGCACCGCGCCGGCGATTCGCAATTTCCTGCCGAATCTGGTGAGCGAAATCATCGCCACATTCGTTCTTGTCTTCGCGGTGGGGGCAATCTTTTCGAGGTCCGTGTCGGCCACCGGTCCTGCGGCCGGCCTGGGCCCATATCTCGTCGCCAGTCTGGTGTGGGGAATCGGCCTTTCCCTTGGCGGCACCACCGGCTACGCCATCAATCCCGCGCGCGACCTGGGCCCACGCATCGCTCATGCGATCTTGCCAATCGCGGGGAAGGGCGGCTCCGATTGGACCTACGCGCCAATTCCGGTAATCGGGCCTCTCGTCGGCGGCGCGCTCGCCGGCGCTGCCATGCGCTTCCTGTCCTTCTGATCGGCGGCGACATAATCAGTCGAGGCATAATGGAGGTCGCTTATTTCGCGTGAGGTCGATGGCCAAGCCCTCCGCAAAATCGTTTCGGGCCACGCTCGAGCGCATCAATTCTCCGTTAAAATGGGTGATTATCCGGATTCCGTTCGACGTGCACAAGCTTTGGGGAGCGCGCGGGCAGCTCAAGGTGAAGGGCGAGATCAACGGTTTCGCTTTTCGCACCTCTCTCTTCCCCAGAGGCAAAGGCGGTCACATCCTGCTCGTCAACAAGCGGATGCAGCAGGGCGCCAGAGCCGTCGTCGGCACGATCGCACAGTTCCGCCTCGAACCCGACACGGAAGAGCGCGTCGTCACCCTGCCGGCGGAATTGAAGGCCAGCCTCGCCGAGCACCGCCCGCTCCGCCGCTGGTTCGACCAACTGAACTACTCGACACGCAAGGAAATCGCCGATTGGATCGCGCAGGTGAAGAGCAGTGAAGCCCGCGTGCGCCGTGCACAGCAGATCGCGGAGCGCTTGCTGGCCACGATGGAAGCCGAGCGCGAGCTACCTCCGATCTTGCAGGTGGCTTTCGCTCGCGATCCGCGAGCCCGCGAAGGGTGGATGCGTATGTCCCCGTCAGGTCGGCGCAGGCACCTGCTCGGCATCTTCTACTACCGAAGCCCCGAAGCCCGCGCACGCCGCGTCGCCAAAACAATTCAAGACGCGCTTCAGTTCGCTGAGAAATCCATGAAATGAGAAGTGGTCGCGGCGAATGGATTTGAACCATTGACCTCCTGGCCCACAACCAGGATGTCTTCGGCTTTTTCGTATGCTGTAAATTGCTGGTTCTAAAAGAATTGGTCGGGGCGAAAGG
>QHYP01000405.1:396-1162 GCA_003224195.1 Acidobacteriota bacterium | reverse complement strand
TATTTACAACATCTTGCTGTGAAGGGCTTCTCCGAGAGCACGCTGAGAGTTCGTCGCGTTCACATGGACATGTTTCTGAAATGGTGCAGAACAAGCCGAATCACGACACCGGCCCAAGTCACACGAACATCTCTCGAAAGCTATCAGCGGTATTTGTTCAATTACAGGAAGAAAGACGGCCAGCCCCTGGCCGTTGCCAGCCAGCACTCCCGGCTCGCGCCTCTGAAAGTTTGGTTCAAGTGGTTGACCTATCGAAAGTATATTCTGCAAGACCCGGCTGCCGAGTTGGAGCTCCCGCGTGTCGGGTACAAGCTACCGAGCGTGATGAACAGAGATGAGGCTGAACGCGTTCTGCGCCAGCCAAATGTGGAACAGTCATTAGGCATCCGAGATCGTGCCATGCTCGAAATTCTCTACTCCAGCGGATTGCGCCGCATGGAGCTTCTACATTTGAAGCTCTACGATGTGGATCAAAAACATGGCCTCGTGACTGTTCGAGAAGGGAAAGGCAAGAGAGACCGTGTGGTGCCGATCGGTGAAAGAGCTCTGGCCTGGCTGGACATGTATCTGAATACCTTGAGACCCGAAGTTGTAAGGAATCCTGATAACGGTATTATATTTCTCACTTTGAATGGCGTCCCGTTCACGCCGAACCACTTGAGTTGGTTGGCTCGCCGATACGTGAAATCCGCTGGGATCGGCAAGGGCGGGGCGTGTCACATCTTCCGCCATACTATGGCGACATTGATGCTCGAGGGCGGCGCGG
>QHYP01000405.1:0-370 GCA_003224195.1 Acidobacteriota bacterium | reverse complement strand
TGCTGAAACAAGTCCACGCAGCCACACATCCAGCGGCACGGTTGGACTCAGAGAATCACGAGTTCAGAAAGGCACAGATCAATTTCGGCCCCCCAGTGGAAGCCTAGGCCTCCCAAAATTTGACTGGGGGTTCCACCAGAATAGGCTGACTGAGCACATTGCCGGCGATCTCGTCACATGGGTGAACCATCCAAAACGTAAAATGAAGCTGATGCGTACAAGGGACCGAGAAGGATCGCAGGGAGAAGCCTGCCCTACATCGAAGCCAGCCTGCTGGCCGGAAGAGATGGTGCAGGAAAACCCACAAGCATCGTACTACCGCGCCAGATACTACGACCCAAACGGTGGTCGCTTCGTCAGCGAAGACCCG
>QHYP01000077.1:14440-16704 GCA_003224195.1 Acidobacteriota bacterium | reverse complement strand
GTTGTTCTCAAGCTCGGTAACATTCTCCGCCGGCTGCTGCGGAAGCACGAAACGTTTGTGCCTTTGCGCGAGGAGCTTGAGTTTATCGACGACTACCTCGACATCGAAGTCGCCCGGTTCGGGCGCGACAACCTCGAGATCGTTAAGCAGATCGACGATCAGACCCTCGAAACCTTCATCCCCAACATGCTCCTTCAGCCGATCGTGGAGAACTGCCTGAAACATGGGCTCGCGCCGAAGCTTGAGGGTGGAAGAATTCATCTTCGCACTGCGAATCGCGACGGCCGGCTGCTCATCGAGATTGAGGACAACGGCGTGGGCATCCCGGAGGAGAAAAGACCAAACGTCTATGTCGAAGGCATCGGACTGAGCAACGTCCGCGAGCGTTTGCGCGTCCTCTACGGCGACGATTTCCTGCTGCACATCCGCAGCCAGCCCGGCGAGGGCACGCTGATTCAGATTCAAGTGCCCGAGCTGGCCACCACGATGGCTTCAGCAGGGAATTAGACCGCATCCTGCCTACAGGGATTCCCCGGATTCCAGCCGGGCCGCGGCGGCTTGTTCTGTCCGCCAGCTCGAACGGCCGGCCCCTTGAAAAAGCCCCTTGACAAACAACTGGAAATACTGTATTTTCTGTAATGACAGAAATAACCGCCATGACAGATACAACGAAAACTCGGCTCTCTCCCATCGAACAGAAATTCATCCTCCACTGGGGCGAAATGGGCACCCGGTGGGGCATCAACCGCACCGTGGCCCAGGTTCACGCCCTCCTGTACCTTTCCCCGCTGCCCCTGCCGGCCGAGGAGATCTCGCAGACGCTCTCCGTCGCCCGCTCGAACGTGAGCACCTGTTTGCGCGAGCTGCAAGGGTGGGGCATCGTCCGCGTGGTTCACGTCCTGGGCGACCGGCGCGACCACTTCGAGTCGGTGAAGGACGTCTGGGACATCTTCCGCATCGTTGCGGAAGAGCGGAAGCGGCGCGAAGTGGACCCGACGCTTCGCGTGGTTCGCGAGTGCGCGGATGCGCTCAAGGCCGACGGCAAGGGCGATGCCTACACTCGCGAGCGGCTGGAGAGCATGCTCGAATTCTTGACGGTTATGAATGGGCTGTTCGAGGAGATTTTGCGCATGCCGGCGGGCGCGTTGAAGGGCGTCGCTAAGCTCCGCGGCAAGGTAATCACGCTGCTCGGCGCGGGCAGGACGAAAGCGGCAGGCTGACATGATTTCTCTGGCTTCGGAATTCACAGATGGCAAAGGACGCCGCGCGCGCGGCTGGCTTTTTTGGGATGCGGAATGCGAATTTTGCACGCGAATCGCGCGCTGGCTGGCCCCGGCTCTGCGCCGCCGCGGGTTTGCCTTGGCTCCCCTGCAGGACCCGCGAGTCGCGGCGTTGCTCGGCTTGTCGCGCGAAGAATTGCTGCGCGAGATGCGTTTTCTGCTTTCCGATGGCCGGCAGTTTGGAGGCGCCGACGCGGCCGTGGCGCTCGCGCGAGAGATCTGGTGGGCGCGGCCGCTCGTCTGGCTGTCCAGAATTCCTGGCGCAATGGAAGTGCTGAGGGCGTGCTACCGCTGGATCGCGGAACACCGCAAATGCGCCGCGACGCAATGTCCGATGAAGCAGTCCGCGCACGGCGCCTGAGCGCCCAATCCTGCGTCGACAGATCGTGTGAACAATCTGCGATGCGAGTGTATCCATGGTTTTTACGCACCGGCGGCGGAGGCCGATTCGAGGATGCGGCGGTAGAAAGCTTCGTAGAGGGGGATGACGTCGTTGGCGCAGAATTTTTTCCTGGCGTTGACGCGGGCGCGCTGGCCCATCTCGCGGCCGCGGTCGGCGCGCGAAAGAATTTCCAGGGCGTAGCGCGCGGCTTCCGGCACATCGCCCGGCTCGACGAGATAGCCGTCCGCACCGTGCTCGATGACTTCGGGAACGCCGCCGACGTTCGTCGCGATGACGGGGACTTCGCAAGCCATGGCCTCGAGCGCGGCGAGGCCGAAGGATTCAAGCTGCGAAGGAAGCAGGAAAAGATCGGCGGCGGCGAGCTTCTCGTAGACGCGATCCTGCTTGCCCAGAAAGAACACATCCTTCTGCAAATGCTTCTTGCGCGTGAGATATTCGGCCGCGCCACGGTCCGGG
This sequence comes from Acidobacteriota bacterium, assembly GCA_003224195.1. Taxonomy (GTDB): domain Bacteria; phylum Acidobacteriota; class Terriglobia; order Acidiferrales; family UBA7541; genus Acidiferrum. The sequence goes on along the minus strand of QHYP01000077.1, from coordinate 14,565 downwards.
CCGTCGCCAATGAGCACGAGCCGCGCGGGCATTTTTTCGCGGACCAGGGCGAAGATTTCGACCACGTCCGTAACGCGCTTGACGGGGCGGAAATTCGAGAGATGCATGAGGATGGGCTCGCCGTC
>QHYP01000077.1:0-14335 GCA_003224195.1 Acidobacteriota bacterium | reverse complement strand
CGGACATCACACTTGTCGGCAGCAATCGCAGCTATCTCCCCATCACGCGCTTCTCCATCGAGCAGAGCGACGGCGTCACCTCCATCTCTCATTATCTGAAAAATCGCACCCTCGCCGAATTCGACATCAAGCGCCCCATCGAAGTCATCCCCAATTTCGTCAACTGCGATCTGTACACGCGCGCCGCCGAATGCGGGATGGCGTAATGGACGTGGAGGAGGTCAAGCGATTCGGCTTCAAAGACTTCGAGCATTTTCGTGGCGAGGGCCAGGGTATAGGGCGGATGGTCGAAGAGAGGGTAGGAGGCGACTTCGACTTCGTGGAAGCGAATGTTGCCGTCGCCAAGCTGCATGCGGATCGGCGGGGCATAGCTGATGAAATGGACTTCGTGGCCGCGGGAGGCAAGCTCCATGCCAAGCTCGGTGGCGACGACGCCGGAGCCGCCGTAAGTGGGATAGCAGGTGATGCCGATTCTCATACACGTGAGTGCTGAGGCTCCTTCATTAGACGCGGGAGGCACAGAGTAAGTGACGTTTGGAGAGGGCAGTGGCCCACCACGGCGGGTAAACGAATGTCGTAGAAGCGCGCTTGGAAGGTCGCGCAAGGCTCGATAATCCGGTGACGAGAGAATCGCATTCCACGATAACCCCTGAAATTTCTTTTGGTTATGTGCGGCCGGGGGGATCCCTGACATAGCCCCCACCCCCTCCCCCCGGGAATGCGCAAGAGTTTGATTCTAAAAGGGTTGCAAGCGAAGGTCCCGTAAGAGTGCATTCTAAAGGAGTTACGGCACCCAGCGAATTCGGGTAATACTTCTTGGTTAGAAAGACCAATTCTACCCCCCACACCCCCGTTGCGATGGAAAGAGTGCGGAAGCGCTTGAATCGAAAGGAGTTGTGGAGCGCCCATTGCGCAAAAGAGTGCGCAAGATGAAGAAAGAAAAGGGGATAGATGAAAACGGGGCGCGCAAGTTGCAAATGCGGGACTTCGTGAGGTGGCCGCCACGGCGGGCAGGTGATTGGCCCTTCGCGAAAGGCGCTCCCCGACAGGATCGGGGCAAGCTGGGTAAACGAGCGAAGAGCAAGAAAGAAGCGGCCGGCGGCGAAGCATACTTAATGTTAACACAAGAGTACAGGTTTGTCAGACGATTATTCTATGTGCTTGAGGGGCAAGGGGATAAAGCGCGCCGTGGGATCGCGGCAGGCAGATCGAGAGGGGCATGGGAAACGGGCCAAGAGTCACAAACGACGGCAATTATCGCTCGTCCCGATTGGAATCGGGACTCGCAAAGACCGCTTGTCAGGCCGCTTTGCACGACGATCCGGCGATGGCTCGAAGCTCTGGAAAGGGTGCCGCAGTCTTCGCCGCCGCCCGTTCCCCAGCTACAACTGGAAAACGTCCTTCAGCTCGAATCGAAGCCCTGGCATTTGAGACGCTGTTACTTCAAAGAATCAAGTTTGCTCATATCGAAAAGCAGGATCACTGTTCGGGCTATTCTAGAGAAAGGTGAAGGATAGGATTAATGTTAAAGCGCGCAGCAAATCTCCTGCTCGCAGTGCCAATCGGAATCGTCGGTGGTGCGTTTTGTGGCGGGGCGATTCTTTCGTTTGCATTCTTGACACCCACCAACAAGGCGGCCTACTGGACCTGGACCCCCTCGGTCTTGCGTTGGGGTTTGCTCTATGGCGGGCTCATCGGGGCTGTCGTTGTACCTGTCGCATATTTGGTCTTACTGCAAAAGATCGGCCTGAAAAAGCCTCTTCTGCCCGCTTTGGTCAGCACTCTAGTCGGAGGTTTACTCGGGGCCATATTAGGGCCAGGTTGGGCCGTATTAACTGGGATTCTAGGTTTCCTGGCTGGGCTAGCATTTGTTGCGTCGCGAATGACATCCGCCAGTATGAATGAATCGCCAATTGCCATTCCTCAGCGTCATGAGCCTGGGAAAAATCAACGAGTCGCATTTACTGTCCGACTTGGTCTCAGACTTCTCGGTACACTTTTTCTCGTCGCAATAGTCTTTCTGTATTTTCTATTCGGAGGAATTCATCGCCCCGTGCTTTACCGCCTCCCTGCAAATTATCAGGGTTGGGTTGTAATCGAGTATGAAGTTTCTGATTGCCCCCAACTCAAGACCGAGGGTCTGTACATTGTGATTCCTGTTGGGCCTTCGGGAGACGGTTGCACGTCGAGTGGGTCCCCTTTGCAAGTTTGGCGCTATACGCGGTATCAGTCCGTTGGAGCGGACGGGTCCTATGCTGAGATTCACGAAACTGGATGGGGTCAAGGGGGCCGTATTTGGGCAGGCAGTTTTGTCAATTCCATATCCCCAAGAGCAATTTTTTGTTGGGACCGAATCGGACCTGCACAACAGTTGGAAAGACAGGCCGAAGCCGTGGAATTCGAAAAGAGGCTAAATTCGCCGTCGCGTCTGACTTGCGCATTACTCGACCGGCGGTGGTTCCTCTGCTTTCGGAAGGCCCATGACAAAGGCGAAATTCCTTTGCGAATTGGAGCGGTCCGCCCCCAAGTCCCGATTAACGCGGAAATCGGATGAGTCAAATCAGTGGCGAAAGCTGGCAGGCATATAGCCGGCAGCCCGGCTCGACCAGTTTTTCGGTGACCGGTGTGTTCTGATTCAATGCCTGTTGGCCTCGGTCAGCGCGAGCACGGCATAAGCCGTCGCCGCGTCGTTCATGAACAGCGCGGTACTTGGAGTTAGGTGATGTTCTTTGTCTTTGTTTAAGGAGTAGCCCAGCCAGAAGCCTTCTGTCTCGCTCTGATTACCCTCCAGCCACACGAGCCCCTGCTTTTGCTGGGCATTCTCCCGGGGGATCCCCGCCTGTTGAAGCGCGAACGTGATCAGCCCTGTGGCGTAGCCGTCGCTCTTCACTTCTTGCGGCGTTCCATCCTCTCGTTTCCACCCCCCAACCAGTGAAGAGAGGCTCCAGCCTCCGTCTGCCTGCTGCTTACCCAGAACTTCATTGATGATAGCCTTCTGCCGCTCCGGATCGAGGAGTCCGGGCAATCTCGCTGAAGCCCACAAGAGGACAACACGATTGATGGTGGTCTGCGCCGCGCATTCGCGGTTCAGGTAATCGCGCAACATCTTGACGTTATTTTGGATTTCGGGTCTCGCGCGATAATTCTCGGGGGCGGTGCCCGCCGCGACGGCCGCAAGAGTGGTTCCATAATAGTCCGAATCGTCCGCCTCCCACGGCTCATTAGCGAACCGCAGCCACAACCACGCTCCTTTTTTGTTTCCCGTGGTCTGCTGCTCCGCCCACATGTTATCCAAGGCCGTGCGCGTGTCGTGGCTGAGTTGGCCGTTCTGCGCGTCATTGCTCGAAAGGATCAGCGCATTGAGAACGGATTCCGTCCCGCGAGACTCGACCGTCTTGTGCACGCCGCGATCCGCATCGCTGTAGAACGGCGCAACTTCCTTCCAAAGCCGTACCCGCTTCGTGACATTGTCCAGGAGTCTGCGTTCGATCACGGAAGGAACTTCTTCCGCAAGCGCTTTACGAAGGGCAGGCCGCGAGAGCGCGTAAGGCACCGCCGTATGACACGACACGCAAAAGGTTTCGTGATCGCGCGCGGCCTTTGGCCATTCCATCCACCAACCTGCCCTTCGATCGAGGTAAGCGGCTGCAGCCCTCTGATCCCAGGAGCTCGCGATTTTCGTTTCAGGCTGATCGAGGTAAGCCGCTATAGCCTTCGGATCTCTGGAGCCGGCGGCGCCAGTTTCCGTGCGCCAACAGACCGCAATGATTCCCGCGACGAAGCAAGCCGCCAGAGCGCCTATCCGCTGCGCGCGCGCATTCATAGGGATCGTCTCCCTTTACGCACAATTCGAAAATGGATCTCGCCCTTACGAACGAGGCGCAAGAAGCTCCCATCCAACGTGAAGAGGTTACCACGAACACCGCTTGTGGACCGCTGGTGCTCCATCAGTTCCCTTCGGGGACAAAACCCGCACGCTTCCAAAACCGAAGCATGCGGCACCCGCGTTTTGCCTGCTCAGAAAGGGTGCCCCATGCGCCCGAAGTAATTGAGACGCGATTTCGCATCCCCTTCTTTGCTGGATTGGTCAGGCGCTCCCATTGGTGTTGGACTGCTCTCGCTTGAGTTGTTGAGGTTGTTCGTGGATTCGATCTTTCCGTCTCGCAACAACAATTAAGATTGCTGAATTTGCCACGAAAAGTATTCCTGCGATTTTCTGACGCTTCCGTTGTCCAGCCATAACACGGCCCATTTCGGCCCGGAATGCCGCTTTGTCCGCTTCTGAACGAGACTTCAGCCATTTGGCGAAAAGGGCTGTAGTCTTTCGATCATGCGGGATCGAGGTGGGGGCCATGGAAACGAATAACACGACCTCCAAAGCGATCAAAGCGAACAACAGAAGTTTTCTTTTCCTACTCACACAATCTCCCTATTTTGACGATTACAATACACTTGCGCTTGCACTGGTTCGTCGCAGTCCCAGTTGTGCTGCAGGGTAAGCACTTGGGCGGACTCAGGGTAAACCAGAGTGATTGTCCCGCGATGGGAATTAGCTTGCGAGGGTCAGTGCGGCTTGGCGCGGTAGATGGTGGCGTGGGTAGGCAGTGCGGCGCCGACGCCAATTCCGCCGACGAAGCCGATGACCCCGCCGAAGACCGTATAGACATCATACTGAAGCGTGTCGCGACCTGCGCTCGCGGCCCCAATGCCAAAACCTGCGCCGCAGCCCGCTACGCTGAAGATCAACATGTTGCGCAAACGATGCCTCTTTTCCGGCAGGCTCACACGCAAGACATCCTCCCGCCGGATGGCGTCATCCGCGGCGCCTTCCCGCAACTGGATGGCTTCTGCGGAAACGGTCATGAAGGTTCCCACGTGTTTCTTCAGAGTCTTCTCGATAACCTCGATTTTTTGACCCGCACGCAGGCTGTTCAGGGCTCCCCAGGGGTCCTGCGGGGCTTGCGCCCGGGAGGCGCAAGGCATCGCCAGCAGACCTATGGAGATTAGGAGTTTTCGCATTGGATCCTTCGCTGGCGACAATAATGCTTTTGCAGGATCAGGATAGACGACCTGGGAATCGATGCAACGTCCCATCGCAGACCAATTGTCTGAAGACATAACCCTGGAGATGGGAAGGCCGCGACGAAGGATCGGCAGCAGGGCCCGGAGGGGTGCTGCACCCACACCAGGAGAGACATAGGGCTCGAGCACAGGCAAGAGTGCCTGTGCCACGAAGAGTGAATCTATTGGCAGGAGGAGAAGGAGAGGTTGGGGATGGTGGAGGGGAGGGTGCCGCGGGGGACGACGGGGCCGGACGTTTGAGTGAACGGGGCGCAGTTGGGGGTGCCGGGGCTGCCGTGAACGGAGGCTTTTGCCTCGATCACGAAGATGAGTTCGGCGGGGGTCGGGGTGGGGATGGTGTAATTGGTTCCGGTGGAGTGGAACGTTCCGTACACGGGATCGCTGGAGGGCACGGAGAGCACATAGTTGGCGCAGGACGTGTTATTCGGGCAGGCTGGGCCGGAGGAAGTGGTGATTTGGGGTGTGGAGCCAGCGAAGGCCGGGATGGTGACTTGAACGAGCGAAGCGCCCTCGAGAAATGCGCTCTGGAGCGCGGAAAGCTTGATATCGGCCTGGATCGGTGCGCCGGTGGAGGTGGAGGTCGTCACGGTGGCAGAGATTTGGACGGGCTGGCCGGTGGGGATGGCATCGCCGAACTCGGGGACAAGGGGGATGCGCCGCACGTCCGAGTTGTCCGGGACGCGAAAGGTGACGGTGGCGGCATAGGTATGGGTGGCGCCGGAAGCGGAGGTGAGGGAAGCGCCCGCGACGACGTCGTAATTACCGGGTTGCAGGCCGTTGAAGCGGAACCCGCCGTCGGAGGCGGTGGTTGTCGTGGTCAGGATGCGATCGATTCCGCTGGCGTCGGGCTGTTCGAGGGCGACGCTAGCACCACCGACCGGCTGATTCGTGGAATCGTCAACCACGGTTCCGGTGATGGATTGCGGGCCGGGCGGGGGATCGACGGTGACAGTGCCGCACCCGAGGAGCGCGCTCAACGGGAACACGAAGAGGGCCAGAACGGGAAGAATCGCGGATTGGTTGGAGCTGCCCCGGGTCATAATCTGTGGGTGACCGAAAAGCGGTCAGTTTCAGGTGTGACTGCCCCGTGGACTCCGCGGCAAGGGTTGCGCAGGGTGGCCATGCCGGGGAGGTTAGGGCCCCTGTACGGGGGCCTGGGCCTGGGCAATGAGCGTACAGGCCGCAAACCTTAGGAAGGTTGGGCGGTGGATCGGCGGCGGGGCAAATCGAAAGGCGGGGCGGATTTGTGAATTTTTGACCGGGATGGGGAAATTTTTCGCGCCCGCCGGCAACCACGGCCCGCTTCCCTTGTATCTAACTAGCAGTAGAATCAGCGGTGTCGGTTTGGCCCAGCTCTTGTTGAAGGATTGAAGGGGTAAGTCTCGTCAATTTCTGAAAACTCTAGGGAGGGAAGGCTATGCGGAAGGCAATCGCACTGTTTTCCTTGGCGGCTTTTTCTGCGCTGATGCTGGGCGCATGCGGCGGGAACTCCATAATGTCGCAGAACCCGCCCGGCGGACCGGCTATGGCGCCGGCGAGCCTGACAATCCACGATAACCCGCCCGCGGGCGTAACAGTACTGAGCTTCGAGATCACGGTGACAGGCGCGAGCCTGCAACCGAGCGATACGAGCAAGCCGGCGGTGGCAATGGTGCGCGAGCCGGAAGAGATCGAACTGGAGCACCTGCAGGCCGAATCGGCGCTGCTGGCCAACCTGAACGTTCCTGCGGGGACGTACAACAGTCTCAGCGTGAGCTTCGCGAATCCCCATATGACGATTTTGAACCAGTCGGGAGCGCCGTTGTCGCTGCCGAATGGGCAGAGTTGCGGCATCGGGCAGGCCTGCGAGTTTGCCCCGAAACTGAACCAATCGATGGTGACGGTGCAGGCGCCGATGGCTCCCTTCCCGATTACCCTGAGCGCGAATTCGCCGCTGGCGCTCGATTTGGATTTCAATGTGAATACGTCGATTCAGGCTGGGGATCTTTCGATCACGCCGGCAGTGACCGTGGGCGAGATGGAAGGCATGCACTTTGTGGGACGAATCTCGGCCATCGATGCGACCAACAAGACGTTTACACTGCAGCTTGGCTTCACGGGCATGTCCATGACCATCGCTACGGACGCGAGTACGGCGTTCAACTTCGACGGCGTGTGCGCGGCGAATAATTTCTCCTGCCTGATGATGGGGGAAGTGGTGAGCGTGCTGGCGCAATTGACCGCTCCCGGAACGACACCGCTCGCCAAGGAAGTGGAACTGTTCGCGCCGGAGAACGAACTTGCGCTGATCGGGCTGGTCAGCAAGGTCGACGTGGCGCAGAACCAGTTCCAGATCGTGATCCGGGACCTGTTCGTTGAGAACAGCCAGATGTCGAGCATCCCGATGGGCTTGGTGATCACGGTACAGATTCTCCCGGAGGCTAACCCACTGGCTACCTTTTCGATTGATTCGGACGGCATGACGCTTCCCGCAGGGCTGAATTTCGCGAGCCTAAGCGACATGGTCATCGGCCAAGCCGTGCAAATTCACCCGATTGTGCCGATTACGATTACGGGAGCGCCGCCAAACGTCAGCATTACGGTCGGCACCGATAAAGTGAGGCTGGAGCCCTCACCGGTGACGGCCACGATTACGGCGATCAATGCGAGCGCGAATCCACCGAACTTCACGCTTGGAAGCTTGCCGATGTTTTTCACCGCGAACGGGATCACGGCGATTCAGGTGGATGTGCTGACGACCACGCAGTTCTTCAACGACGCAACGGGCCTGGCCGGGCTTAGCACGGGCAACACCGTGTCGGTCGGCGGGCTGCTATTCAACACGACGGGCACGCCGACGCTGGTGGCGGAAAAAGTGCTGTTGCGGACGCCGTAGAGGCGCAGGGAAGCGGCTGAGTTGGCCGCGCCTACAAGAATCTCCGTTGGGGCGGAATGCTTTCGCGCTCGGATCGCTCGAGCGCCGGAGGCAGGCGGGACGCTCTTCCGCATACCCTTTTCCCCGGTTCATGCTCTAATCCGCGGTAAGCAAGCATTTTTCGGAAATGATGCTGAATTTGCGCCGGCGCCGCTCTGTCCGCTGAACAGGAGAATCGAATCGCACGATTGGCCAGCGCCGATGCGGAAAGCGCCGGCACCGATGGTATCCTTGCGGGCGATTCCAGCGCTGAAACATGGTGATGCGCCTGCGGAGCGAGGAGCGGACGGAACACGGATGAAGCGCAAGAAACGAGTGCAGAATCTGGCGGCAGAGATTCGGCGGCGGTTGAAAGACAGCGGCGCGCCGCAGCATCTTGGATTTTCGCTGGAATCGGCGAGGAAAGGAAGAGTGGTGATGCGGCTGGACGTGCGACCGCATCATAAGCAGATTCACGGCGTGGTTCACGGAGGAATTGTGGCCACGCTGGCGGATACGGCGGCGGGGATCGCCGCGGCAACGGTAGCGGGACCGGGCACGCCGGTGGCGACGGTAGAGCTGAAGATTAATTATCTGGAAGCGATCGAGGGTGGACGCGTGCGCGCGGAGGCGCGCGTGCTGCGCAAAGGCAGGCACTTCATCGTTGTGGAATGCGACGTGTGGAGCGAGCAAGGAAAGCTGGCCGCAAAGGCGCTGCTCACGTTTGGCGCGGCAAGAGGGCACACGCTCGCTTTTTAGGAAGAGCCGGAACGGAGACGAACGCCGGTGCGGCGGAGAACGGCGCCGAGCTTATTCGTGATTGCCGTTCGGCGAATTAGCGTCCTCGCCCTCTTTGTAAACATACTTGATGGCCTGCTTGAAGATGAGCAGGTTCGGGTTGCCCACGCGAGTCAGCTTGATGCAGTCGCGGTCGTACCATTCCACGGTGCCGCGCAAAACCTCGCCATCCGCCATAACGATGGTCATGGGCGTGCGGGCCTGCATCTGCTTGACCCAGTAAAAATTCTCGGCGTGAGTTGTCTCCGGCGGAGCGGGTTTCTTGTTCGGCACGGGGCCGGGACCATGCGCCGGACGAGTCGGAATTTGTTCTTTCACGTCCTGAAAGCTGGGGCGGAAGAGACGACGGTTGACCATGGGGACTCCTCGACGGAAAACTTACCGGAAAGATGATTTCTATCTCTGTGATGCACGGTGCGCCCAAATGGTTACACAGAGTTGAAGAAAATCGTTTTTGGGGCCCGGCTGCGTTTCTAGCGCAAAGTTTTTGCATCCTCCGGATCAAAATTTGCGCCCGCGGCCAATTGGGCGGCCAGGGCGTCCAGCCCGAGCTGGCGATTTAGATTGCGCCGTGCCCCGGCGGAGAGCTCATCGATGCCGGCAATGGCGCGCTGGACCCAGCGCACGTCCACGGCGCGACTGAGCGCTTCGAGTTCGCGCGCGAGAGACGGATTACGCGGGGCCGGGTTTTTTATACCCGCGGTGAGCTCGAGCAGGTCCGTGAGAAGAGTGTAAAACACGCCAAGCTGCGCGTCAAAGGAAGTGTCGCGGTTTTTGGCCAGCGCGGCGGTTTCGGCGAAAAGCTGGGCGAAGCCTTGGCCGCTGGCGGCGCGCTCAAGGATGCGAAGGGCTTGCCGGCGAGCCTCCTGCGCGGCCGCCACGTCCATTTCCAGGGCGAGCCCCGGACTGCCTTCGGCGAGCTGCGCGGCGAGCTTGCGCTCGGCGGGCTTGCGATCCGATCCCTGGGCGAGGATTTTTTCGACTTCGGCGCCGGCGAGCGGGGCAAAATGAAACTGCAGGCAACGCGAGACGATGGTTGGGAGAAGCGAGTACGGTGAGGCGGCGAGAAGGATCAGAGTGGCGGACGGAGGCGGCTCCTCCAGGATTTTCAGAAAGACGTTGGCGACGTCCCAGCGCATGGTGTCCGCGCCGTCGAGGATAAAGACGCGACGGCGACTTTGCGGTTGAAAGTAGGCCGCGCGCTGAACGGCACGGAGCTGACCGATGCGGAGCATGGGATTCGCGACGGGATTATGGAGCCGCACCGGATCGGGCAGGAGCGCGCAGACGTCGGAATGTGTTTGCAGGATCAAGGGGACGCGTTCGACGGTGGCTGCGTCGGCGCTTTCGCCGCGGGCCGCAAGTCCTTCTTCGAGGAGCGGCTCAGGGTTCGCGAGGAGCGCGATACGCCGGCATGCGTCGCATGCGGCGCAGAAGTCGTCCGCCAAGCTCTCGCAATTTGCGGCTTGCGCAAACATGCAAGCCAGGGTGTACTTTCCGAGGCCGCGCGGGCCCGTGAATAAGAGAGCGTGCGGAACGCGGCCGGTGCGCAGAGCGCCGCGAAGCGCTGCGACGATGCGTTCGTTGCCGAAGAAGTCAGAGAAGGGCATTTGGAGGACCTATTTTGAGACGGGCGTCGCGGCGCTAAGTACGGGCTCGACGGCGGCGGAGACCGCGCGCGAAATTTCTTCCGGGGAGCGCATGGCTTTGCGGGCAGGGTCGAAGCATTCGATGCGCACCCAGTTCGAGCGCCGGGAAAGGTGGTCGTAAATGGAGGCGGCTTCCTCGAGATGGCGGAGGCTCGCCTCCAAGATGTCGCGCCGGGCGGAGGTGTAGGAGCGGGCGCCTTTCTGCGCGATCAGGGCGTGTGCTTCTTGCGGCGGCACGTGGAGATAGATGACGCGGGTTTCGCGGGGGAGCTGGTAGAGCGTGTATTCGAGATGCTCGATCCAGGCGATGAAGGCGTCACGCTTTTCGCGGGGGGCGCGGGCCGTCTGATGCGCGAGGTTGGAGCCGATGTAGCGGTCGGCGAGAACCACGAAGCCTCGAGCGAGGGCAGCTTCGATCTGCGGCTTTGCTTCGAAGCGGTCTCCGGCATAGAGCATCGCCGTGAAGTGAGGATCAACGGTTTCGAGCGGGCCGAATTCGCCGTTCAGAAATTGCGCGACCATGCGTCCGAACCAGGAATCGTACTGCGGGAAGGCGATGCGAAATACGGAATGGCCGCGGGCGGCGAGGGCTTTTTCGAGCAGCTCCACCTGAGTGCCCTTGCCGCTGCCGTCGATCCCTTCCATGGCGATGAGTGAGCCGCGTTTCATATTCATGCGTGACCCCGACCAGGTCGGGGTCAACGGCAAGTTGAGTGTATCCGCAGAGCGCGGCGCGGACAAGCCGGGGACGCCGCGCGGCAGCGCGGCGCATGCTACGATCGAAGTCTCTCCATGAGCGATTGGAACGAGAGCACAATCCGGCGCAATTTGGAATGTATCCACGAGCGCATGGCGCACGCCGCAGAGCGGGTTGGACACCATGTGAACGAGATTACGCTGGTGGGCGTGGCGAAGACGTTTCCAGCGGAAGCCATCCGGCTGGCGCACGCGGCGGGAGTGCGGCATTTTGGGGAGAACCGCGTGCAGGAATGGGAAGGGAAGAGAGCCGCGCTGGGCGACTTGGATGCCACGTGGCATCTGGTCGGCCACCTGCAAAATAACAAAGCGGCAAAGGCGGCGCGGATGTTTCATGCCGTCGATTCCGTGGATGATTTTGCGCTTGCGCAGCGGCTGGACCGTTGCATGGGTGACCCCGCTCGGAGCGGGGTCAACGCGGCAGCCGGAGCGGCCGGCGGAAGAAGACTTCGCGTGCTGATTGAAGTGCGGCTCGCGGTGGAAGAATCGAAAAGCGGAGTTCAGCCAGAGGAATTACCAACGCTGACAGAAAAGGTTGTGGAGTTGACCCATCTCGATTTCGCGGGACTGATGTGTGTGCCGCCGCTTTTTGAAGCTGCGGAGAAGGTGCGGCCGTTTTTCGCGCGCTTGCGCCTGCTGCGGGATGATCTGGAGCGGCAGTTGGGCCGCAAATTGCCGGTGCTGTCCATGGGAATGTCGCAAGATTTCGACGTAGCCATCGAAGAGGGGGCGACCGAGATCCGCGTGGGAACGGCGCTTTTTGGCGGCCGTGGAGTGAAGTGAGCGGGTAAGGACTGGGGGTTGCAAATGCTGGAGATGCAGGAGAAGAACGGAGCGGTAATTGTGGGGGTGCGGGTGCAGCCGCGGGCGAGCCGCAATGAAATTGCCGGCGAATGGGAAGGTGCGTTGCGGGTGCGGTTGCAGGTGCCGCCGGTGGACGACCGGGCGAATGAGGCGCTGATCGAGTTTCTGGCGCGAATTTTGAAAATCTCGAGATCGGCTGTTAGAATCCTCTCCGGTGAAAGAAGCCGCACGAAACGCGTCGAGCTGAGCGGCGTGATGCCACAACAGGTGGTCGCCTTGCTGGTTCACGAGGCTTGAAAAGTCGGCGCCGCGTGTGAGATGACTCCCGACATCACATCCATTCAGGCGGATTTGCGAGCCGCGAAGCTCGACGGCTGGCTCTTTTATGATTTTCGCGGGCGCGACCCGATCGCGCAGCGCATTTTGCATTTGCCAGAGGCGATGCGTACGCGGCGGTGGTTCTATTTCGTTCCCGCGAACGGCAATCCGGGGAAACTAGTGCACAAAATCGAGTCCGGCTCGCTCGCGGCCCTCCCGGGGGAGACGCGGTTCTACGCGGGGCAGGACGAGCTGCGAAAAAATTTGAGCAAACTGCTGGGACGGGCAAAGAAAGTGGCAATGCAGTATTCGCCAAAGAACGAAATTCCGTATGTTTCGATGGTCGACGCCGGAACGATCGAGCTAGTGCGCGGAGCCGGCGCGAAGGTCGTAAGCTCGGCCGACCTGGTGCAGAAGTACGAGGCGGCGTGGAGCGCGGAGCAACTGGAATCGCATCTCGCTGCGGGACGCGAGATCGACCGCATCGTCCGCGGGGCGTTTGAGCTTGCGGCGCGCTCGGTGCGTGAAAAGAAAACGCTGACAGAATACGATCTGAAGCAATGGATTCTCGGCCAGTTTGAAGCGGCGGGCTTGACGACCGAGGAAGGGCCGGACATCGCGGTGAACGAACATGCGAGCGACCCACACTATGGTCCCATGCCCGGCACGTCGGCGCCGATTCGTGAAGGCGATTTGCTTTTGCTGGATGTGTGGGGAAAACAAAAGAGGCCCCGAAGCGTCTACTACGACGTGACTTGGATCGGTTCTCTTGGCGCAAAGGTTCCGGAGAAGCACGCGAAGGTTTTTGCGATCGTGCGCCAAGCGCGAGACAATGCCGTTGAGTTTGTACGCGCTAATATCGCGAAGGGGAGGCCCGTGCAGGGCTGGCAAGTGGACAGGATTGCCCGCAGCGTAATTGAAAGAGCCGGATACGGAAAATACTTTTTTCACCGCACAGGACACAGAACGGCGTCAATATGGATGGGATGGAGACGCGGGACGTGCGCCACCTGATCCCCGGCGTTTGTTTTTCCGTGGAGCCTGGAATTTATCTGCCGGAGTTCGGCATACGGAGCGAGTTGAACGTTTATATCGGCCAGCGCGAAGCGCGCGTGACCGGGGCCGTGCAAACGGAGATTCTGCCTTTGCTGGCGTAATCCATGGCTGAAGAGAGAGCAAAGAAAGCCGCGGTTCGAGAGCAGAGTGCGGTCGCAACGAGGCGCGGATATTACCCGATCGCTTGCGCGGTCGCCGGCTGGCTGATTCCCGGATTGGGGCATGCATTGCAAAAGATGTGGGGGCGGGCGGTGACCTGTTTTCTGTGTGTTGGATCGCTGGCTATCGTAAGCGCGGCTATGCGGGGCAATATTTTCGCGTCGACGGGAAACGACGCATTCGATTTCCTGGGATACCTGGCGGATCTGGGCGCGGGGAGTTTTTATTTTCTGGCGCGCACGCTCGAGACGCTTGGACCGGACGTCTCGCGGGCGAGCGGCGATTATGGAACGCGATTCATGGCCACGGCGGGAGTGCTGAACCTGCTGGCCGCGTTACACGCGTACGAAACGGCGCGCGGGCGGAAAGCCTGAGCGGGAGCGATGAAACTCACACATTTCGAGGGTATGGTGTTGTTCGCTCTGGTGGTGTCGACGGCGTTCGGGTTTTTGAGCCGCCGGCAGCCGGTGGGGCGCTTAAAATACATTGCGTGGTCGCTGCTCCTGTTCCTGCTGATCGGCATAGCGGTAGGCTGGGCGATGTACCCCTTCTCTAGGTAGCCTGTTCCCCTTCCAAAACGCGAGTGGTTCCGCGGTAGAGCGCGGTCGCGTGAGCGCGTGTGCGGCAATGGTGAGCTCGTAAATTGACGCGTTTTTTTGCAGATGCTAGAGTGAGTCAAACAAGCCGAGGTAGCTCAGTGGTAGAGCAGCCGATTCGTAATCAGAACCTGGTCCAACGCAGAAAAGCGGTGCCCAACTATACCTCGCTGAATCAACAAGATAGTTAGTCTTCCATGTCGGTTCCGTTTTCCTTTTTTAGG
>QHYP01000076.1:5302-10441 GCA_003224195.1 Acidobacteriota bacterium | reverse complement strand
CGCCCTTCACGCGGGCGACATCTGCCAGAATATCCCGCGTTGCCTCGAATGATAGGGTGAGAGGGGACCTCGTACGCTTTATCTTGACCGCGTGTCTTTCCGCAGGACGATAATCGGCCACGGCCGCCGCCAGGATGGCGATCGAGCATGCGGAAAAATGTTCGAGCACGGAATGATGCATCTCGTCCGCAGTCCGAACCAAGATTCGTTCGACGCCGTCGGGCGGATCGAGCGCGACGGGCCCGCTCACCAAAATCACGCGGGCCCCGCGCCGCGCGGCCGCCTCGGCCACGGCATAACCCATCTTGCCGGAGGAGCGATTGGTGAGATAGCGAACTGGATCGAGATCCTCGCAGGTGGGCCCCGCGGTGACCAGAATGGTTTCCCCTTCGAGGTCTCGCTCGACCTGGAGGGTCTGGCGGACCGCCCCAAGGATGGCTTCGATTCCCGCCAGGCGCCCTGCGCCGGTCATCCCGCAGGCGAGGTAACCCTCATCGGGATCGACGATGATCGCGCCGCGGGCGCGCAACATTTCCACGTTTTCTTGCGTCGCGCCGTGCTGCCACATATTCACATTCATCGCCGGTGCGATGACCACCGGCGCGGTCGTGGCGAGGTACAGCGTAGTCAGAAAATCGTCGGCGATGCCGCGCGCGAATTTGGCGATGATGTCTGCGGTGGCCGGAGCAACGAGCAGGAGATCGGTGCGCTGCGCCACAGCGATGTGCTCGATGGCGCTCTCGAGGTTGGCGGGCCCTCCGGCGGAATCGCCGAAGAGGTCGGTGATGACTTTCTGGCCGGTGAGCGCGGCGAAGGTAAGCGGCGTGACAAACTCGCGCGCCGCGCGAGTCATCACCACCTGCACGGTGAAACCGTCCTGTTGAAGCCGGCGCGTGAGCTCCGCCGCCTTGTAGGCGGCCACGCCGCCGGTTACGCCGAGGGTGATACGCATGGCGCCTTTCGCGCGGCTACTTGCGGCGCTTTCCCTCCTTGTCCTCTTCTTCGCCCGGAAATTCTGGGACCTCGTATTCGAGAACGTTCTGGTCCAGCTCTTCGGTAGCGACGCGCGTGGCCTTCTGCGTGTGCGGATTGTCGATCAATGGCGGCGCGCCGGCCATGAGCTGGCGTGCGCGGCGAGCGGCAACGACAACGTACGCAAACTGGCTTTCGGGAGCTTTGCTCTCGACGCTCATCTCAAGTTTTCCTTCCGAACGACGCTAGAAGCCGCTCCACGAAGCCGCGGTTGCGCGCACTTGCGCAGCGCAGCGCCAGGAGAATTGCTTGAACATCCCGCCCGGCCCGTTCCATGTCGTCATTGACAACGCAATAGTCATAATACTTTCCGAAGGCCTGAATCTCATCTCGAGCCCGAGCCAGACGCCGCGCAATTTCCTCTTCGGAATCCTGGCCGCGGCTGCGGAGGCGCCGCTCGAGCTCTTCGCGCGAGGGGGGGAGAATGAAAATAGCCACCGATTCGGGCAGCTTTTCCTTCACCTGGGCCGCGCCCTGCACATCGATTTCGAGCACGAGGTCGCGGCCCGTGCGGCGCGACTCGTCGAGCCATTTTAGCGGCGTGCCGTAAGCGTGCTTCCCGAATACGCGCGCATATTCGAGAAACTCGCCGCGCGCGGCCATGGCGTCGAACTCGGCTTCCGTCACAAAATCATAGCATTTTCCGCTGCTCTCCGTCGTGCGGCGGGGCCGCGTGGTGCGCGAGACGGAGGGCATCGTCCGGGGCAGTTCGAGCAGGCGCTGCACGAGAGTCGATTTTCCCGACCCCGATGGCCCCGATACGATCAGCACGAGCGGCGAGACTTCCGTTCCCGTCGTCATTCGATGTTCTGCACCTGCTCGCGAAGTTTTTCAATTTCAGCTTTGATCTCAAGAGCCAATCCGGTAATCGCGAGGCCCTCGCTTTCCACACCGGGCGTCTTGGAGAGCAGAGTGTTCGCCTCGCGGTGCATTTCCTGGAGCAGGAAATCGAGCTTCTTGCCGATTTCGCCGCCCTCGGCCAGCAACTTGTCAAATTGCGTCAAATGGCTGCGCAGGCGGTCGAGTTCCTCGCTGATGTCGCTGCGCTCGGCGAGCAGTGCGGCCTCCTGAGAGAGCCTCGCGGAATCCACGAGCACGCCGCTCAGCAGTTCTTTCAGGCGCATCTCCAGCCGGCGGCGGAACGCCGGCAGCAGATTCACCGCCAGCCTGCGGATTTCTCCAGCCTGCTGGCCGATGCGGTCCGCGCGGGCGCGCAATTCCTGCGCCAAGTGCTGGCCTTCCAATCGGCGCATCTCCCCGAGCTTGGTAAGTGCGTCCTGCAAGCAGGCGTCGAGAGCGCCGCCGAGTTGCTCCTGCTCGTCTTCCGATTCAGGGACTGCGGGCGCGATTCCGGTTACGACCCCGGGCAAGCGCAAGAGCGAGACGACATCCACCTCGGAGCGGGAATCCGTCTGCTGGCGAAATTCTTCAGCCAGATGGAGGTAGGCGTGCGCGACTTCGCGATTGATCTGGAGCGGAGCGGCCGAGGCAAGCTGGATGCTCACATGGATTTCGATGTGACCTCGGTGGACGCGCTGGCGAACCCCCTGCCGCAAGCGCGATTCGTACAAATCGAAGCCTTCGGGCAAGCGCAGTTTTACATCCAGAAAACGATGATTGACGCTCTTCACGCTCATCCGCAGCGCCCAGCCGTTGTGCTCTCCGCGTGCGACGGCAAAACCGGTCATCGAGGCGCACGTGGGCTGTTTGGCGGTGGATGGATTCGCCGGCGTCATGACTTGCCGGCAGGCGCCGGAGCTCCGTTGGAAGCAACTCGGGCGGCGAGGCTCTCGTCGTCGGCAAATTGCAGCTCATGAAGCCGCGCGTAGAGGCCCCCGCGCGCCAGCAGGTCGGCGTGCCTGCCCGATTCACAGATCAGGCCATCTTCGAGGACGAGAATGCGATCGGCGCGGCGAATCGTGGCCAGGCGATGCGCGATGACGAAGACCGTGCGGCCGACCATCAAATTGCCGAGTGCTCTCTGGACGAGCATTTCGGACTCTGAATCGAGTTCCGAAGTCGCCTCATCGAGAATCAGGATGGGGGAATTTTTCAATATGGCGCGCGCAATCGCGATGCGCTGCCGCTGACCGCCGCTCAGGCGCTGGCCGCGCTCGCCGATCAGCGTGTCGTAGCCTTGCGGAAGCTCCAGGATGAATTCGTGGGCCAGCGCGGCGCGGGCGGCCTCGACGACGCTGGCTGGGTCCACATTCGCGAGGCCGTAGCAGATATTGTTCCTGGCCGTGTCGTGAAAGAGGATGTTTTCCTGGGTGACCACGGCAATCTGCGCGCGCAGGGAACGCAGTGTCACGTCGCGGACGTCCACTCCATCAACCCGGATGGCTCCGCCCGACACTTCGTAAAAGCGTGGAAGCAGGTTGACCAGGGTCGTCTTCCCCGCCCCGCTGGTTCCGACGATGGCAATCACTTCGCCTTTTCGCGCCGTGAAGTCGATGCCGCGCAACACAAGTGTCGAATCGTAGGAGAAGCTGACGCTGTCGAACTCGATCTCGCTGGCGAACGGCGGAAGCGTGCTCGCTCCGGGAGCGTCCTGCTCCTCTTCCGGCAGGTCGAGCAAAGCAAAAACCTGCTTGGTGGCGCCTTCCGCCTGCTGGAATTGCTGATAGATGGAGCCCATTCTCTTTACGGGCTCGTAGGACTTGAACAGCGCGTAGACAAAGGCGAAAAACAGTCCAAGGGTTATCTGGTGCAGGCGAATTTTGTCGCGCGCGTAGAGCAACAGAAAGGCGATCACGACGGGTTGGAGCAGATCCATGAGCGGAGATGTAACCACCTGCGCGCGGACCCACCGCATGGTTTCGCGCAGGAGGCGGCGGGCGGCTCCGCGAAACTTGCCGATCTCGAACTCCTCCATTCCGAAGGCTTTGACGATGCGGTTGCCGCTGACCGTCTCCTGCAGGATTTGGCTCAGCTCGCCGAGGCGCGTCTGGCTGTCTTCCACCGAGCGCCGGATGCGGCGGCCCAGTTTCCCCACCGGCCAAATCACCATCGGCAGAAGAAACACTGATCCGACTGCCATCGTCACGTCGATGCGGAAAAGTACGGCGAGGAAAACGAACAAGCCAAATCCCTGCCGGAAAAAGTCAGCGAGATACTCCGACAGCGCGAGCCGTGCGCGTTCCACGTCGTTGATCACGGCGGACATCAAACGCCCCGCGGGCTGGTGCTGGAAAAAGTCGATGGGTTGGCGGATCAGCTTGGCGTAGATTTGATTGCGCAAATCGGTGATGGCGAGGTGGCCGACGGATTGGACCAGAGTGGTTCCCGCGTACTCCGAAATGGCTTTCACGAAGAAAACGGTCAAAAGGGAGAACGCAACTACAGTCCAGACGTTGTGGATGCTGGGGGGAAAGAACCGGTTGAGGTAGATGGTGGGGCCGCCGAAGGGCAGCTTGACCAACGGCAGGCTCGAGTCGCTCACCGCCGGATTCAGGACGCGGTCCACCATGGGAGCGATCATGAGCGCCACGATGCCTTCGGCAAGGGCTACAAACCCGAGCAGAATGACCCCGAACGTCATGCGGAACCGGTACGGTCGCACGTAACTCAACAAGCGGCGCAGTTGTGGTGAAAGAAAAGAGGTCACGCCTCAAGCCCCCTGGAACCGGAACAGTGGTACGCTAAGCGCCGGGCGGCAGTGTGTCAAGTTGCCGAACGGCGCGATGTGGGCTACTTGTCTATGTCGCGATGGACCACTTTTGCGTCGTACCCGCGCGCATGTAATGCCTTACGCATGGCTTCGGCAAGCATGACGGAGCGGTGCCGGCCGCCAGTGCAGCCCAAGGCGATTGTCAGGTAGCTTTTTCCTTCGCGGATATAGTGCGGTATCAGATAGGTCAGCAGTCCTTCCATCCTTCGCAGAAACTCGGCTGTCTGCGGAAACGAACGCAGATAGCGGACGATCCTTCTGTCCTTGCCGGAGAACCGCCGCAGCCGGGGAACGAAATGAGGATTGGGCAGGAAGCGCACGTCAAAGACGAGATCGGCGTCGGTCGGAATGCCGTAACGGTAGCCGAAACTCACCAGTGACAGCAGGAGCGGCTGCCGTCCGGACGTCTTGAAGCGCTCCGTGATGAAGTGGCGCAG
>QHYP01000076.1:0-5213 GCA_003224195.1 Acidobacteriota bacterium | reverse complement strand
ATCAGTGTGCGCTCGCGCTGGAGTCCCTGGCGGACGGACTGGTCCTTCCCCAGTGGGTGCGGCCGACGGGTCTCGCTGTAACGCCGCAGGAGCGCATCCTCCGTCGCTTCGATGAAGACGAGGGTCATCGGGTGCTCGCGGCGCAGGTGTTTGTAGAGACCCGGCAGCTTTTCAAGTTGCGCACCCTCGCGCGCGTCCACCAGAAGCGCGGCCCGGCCGAAATCCTCCCCGCCTTGGGCATGCAACTCGGCAAAAATGGGGATCAGCTCGACGGGCAGGTTATCCACGCAGTAGAAGCCCATGTCCTCAAAGGCGCGGAGAACGGTGCTTTTGCCCGACCCCGAAAGCCCGGTGAGGATGACGAGTTCGCGGCCCTCACGTCCGGGCTGACGTTTGGACGGCCGCTGGGCGTTGTATTTCACGGACGCGGCCGGTTCAGGCTTTCACGCGGCGCTGGTGGGTGCTGGGAATGCGCATGTCCTCGCGGTATTTCGCCACCGTGCGGCGCGTCACGCGGATGCCGCCTTCGTCGAGCTTCTTGGCAATCTGCTCGTCGGTGAGCGGCTTAGCGGAATCTTCCTCTTCGATCATTTTCTTGACGAGCCGCTTGAGGGTGAGCAGCGACATCCCCCCGCCTTCGGGACCGTTCACCGCTTCCGAAAAAAAGGACCGCAGCTCGATGACGCCTTGCGGAGTGTGCGCGTACTTGCTGGCCACCGCGCGGCTCACCGTCGAAGGATGCACGCCGACTTCCTCGGCCACTTCCTTGATCATCATGGGCTTGAGCGCGTCGGCTCCATGATCGAGATACTCGTCTTGGCGGGCGATAATCGACTGGCACACGCGCAGGATGGTGTGTTTGCGCTGCTCGATGTTCTTGAGCAACTGGATGGCGGCCGTGAAGCGCTCTTTCACGTAATTGCGCACGTCGCGATCGGCTGCATCGCGGGCGAGCAGGCGGCGGTAAGTCGGGCTCAGGCGCAGCTGCGGCATGTCATCCTCATTGAGGAAGACCTGCCACTGGTCATCGACCTTGCGGAAATAGACATCGGGCTCGACCAGGCGCGGCTCCGTCTTGTTGTAGCGGAGCCCCGGCCGAGGGTCGCACTTCTTGATGACGTCCAAAGCGTGCTTCACGACCTCGACCGGCCGATTCAGCGCTCGCGCGATCTCTTTCAATTGGTTGGCCTGCACCTGCTTCAGGTGTTCGGAAACAATCTGCTGCGCCAGGGTGTTCTGCGGATCGAGCGTTTTCAATTGCAGCAGGAGGCACTCGCGAAGGTCGCGGGCGCCGACGCCGAGAGGATCGAACTCCTGGACGACCGTTAGTGCCTCTTCGATGTCCTCCGCCGGGCAGGTCCCGTTTTGCGAAAGCTCCTCGAGCGATGCCATAAGGTATCCGTTTTCGTCGAGATTGCCGATGATGTTTTCGGCGATCTCGCGAACCGCTGCCGAGCAAATGGTGACGCTCAATTGCCACGCCAAGTGTTCGGTTAAGCCGCGCGGGGAGGAGAGAAATTTTTCGAAGGAAGGCCGCTCGGAGACTTCGCGCTCCTGAGATTGCCCCCCGTCCCCGCCCGTGTCGAGATACTGGTTGAAGAAAGCGCCCACGTCGAACTCGTCGAAGGGATTGGCGGCTTCGGTTTCCGGCACCTTTTCGGTTTCCGCCTTCAGAAATTCCTGGTCGCTGTAATTGTCGGTCGGGGAAACGTCCTCAGTCAGCTCCTCGAGGACTGGGTTAGCAATCATCTCCTGGTTGATCATTTCCTTGAGCTCGAGCCGGTTCAGCGCCAGCACGCTGACCATCTGCACCAGGCCGGGCGTCAGAATCTGCTTCTGCGCCACTCTCAGATTGAGCTTGAGTCCCTGCCAACCCATATGCAGATTGCCCCAGTGGTCCTAATTGAGTCGGAAATGATCGCCCAGGTACACGCGCCGAACCTCTGCATCCTCGCTGAGAGACTGCGGCGTACCCGTCGCCATTATTCTCCCATGATTCAGTATGTATGCGCGATCTGTTACGCTCAGCGTTTCGCGCACGTTGTGGTCGGTGATCAGCACGCCGATTCCGGACCGCGCCAAGTCCTTGATGATCTCCTGGAGATCCTTGACGGTAAGAGGATCGATCCCGGAGAACGGCTCATCCAAGAGCATGAAGGAAGGCTCCAGGGTGAGCGAGCGGGCGATCTCCAGCCGGCGGCGCTCCCCGCCCGAAAGAGAGTACGCTTTGCTGTAGCGAACCGTCTCGAGCCCTAACTGCATCAGCAATTCCTCCAGCCGGTCCCGCTGCTGCTCGGGCGTGAGCGGCAAAGTCTCCAGCACCGCCAGGAGATTCTCTTCGGTTGTCAATTGACGGAAGACCGAGGGCTCCTGAGGCAGATAGCTGATCCCGCTGCGGGCCCGGAGATACATCGGGAGATCGGTAATTTCGTCGCCGTTCAGGAGGACACGGCCGGAGTCAGGCCGGGCAAGTCCGACGAGGATCGAAAACGTGGTCGTTTTTCCTGCACCGTTGGGCCCCAGGAGCCCAACGACTTCACCCTGTCCGATCTCCAGCTCAACGTCGTCAACGACCTTCCGTCCGCGATAGGTCTTACTGATCTCGACGGCCTGAAGCTTCAGCATACCTCGTCATTTCTCGACTCGGTGCCTCGTCAACGTCCGCGAACCATTTTCGGAATCCACGATGATCGTATCATCCGCTAAAAAGAAGGTCAATTGACGGCCGGTGGTCGTTCCGCGAAGAGCGTCGTACAAAGTGGGCGTTCCGCCGGACAGCACGAATTTCCCCGCCGAGGCGAGGTACTCGCCGCGCTCCGCAACGCCGCGTCGGTCACCCTGCTCGACGGTGACGCCGCCGGTGCCCAGGGCTCGGCTCAGTTGCTGTGCGCCGTTTATCTGGCTCCGCATGAAATAGAGGTCGAGCGCGGCCGCGCGGATACGCTCCGTATCGCACGCGGCGAAGACGTTCTTTTCGAGATGCGCGCGGTTGTCCGCCTCGCGATAGGTGAGAGACTCGGACTGTACGTGCCAGAGATTCGACGAACGGGCCGCTTGCTTGGCCGCTGCCTGGACCGGGCTCGCCCCGGCTGGCGTTTTGACGGCCAAGGCCGTCTGCGGAAAGACTGCGCGCACGTTTCCATTCGCGTTCAATCCTCGCGGGATCCGCAGCAGCTCGATCGCATCCGCCTCGAGGACGGAGTCGCCTTGCCAAAGCCGCGCGTGGCCGGTATAGAGCGCGCGGCCGGTCTGCGAATTGGCCTGAAGTTTGTCGGCGGTTACGTTGGCTGACTGCGGGGCCAGGTGAATTGCCGAACTGTGCGGCGAAAGATCGGTCGAGCGCACGCCACCTTCCGCGTGAATGTCGCCCGTGGTCTGCATGAAGGTGATCTGCCGCGCCTGTGTTTCGGTGGCCGGGTCGCGCACGCGGGCATTGCCGGTCAGCACGGCCGTTTGTTCCGCGCGATGAAAAATCGCCTGCTCGGCCTGCGCATTGCGGTCGCCCTCTTTCAACCGGACATCGCCGTGGAGATCCATCTGCGTCCAGCCGCCGCTCGCCGCGAGCTGCGCGGTGGCGCTCTGCGAGGTTGCAGTCTGCAGCGCTTTCCCGGGAATCTGCCGCTGCGTTTGCACGTTGCCCTGCGCTTCCAGCCGCTCGGCGCGGCCCCCCGCCCCGAAATCGAGCGCCAAGTGATTGGCGCTGAGTTCCATGTGCGTTGGTGCGACGCCGCTTGTCGCAGCGTGTTCGGTCCAATGGATCGTGCCCGCCGCAAGGGTCTCGCCCCGCACCGGTCTGCTCGCTCTATTCTCCTCTTCGCCGAAAAGGACGCGCATCGCCGCGGTTTGGAGCGAACGGGAGTCACCGCTCGCAAAGCTGGCCTGCATGGAAACGTTGCCCTCAAAAGTCAGATCGTGCGGTTTTTCCACGCGCGGCAGAAGCTGCATCTCCATCTTGTCCGCTTGGAGCTGATCTTCCTCCGCCCGCCCATGAAGCGAACCGCGCACGGACCCGGCCGCCTCGATTCTTTGCACCCAACCTGCTTGCGCGAACTGCGCGGTGACAGAGTCTGCCGTAACCGTGGATTCCCCGCGCGTGCCGTGGGAGCGAATCTCGGGACGCGCTCCCCCTGCCCCTGCCGATGCCGCCAAGCGCTGTGCGCGGTTGCTCGCATCGAGAAGCAGCGTCAGCTCTCCCGCCGTCAGATGCACCGCGCCGAAATCCGCGTCCACCGGTCCTAGCAGCCGCAGCGAGTTTGTTTCGCGCCGGAATTCCAGGGCGGCTCCGCGGACGTGTGCCTCCTGCTCCCGTTTGTCCGGCGTTTGGGCTGCCTTCGAGGAGGCCGTAGCGGGCTGCCGGATCGTAAGATGAACATCTCGCTTCAACCGGAGGATTCCCCCGTCGGACTGGTATCGGGCGCCCACGGCCTCGCCACCTCCGCTGGGGAAGGTGAACCGCACCGGCTGATCCGTCTCAGCGATGCCGCTCATTCGATCAAAGGTGACACCGCGTGTCTCAACATGGACCAACCGCGCGGACGTGGCGTCCTTCGGCGGGCGCTCGGCATCAGCCGCGCTCTGCAGGTCCATCTGCACCTCTCCGCTACAGATGATTTTCCCGGACCCTCTCGCGTATTGGCAGCTTGTCGTGTGAATCGTGTCGTGGCGCTCGCCCGACTGGCCGAAAATAGTGATCTGCACCTCTTCGAGCAGGTTCTCATCCTTGCCTTTGAATTCCGTCGAGCGCGACGCGCGCACGGTAAAAATCGTCCGGTCCTTTTCGACTTTGGAAAAGGTAATTTCGCCGGTTTGACGCTCCACGCTCGGCGGCGGTGGCGGCGGAGCCTTCCGTTTTTGGCGGTAGCCGACCCAGCTCCGCTCCAGGTACACGCTGAGCGTGATCGCCACGAGCGCGAGGGCCACGCCGGCTGACCATCGGGCATAGCGCGCTGCTTCCGTTCTGAGCATCTCACTCTGAGTATAGGAGGGGGGCAAGGGCCGTACAACGTTGCCTGGCGGAAGCTGGCGCCGGAAACTAGTGCCGTTCCAACAAGGGGAAACTAACTGGGAAAACCTTGGCGTTTGCCGATTTGTTGAAAAAGATTCGCTCGCAATCCCGAGGCCAGGAGTTGGAACGGTACTACTCTTTCAAGATTCCCACATTCGCTGCTGCCACGCTATCGCGGTTGGTGTTTTTGACCAGATACATGGCCTCA
>QHYP01000075.1:2264-12068 GCA_003224195.1 Acidobacteriota bacterium | reverse complement strand
TATAGGCGCAAAAAATTTTTGCGCTCAGCGTTCGCGCGTGGCGCGGATGAGCGCCTCCATGTGATTAAGGTAGCGCTCGAGGGCGCGCCGGCCGGCCGCCGCCAGGCGGTACTCGGTCTTCGGCAGGCGGCCATCGAAAGATTTCGTGCAATGGATATACTCGGCTTCTTCGAGCTTGCGCGCGTGCACGCTAAGGTTGCCGTCGGTGGTCTTGAGCAGGGCTTTCAGCTCGTTGAAGGTGAGCGAGCGATTGACGGCGAGAGCGCTGACAATGCCGAGGCGGATGCGCTCGTGGATGAGGCGGTCGAGGTCGCGCGGAACGGTTTCGCGGGCATGGCCGCGAACTTGCGAGAGCTGCGCTTCGCCCTTGCCCCGATCGGAGCGGGGTAGGCGCTCGAGGCGTTCTTGCGCTGCCGCTGATGATTTCGCCATGCGCCCTCCTTTCCCTGAGATTCAGCCGCCGTAGCGGCGGGCGATCCATCCACCGAAGCCGATCTGCAGCGCCCCAAAACCTACGGCCATGAAGGCGTCGCCCCAATTTGCCGGCGTGAAAAGTGCCGCCGCGCCTAGCGCCATCAGGCAGAAACCCATTACCGGCACAATGCGCACGGAAAACGCGCCGCCGGTGACAATCGCCGTGCCGTAGAGAAGCAGCCAGATGCCGGGAAGGGCCGCGAGATTGCCGGCGCGGAACAGAACGAGAGTCAGGAGCGCGCCGACGAGAATCGGGGGAGCAAAGCTCAAGAGGAATTTGCGGCCGGGACCGGAAAGCAGAGGCAAATTCGCGCGATGGGCCTTGTGTGCCGCCGCGGGCGCGGCGATGGCCACGGCGACGAGGGCTTCGATGAGCCAGGTGGCGAGCCAGGCGCGCGGAGTGGCCTGGCGCGCGGCGATGGCGGCTGCGGCCAGGGCAGAAAAACCCATGGCGATGCCGCCCCAGCCGGGAACGGCGGTGAATTCGCCGGCGCGCTCCATGGTTTCGCGGATGTAGCGGAGATGGTCGGCGGCGCGGGCGTCAATGGGGATAGGCGCGCGCTTCGAGGAGCGGAGAGGACCGGCGATACTCATGGGCTGGATTATGCGCGAGTTGGGGACGGTTGTCAAGTACTTTGCAATATAAAGTTTCAGGCGGCGGGGTCGCTTTTGCGCGAGCCCGGGTAGCGGCCGCGAAGGGCGTTCCAGCGGATGACGAGGATATCCAGAAACATCTGCAGGCTGTCGCGGAACATGCTGACCCGGGTGGCCGGGCTGTTGGCCCAGCGCACGGGAATCTCGACGGAGCGCAGGCCGTGGCGGCGCGCGAGATAGAGGAGCTCGGGATCGAAGCCGAAACGCTCGATGCGCTGCTGCTCGAAAATGATGCGGCAGGGCTCGCGGCGGAAAGCCTTGAAGCCGCATTGTGTGTCCACGAAGGGGAGGCGTAGGCAGAGGCGCACGAGCTTGTTGAAGACGATGCCGGCAAACTCGCGGAAGCGCGACTGGTGGACGCTGATGAGGCTGCGGTCGAGGGCACGGGAGCCGATGGCGACATCATGCGATTCGAGCGCGGCGAGAAGCTTGTCCGCCT
This sequence comes from Acidobacteriota bacterium, assembly GCA_003224195.1. Taxonomy (GTDB): domain Bacteria; phylum Acidobacteriota; class Terriglobia; order Acidiferrales; family UBA7541; genus Acidiferrum. The sequence continues at coordinate 10,501 of QHYP01000075.1, read as the reverse complement.
CCTCGATCGGCGCGGAGAGATCGGCATCGGTGAAAAGGACGATGCGGCCGCGGGCTTCCAGAAAGCCGTGGCGCACGCTGAATCCCTTGCCGCGATTTGCGCCGTTCGGGACGACGCGCAGAGTAGGGATTTCGCCGCGGAAGGATTCGGCGACGGCGGCGGTGCGGTCGCGCGAACCGTCATCGACGACAATGACTTCCGTCTCGCGGCCGCTCCGGCGGAGGTAAGAGGCAATCCGGCGCAGAGTTTCGGGCAGGCGGCTCTCTTCGTTGTACGACGGGATAATGATGGAGAGAGAGGGGCCGGCGGTCATTCGACCTATGACTCCCGCCAGCCGTAGCGACCCACGAGGGGAACAAAGCGGCAGGGATCAAGCGAGCGGACATGGAAGCCCTCGCCGATGTGCTCGAGGAGGCGCAGCTCCTGACTGTCCGTGTCGCCGATGGGAATGATCATGCGGCCGCCTTGGGCGAGTTGAGCCGCGAGCGGCGCGGGAATAGCCGGAGCCGAAGCGCCGACAAGAATGGCATCAAAAGGAGCGAACTCGGGCAGGCCGAGAGTGCCGTCGCCGCAGTGAACATGAACGTTGGCGTACCCGAGGCGAGCGAGGCGCTCGGAAGCGGAGTGAGCGAGCGGGGCGCTGCGCTCGATGGTGTACACGTCGGCGGCGAGGAGGGAAAGGATCGCAGCCTGGTAGCCGCTGCCGATGCCGATCTCAAGGACGCGTTCCGTGCCGGTCAATTGGAGCGCGGCGGTCATGGCGGCGACGATGTAGGGCTGCGAAATCGTCTGGCCTTCGCCGATGGGCAGCGGGGAATCTTCGTAGGCGCGGGCGCGGTGCACGTCCGGCACGAATTCGTGGCGCGGCACACGTTCCATGGCCGAAAGCACGCGGGGATCGGAGATGCCGCGGGCGCGAATTTGTTTTTTGACCATCTCGCGGCGCAGCTCGGCGTAGGGGTCGGGGGCGGCTTGCGGCGGCGACTCAGCGGAGCCGGATTCTTGCTCGCCGCGGCGCAATTCGGCGGGCTCAGGCATGGGAGACGACCGCAGTATGTTTTTCCCACGCGCGAGTGCGAAGAATCTCATCCATTTGTTCGAGAGCGGAGTCACATTCTTCTTCCCGATTGTAGAAATGCGGCGAAAGGCGAATACCGGCATTCGGCCGCCAATCCACGAGGATATCGCGAGCGAGGAGTTCGCGGCAGACTTCCGTGGAATGCGGGCAATCTACGGAGACGGTCCCAGCGCGCTCGGCGGGATGCTCGGGCGTGCGGATCCGCCAGCCGCGCGCTGCGGCTCCGGCCATGATGCGCGCGGTGAGGCGGGTGGATTTTTCGCGGATGGCGGCCACGCCGGCGTCGTTGACGATGTCGAGCCCTGGCTGGCATGCGTAGAGAGCGGGGATGTGCGGCGTACCGTTCAAGAAGCGGTAGGAATCTTCGCGACGATCGATGGGTCCTGGTTCAAAGGCGAACGGCTGGCGATGCGCGAGCCACCCGGTGAGCGCGGGGCGCAGGCGCGAGCGGAGATCTTCACGTACGTAAAGATAGGCCACGCCGGGCCCGCCGCAAAGCCATTTGAGGACGCCGCCGACGGCGAAATCGACGCCGAGCCCGCGGACATCCACGGGGATGGTGCCCGCGGCCTGGAAGCAATCGAGGATCACGTGAGCACCGACGCGGTGGGCGCGCTCGACGATGGCGCGGGCGTCTACGATGAAGGAGCTGCGGAAAAGGACGAGGGAAATGGGGACGAGGAGAGTGGTGTCATCGATGGCGGCGAGGAATTTTTCGAGCGGGAGGCGGATGCCGTCCGCGCTGGGAACGGTTTCGACGCGGGCGCCGTGGCGGCGCTGCTCGTGGTAGAAGTATTGTATGGATGGAAATTCGAGATCGGTCATCACGATTTTGTTGCGCGGGCCTCGGAAATCGAAGCAAGAGGCGATGACGGCCTGGGTGAGCGTAACGTTCTGGTGAAGCGACAGTTCGCCGGGCGCGGCGCCGCGCGGCCATCTCCCACCAGCCTTCTTCCCAAGCGCGGACCCCGCGCGTGTTCCAGAGGTCGGCATAATCGCGCAGCCCGTCATAGACAGCGCGGGGCATGGCGCCGAGGGAATTGCTGATCAGATAGGTGGCGCGCTCGAGGATGGGGAATTCCTGGCGCCAGTGGAGAAGATCATCCATTCTGCGGGATCCTTGCCCGCGCATACGTGCCGACGCGGTGCAATCGCTTCCGGTATGATGCCGCCAGTCACCAGCGTCTAGCAAACTATATATGCGCTGACAAGGCGCGGATCGGCTGGCTTACCCAGCGGAGGAAGGACGGCGATTGGCGCGAGTCCAGATCCAATAGCAGAGGGAGATGAAGGCGAGCCAGGGCGGGCCGGTGAGAAGAGTGATGTGAAATTCGGGAATCCACCAAGTGGAGACAAGGACAGCGATCAAGGCGGCGAGGCCGAAGAGCGAACTCCATGGGCCGGGCGGGGCGAAGCGCGGCGGCGGATCGGGCCCGCGCGCAACGGCGCGGCGAAAGGCGAGATGCGTGGCGAGAATCATGATCCAGATGAAAGGCCCGCCGAAGAACGCGACACCAATCATGAAGACAAATGCGGTGTCCTGAAAGGCGCGAGAGAGAAAGACGGCGGCGACCATGCCGGCGCTCGAGGCCAGTGCGGCGAGGGCGGGCATGCCGCGCTTGTTGAGGCGGCCCAGCGCGGCGGGGGCGTATCCGCCGCGGGCCAGGGAGAAGAGCAGGCGCGAGGTGAAGTAGAGATTGCAGAGGGCGCTCGAAAGCGCAGCAGTGAGAACGACGAAGTTCATCACGTCGGCGGCGCGGCGGATGCCGACGGTCCGCAGGACATATACGAAAGGGCTTTCGCCGAGCCCAACCTGATTCCACGGCACGAGACCCACAACGAGACCGAGGCTGCCGACGTAGAAGAGCACGAGATAAAGAAGCGTGCGGCGGAGAGCGCGGGGCACGGCGACGCGGGGATTCGCGGCTTCGCCCGCGGTCGCTCCCACGACTTCGAGACCCAGATAGCTGAAGATGGCCATGGTGACGCCAAGGCCGACGCCAGACCATCCGTGGGGCAGAAAGCCGCCGTGGGCAGTGTAGTTGGCAGCGCCGCTGCGGGGGAAGCCGATGCCAAGCAGAAGGGCGGCGCCAAGGACGAGGAAGAGAACGATGGTCACGACCTTGATCATCGCGAGCCAGTACTCGAATTCGCCGAAATGTCCGATGCTGACGGTGTTCGCGTAGACGATCACGGCGGAAAACGCGGCAATCCAGAGCCAGGATGGGACCGTGGGGAACCACAGTTTGCAGTAAATGGCCGCGGCCACGACTTCACTGCCGACGATGACGACCAGCGTCAGCCAATACGTATAGCGGATAGCGAAGCCGGCCCAGGGGTTAAGGAACATTTCGCCGTAAAGGCCGAAAGAGCCCGCGGCGGGATGCGCGACGGCCATTTCGGCGAGGGCCCACATCACCGTGAGCGTGATGAGCGCGCCGGCGAGAAAACTCAGCACGACGGCGGGGCCGGCTTGCTTGACGGAGATGGCGCTGCCGAGAAAGAGGCCCGTGCCAATCGTGGAGCCGAGGCCAATCAGGGCGACCTGGCGCGGCGCGAGCTCGTGGTGAAGGCCGGCTTCGCGCTGGATGAGCGTATCGGCGTTTTCTGCGGAGGCGGGCGCGGCGCGGATTGGGGCGTCGGGCATGGCGCGCCATCGTAGCAGAAACGCTCTTTTCGTAAGCGAAATGCGGCCTGTCCGGGCGGTCAGTTTCCGGGAGAGAACGCCTGTACTTCCCGGGCGGTGCGTTGGCGAGCGCCTTTCTCTAGACTACCGTCCAGATGGTCCTAAGGTCATCTTTTCTATTTGTGACCGCATAGCGGTCAACGGTCTGGAGACGGGCATGAAAGCGGCACTGGCGCTGTTGGCTCTGTACGTCGGAACATTCTTTGTGGTGATTGGATTTGCTTCGCAGAACCCGCAGTCGCCAGGGCAGGACGGGACATCCGCTACGGCGCAACGGACGGCGATCGATCCTGCAAAAGAGGCCGACATTCGCTCGCTGATGGAGTTGATGGGGGCCAAGGACACGATCGAGGAGGCCACCAACGCCGCCGCCGAGCAGTACCGCGAGCGGCTGCTTGCCACCATGCCGAACAACGACCGGGCGGAGGCGTTTGTGAACGCTTTCGTGGACAAGTTCAAGGCGCGGTACAACGCAAGCGAGCTTTCGGACAAGATCGTCGCCGCTTACGACAAGCATTTCACCGCCGACGAGGTCAAGGGCCTACTGCAGTTCTACGGCTCGCCGCTCGGGCAAAAGACCGCCTCCGAGACGCCGCGTGTCACGCGGGAGGTACAAGCGGAGAGCCGCGAACTGAGCGCGCGAGTGGCGAAGGAAGTTCTGGCGGAGATGAAGGCGCAGAACCCCGATGTCGGACAGTCGGCGCGGCTCGGGCCGGGCGGACGCCGCTGGCAGCAGAGGCAACAGCAGCAACAGCAGGCGGTACGGCAGCAACCTCCCTCGCAGCCGCAGCCATAATCGGGCCAGCGGGCAACCTGCCTTATTTGAATCGCTTCTTGAATTTGATATCGAGGCCGAACGTGCCGTTCTGATCGCGCAGGGCGACAATGGACACGTTGCGATCCACGTTGTACTCCACCTGAATCACCTGCTGCTGCGTGGAAGTCACATCGGTGATGTACGTGATGGTGAGGTTGCGCGCCACCTGCTGTTCGACGGTGACGCGCGCGGCGGCGGTCTGGCTGGATCCGGAAGCGCCGAGCGCGCCGAGGCCCGGGTCAACGCGAAGCCGGGTAATGCCGAAGAGGCGCTCTAGCCGTCCGCCGAGTTGGCTGGAGATCGCTTCAGAGAGAAGAGCTTGCGCTCCCGTCGTGCCTCCCTGAGTGGTACCTCCGGTGCGGAGTTCGGCCTCGGAGCTGGTTTGGCCCAAAGCCAAAAGCGTGACGATGTCTGTAGCAGGAAGAGGCGGATCGGAGCGGTAGGAAAGAGAGAGCTTGCTGGCCGGACCATTGAAGTTCAGCGTGATTTCATACTGCTGGATCGTGGTGCTGGCTTCCACGTTCAGGACGGGGTCCAGCCGGAGAGGATTGGCGAAGTTCAGATCGCCGTGGGTCACGCGGTAGCGATTCCCGGCAAAAGTCATGTTGCCCGAGAGAATGTGGATGTGGCCGAGCATGATGGGATGCTCCCAGGTGCCGCGCACACGCAGATTGGCCTCCGCTTCAAGTTCCGCGCCGGGCCATTCCAGGCGGACGTCGGGGGCGGAGACTGCTTCGACGTCGAAGGACAAATTGCGGAGATAAGGCGAGTTTGTGGTTGGACCGGTGATGCCCTCCTTGGCGTAGACGAGCATACCCGCGACCTGGAGCCCCTGCGAGAGGGTGACGCGCTCGACGGAGACGCGGCCGGAAAGCAGGGCGGCGTCGGGCGTCCCGGTGAGACGCAGAGCGCCGCCGGCGAGCCAGCTCATTCCTTCCGGATAACGGATGCGGATGCGCGCGGAGCGCGCAGTGACGTCGTAGCGCAGCGGGCGGTCGGCATAACTCACCGTGCCGGCGAGCGAGAGCGCGCCGCCGCCGGCCTCGGCTCTGACGTTCTCGAAGAAGAGGCGCGTCGCGTCGAAGACGAAGTCGCCGGTGAGATTGTTGAGCCCAGTGGGAAAATCGCGCAAGCGCGCGGCGGCGTTTTCGATGTGCATTCTGCCGGTGATGCGCGGGCGATCGAGCGAGCCTTCGAAATCAGCGTTGATTTGCGCCGGGCCGCGGGCTTCGAGTTGAGGAAAAAAGCCGGTCAGCAGACGGAGATCCCAGGCGCCGTTGAGGCGCAGCGCGAGCTGGCGCGCGCCCGAGAAGCGAACCGAGCCGGCCACAGCAAGGTTGGTGTCCGTGCCGCGGAAGGTGGCCTGATCAATGCGCAACTCATCGCTGGAAGACCGAAGCCGCACGGGCCCGGCGTTTTCCAGACGCACATTCGCGTAGTTGAGCACCAGGCGGGTCAGATTGGCGTCAATCGTCAGGCTTTGAGGACGCGACAGCGCGCCGCTGAGAAGGATTTCCCCGTCCGTGTCGCCGTGGCCGGTCAGCTCCGGAAGGCGCAGCGCGGTCTGCACGAAGGGGTCGAGGTCCACGTGCTCCACAAGAATTTTTCCGGTGAGAGGGAATTCGCCTTCGAGACGAACGCGCACCGTGCTGGAGAGTTTGCCCACGGCCATGGCGGAATTGACCTCGAGCTGGGCTTCTCGTCCGTCCGAAGAGAGATTGCCCTCGAAGCTGCCGATCACTTCATGGCCGACGCGCAAGTCTACGATGCGGAAGGCGCCTTCGCCACGCTGCGCGATCAAAGGCCCTTGCGAATTCAGGTGAAAGCTGAGTTTGCCGCCCACGGGCAGGCGCTTCAGATGGAGCTTCTCGAAATTTTCGAGCGGGAGCGACGCACCGACGAGATCGAAGGTGGCGTTACGGTCAGCAAAACGGTAACCCGCTGAGCCGGTGACGATTCCCGCGCCGCGGCCAGCCTCCGTGCCCGGCGCGAAAATACGCAACTCGGCGTTGGCGATGCGGACTTCTTCGGGCGCCCAATTGATCTGGCCGCGGAGACGGTTGAAGGCTATTCCATACGCATCGGCCTCAGAGAGATCGAACAGGCCGCTCACGGCGGGTTGGGCGTGCGTGCCGCGGCCGTGGAACTGGCCCGTCAGGCGGCCGTGTGCGGGGTACGAGGCGCCGAGAAGATATTGCATATCTTGCAGCGAAGCTTGCTCCAGGTTGGCATCGGCCGACCAGGAGTTATTGGGACGGAAGCGCCAGCGCGTGAGCTGGAGAGAGGCATCGAATTCAGTTTCCATCGAGCCCCGGCGGGCACGCGTGTGAGTGAGGGAGAGCTCGCTGGGAGAAAACACGACATCGCCTTCGACAAGGTCCCACGAAAGAGAACCGTAACGGAGGCGCTGGCCGCGCCCGTGGCCCAGAAACGTGGGCTCAGCGACGGGGCCGACGACGCGGCCGTCCCATCGAGCGCCGCCAGCGATCGGCACCGCATCCGGAGATGAGGCGGAGCTGCCTTGAATCGCGTAAATGAAATCGTTCCAAGGCAGAAGGTCGCCGGTTTCAAAGACAACATCGAGCGAAGAATTATTTGCCGCCAGGAGGCCGGAGGCGCTCAGGCGGCTCGATGCGGTGCTGAGTTCCGTGTGACTGAGCGTCAGGCGGCGAAGGTCCTGTTGGTAGCGAAAGCCCGCGCGGCCGGCAACGGGAATATGAGCGGCAGCGGGCTTTTCAGGCACGGAGAAATTGGAAGTGCCGGAGACCTCAAAGTGCTTGAAGGCCTCAGTCCACGTTTCATCCGAGTCGGCCGTCAACCTCGCGTCCCAATGCAGGGCTTCCGTGGGGAAGTCGCGGCGGTTGGTTGCCGCGAGGATGGCGGCCAAGCTCGCGCCTTCCGTATGGGTTTGCGCGAGAAATGTGCGGCCCGGTAAGCGCATCGAGACTTGCCCGCGCACGCAGCCGCCGAATGCCTCCGCTGTGAATTCAGGCACTTCGGCCCCATCGTTGTTGAACCGGAAGCTGCCGCGGCTGGTGAATCCCGCAGCGTGGAAGATGGGATAGTTGAGTACGATTTCGCTTGCCGAATATCCGCCGCTGCTGCGGAGCTGGCCTTTGGCGAGAATACCCTCGCCACGGAAATCGACGCGGCCCGCAGGGGTCAAGGGACTGCGCAGAATCGTGCGCAGGTCCTCGAGCCGCAACCAGCCCCGATACCGAAACTTCCAGTCCGGGTTCGTGAAGTCCGCGAGTTCGGCTTGGGCGTCAACCTGCGAATGGCCGAAGCGGAGGACAGCCTGTTCCGCAGTGAAGCCGGTGTGCGAGAGGGTGAACTTGACCGAAACATCGGCGAGCACGGGCAGGTATCGCTTCGCCGTAAGATCCATTTGCTGCCACTCCACCGTACCGACATAGAGTGTGTGCCCTGGCGCACCGCCGGAAGCGAGAGAAATGCTAAATGCGTGGCCTTCGACCGAGAGCGGGGCGCGCACGTCGTTGTACAGGATCCAGCCGTCCTGGAGAGTGAGTTTGCGGATGTGCATGTCGAAGAGCCGCTCGCTGAAAGGCTTTGAAGAAGCCGAGCGAGCCGGCGGCGAAGGCAAATTGCTTCTTCCATCCTTTTCGACGCGGATGTGCACGCGCGGTGCGCGGATG
>QHYP01000075.1:992-2245 GCA_003224195.1 Acidobacteriota bacterium | reverse complement strand
GAAACTTTGCGGCCCCAGAAAGAATCGATGCGCAGGGCGGCCTGCACTTCGTCGGCGGCGAAGAGCGGCTCGGTGTCGGCGGGCTCTCGGCCGTGGATGACCAGGCCCTGGAGGGTGGCGCGGAGGTTGCGCCAGCGGATGGAGAGGCCCCGCAGTTCGACGCGCGCCCCGGTCATCGCTTCCAGACGATGAACGAGAGCGCGGCGGAGGAGCGGGTCACCGGCGCCGCTGCCGAAGAAGATGGCCACCGCAAGAATGGCCAAGGCGATTAAGACAATCTTGACGTGGAGGATGCGCCGGAGGTATCGCGGCCACCCCCTTCTTCGTGTTTTGGGGGCTTCGCTCACTCAATCCTCTTTTCGATATGAAGCCGCACTCGGCTTTCTTTCAGCCATCGGTCAGCCTGTTCGTCGATGCCACGCTGGATGAGCGCCTCGCGGATCGAGTCCCGCGCGGCATCGAGTGATGGAGGCGTCTCGCCGTGCGCCTGCGCGTACGGTACGACCGTTTTCTGATAGTAGTCCTCGATCGCTTGCGGGGAGATTTGTACGGCGGGGCGAAAGCGAGAGTCGAGGAGGTCCGCATCCTGCAGACCCGACTCACGGAGGCGCGCGGCAAAGCGTTCAGGGGGGCCGAGGGCGCTGCGGGTTTTTTCAAGTTCGCGCTCGACGTCATCATCGGAAGGCGGCGGGAAATGCGAGGCATCCGCCTCCGTGCGGACGATCCATTGGTCGATCAGGCGGTCGAGGAGCCGCGAATCGCTTTCCTTCTTGCCGTTCATAAGCATCTGGTACGCGCCCAGTTCCCGAACTTCGCTGAGGAGGACGATGTCGTTTTCGACCCGGGCGGCGATGCGATCGGCGACTTGCTGCGCGCGCGCGGCGCCCGCCGCTGTGAACAAGAGCAGGACAGCGAGAGCAGCCCGGTTTTGAATGCGGCAAGACATCAGAACGGCGCTCCCAGGTTGAAGAAGATCTGGAACCGTGGCAAGTGCGCGGGCTGCTGGCCGCAGTTGGTCGTGCTGGCCGGTGTCCCCGGGGGGCAAGGAATCGGAACGACGAACGTAGCCCGGTTCAATTGATAGCCCAGGTCGATCCGGACGGGGCCGACGGGCGTGGCGTAGCGCACTCCGAAGCCAATGGTGTGAGAAAAATAGTTCAGCTCATTGGAGCAGTTTTGAATGCAGTGCATGGGCGCGGTGGTGGTGGCGGCAGAAAAAACGGGCGCCGGAGGCGACATGCGAAAGGTCATGC
>QHYP01000075.1:0-968 GCA_003224195.1 Acidobacteriota bacterium | reverse complement strand
GGCGTCGTAAAAAAGCGCGCCCCCGAGCTGCGTGCCGAATTTCGGGACGCGCATGGGGAAGCGAAACTCCTGATTGAGGATCAGCTCCGCCTGGCCGCCGACCGGGAAACCCGTAGCCGCATCGCGCGGCCCGGCCTGATTCAGAGCAAATCCGCGAAGCGAATTGCCACCGCCGGCAAAGAAGCGTTCGGGCAGAGGAATGAGGGTGGGAAGCGGCGGAGTGGTGGGCGCGGGAAAAGCGAGCGAGACGGTGTCGCGGTAGGGTTGGAGGATGCCGAAGCGGAACGAACGTGCGAAACTGAAGCGCCGCTTAATCGGGTGATAGGTGGCATTCTGCGTGAAGAAGCGGAGGAAGCTGGCGCTTGAGCCAAGGCCGGTGTCGGCGAGGCTGAAGTCGAGGTTGTTGAACGTGCCGCGCGTGGCGTCGGCGGGATTGTCCCGGTGGTCGCGAAACCAGGTGACGCCGAATTCGGATACGAGGGTGGGCGCGTTAAACAGCGGAATTTCCTGCGGCTGGATTTTCAGATTCGAGACCAGGACCTGGCGGAACGCGTAATGGTAAAGAAGCGTCGTGCGCGAGGTGAGCTTCTCGGTGAGCTGCACGGAACCTTCATAGCGTCGTTGCGTGAACGTATTGATGTCCTGCGTCTTCTCGGCGTAGGCCGTCGCCTGGAAGCTGAACGACTTCTTGGCAAATGTGTCCGGAGAGGAATAGCCCAGCAAGGCGCGGCCCTGCAGCGTGCTGGCTCTGACTTTGAGAGCAAGCGTGTCGCCGCGCCCGGTGAGGTTCATCTTGGATAGCTCCAGGATGCCGCGAGGACTGGCGCGAAGCTCGGTTTGGGTGGGATCTTGGCTACTGGCCAGGCGCTGGACTTCGAGACCGCCGCCGTAGCCCAGGGTGTAACGCTTGGCCTCTTCGACAAGGGCCACAACGTTCTTTTGGGGGTCGGTGCCCGAGGGGTTCTGCG
>QHYP01000074.1 GCA_003224195.1 Acidobacteriota bacterium | reverse complement strand
ACTGGCTGCCGGTGATCTGCATGCCGTCGCCCGAGTCGCCGGCGAAGCGGATCACCGCCTGGTCGACGAGTTCGCGCTTCGCTTTCGGGAGTGAGACTTCCGTGAGAGTGGACATTTCGACAAAAAACCCCGATGAACGAGATCTCCCCCTTTGCCTCGGGAGGAGTGCGGCTCAACGGAACTTAGGGCGTGTCAAAGAATCCACGCGAGAAACCGAGAGCCACCAATTTCTGTTGACCGCTGTGCGGTCACCCATAAAAAGGATAGCACAAGGGAGCCGCCATGGCGTGACCGAGGGCTCAGGCCTTGGTCATGTGTGTCACAAAGTGCAAAGGGTCTGGCGCGAGGCAGGAATCGTTTCAGGGGCAGTGGGCCAGTCTCCGGATACCCCGTGATCCAGGCGTTTGCGAGCTAGCGCTCCGCCAAGGCACGGTGGACAAGGTGGACGGCAATCGCTCCTTCGCCGACAGCCGAGGCCACGCGCTTCACATTGCCCGAGCGAACATCGCCAACCGCAAACACGCCAGGAAGGCTGGTTTCCAGCATTTGTGGAGAACGGGCCAGTGCCCACACCGGGGCTCCGGTGGCGGTATCCAAATCCCGCCCGGTGAGGATGAACCCTTTGTCGTCGAGCGCGATGCAACCTCGCAGCCACTCGGTTCTCGGGGACGCTCCCGCCATGATGAACACATGGCGGATTCCATGTGTCGAAGTCTCACCGCTGGTTTTGTCCTGCCAAGTGACACGCGCCAAATGTGTGTCACCTTCGAGGCCCACGATTTCGGTTTTGTAGTGCAATTCGATCGCGGGGTTCTCTTCGATGCGCTGGATCAAGTAGCGTGACATTGTGTCCGACAATTGACCCGACCGCACCAGCATGTGTACTTTGCGTGCGGTCTGCGAGAGAAAAACCGCCGCCTGTCCAGCAGAGTTCCCGCCGCCAACGACGATAATCTCCTCTTGTTCGCATAGTTGCGACTCCATGTAAGTCGCGCCGTAGTAGATTCCCTGCCCCTCAAACTTCTCCAGATTGGCGATGCGCGGCTTGTTGTACTGCGCCCCGGTCGAAATGACAATGGAGCGTGCCGCGAGCCTGTTGCCGTTGTCCAGCACAACCTTGAACGGACGCTTTTCGCAATCCAGCCGCGCAACGCTGTGCGCCACCATCATCTTGGCTCCAAATTTCTCCGACTGAGCGATCGCGCGCGCCGCCAGTTCTTGGCCGGAGACTCCGGTCGGGAAGCCCAAGTAATTCTCGATCTTCGAGCTTGCTCCGGCCTGTCCTCCGGGTGTGGAAGTCTCAATCACCAGCACGTCGAGGCCTTCCGAAGCAGCGTAAACGGCCGCTGCCAAGCCGGACGGTCCAGCGCCCACAATAATCAAATCGCGGACCTGCGACTCGTCGATCGCGCTGTTCAGCCCCAGGCACTCAGCCAATTCTTGAATCGAGGGATTCCGCAGCACGGAGCGGGCGCTGCAAATGATCACCGGAATTTCGTCCAACTTGACGTCAAAACGATCGAGAAGTTCCTGCGAAGTCTTGTCCGTGTCGAGATCTATGTACGTATAAGGATGTTCATTCCGGGTCAGAAACTCGCGCAGGCGCAGCGCGTTAGCCGAGTGGCGCGAACCCATCAAGATGACGTTGCCCTGACCCGTTCGGATGAGTTCCAACCGGCGCAGGATGAACGCCCTCATGAAAATCTCGCTCAGCTCGGCGTCCTTTGCGACGAGCGACCGCAAGCTCTCCGCACTCAGTTCCAGAAACTCACCGGCCTCCGTGACGCGGCCACGCACGAGGCTGCGCCGCCCAGAGATCATTGTCATCTCACCGGTGAACCCGCCGGGGCCGTGTGTGACTAGGGGGCGCTCGCCCGTAAGATCCGGTTGCACGATCTCCATGCTTCCGGAGAGCAGGACGAAAAATGGGATATTTGTGTCACCCGGTTCAAACAGGACTTCACCCTTCTTGACCTCTCGCAGCTTGCCGCCGGGGCGAACGCGGCTGATTTGTGCCGCGGTCAGGATTGGAAACGCTTGCGTGCGAACGTCGAGTGCGCTGGGTACTGGCTGAGAAGACATTTTTCCTCCCTAAGGCTCCGCCAAGGCGCGGTGGACAAGGCCGATTGCAAGCGTTCCTGCAGGTGTTACAAAACTGGTGCCACGACGCGCAAAGTAATATGGAAACAAATCGGTTTATTGTTGCACAGCGCCATCCCGGACGTATTGTCGCCCACTGCCGCTTCAAGAGAAAGCTTGACGTTCGCTTTGTTTTCGCCTAAAGTGCTGACCAGTGCATTGCACCCCGGAGGCGAGCCATGGCCCTCACCAAACGGCAAAAGGAAGTCCTCGATTTTCTGGTTGCGTTCGAGACGAAAAACGGCTACGCGCCGAGCTTCGAGGAGATCGGCAAGGGATTGAAGCTGACGTCGCTTGCGACCGTGCACAAGCATATTTCCACGCTCGAAAAAAAAGGTTTCATCCGGCGCGGGTACAACCAGAGCCGCTCGATTGAGATCGTGCAGTTGCCGAAGCCGGTGAAAGAGCAAGTGCTCGAGCGGCGCGTGCATGAACTACCGCTCGTCGGGCGCATTGCCGCGGGCCGCCCGCTGGAAGCGGTGGAGGAGCGCGAGACGCTGTCGCTCGGGGATTTTACGCGCGGCGGGAATTCGTTTGTGCTGCAAGTGAAAGGCAGTTCGATGATCGAAGACCACATCGTGGACGGGGACTATGTGGTCTGCGAACAGACGCAGGTGGCCAATCCGGGCGATATCGTGGTCGCGTTGATCGGAGGAGAGGACGCTACGTTGAAGCGCTTCTATCGGGAGGGTCCGGGAAAAATCCGCTTGCAGCCCGCCAACTCGCAAATGGCGCCGATCGTGGTTCCCGCCAACACTATCAAGATTCAAGGGCGCGTCATCGGCGTGCTGAGAAAATATTGAGTGCGAAATTTACCGCCGAGGATACGGAGCGCCCAGAGAAAAGGAGTTCGGAGCGCCACGTGCGCGCCGGTGCGATAGCAGACACGGCAAGCCGAAGGCAGGGTCCCGCTCCTGAAAAGTCTTTTCACACAGATTTCGCCGATCCAGCGCGAATCCATAGAATCTGAATGCAGCGAAAACAGAATGCTTGCGCCTGTCCCGCAGGATAGTTACTCTCAGGAACAGCCGCGGGAATCGAATGTTTTCCTGGGGCGAACCGCGGATTAGAGTGGCTGGCACCCTGGACGGTAACCTGACGGGGTGAGCTGTCCCTGGGAGGACCGATGTGGGGCAACAAAAAACCGGATGCGCAGCAGGCGGCGCAACCGGAAAAGAAGATTCCGCAAGCGAATCAAACTCCAACGAATCAGCCGCCGAAGCCCGCTCCGGCGGCCTGGGAAGGAACAACTACGATGAGCAGTGATGCAATGCGTCCCTTGGCTACTTCCGATCGCGCCACGGCGCGGCTCGGAGCCAGCCTCCACATCAAAGGGGAGATCACCGGAAACGAGGATCTCCAAATTGATGGTTCCGTCGAAGGCCTGGTGCAACTCGATGACCGCAGACTCACGGTAGGCGCCGCGGCCAAAGTCACGGCCGACATCATCGCGCGCGAGGTGTGCGTCTACGGCACCGTGAAAGGAAATCTTCGCGCGAAGGACCGTATCGAGATCAAAAAAGACGGCTCGGTCATCGGCGATCTGACGACCGCCCGCATCATGATCGAAGACGGCGCGTACTTCAAAGGCTCGATCGAGATCGACAGGGCTTCGGAGAAGGAGTCGGACAAGCACGCTTTTGCCCGCACGGCCTCCGCGCCCGCCACAGGCGGCGGTCCGAAGAGCCTGTAGAACGTCTCACAGGGACGGCGCGGGGAGGACTCCGCGCCGTTCGCCCGCCGCTCGTCTGTCCCCGTATTTCTTAACTTGACAAGGTTCGGCCCTTGCGCTACTCCTCACCTGTCTTCCCTCTCTTTACAGTGCGCTAAAGCTTCGACTCGGTTCAAAAAGAACCGTGTCCCAGGACCTGGCCATGGGACGTCTGCACGGAATCGTCCCCGTGCTCATATTGCTTGGGGTTGCGGCTGGCGCCGCAGGCTGCGGCGGCGGCGCAAACGTGCAACCTCCGCCACCACAGCCGGACTTTTCGCTCACGCTCTCTCCCAGCTCCCTCACGCTGACGCAAGGAACGACGAGCACCGCCGTCAACGTCACCGTTGCAGCGCAGAATGGTTTTACCGGCTTGGTGCAAGTGACGCTGTCCGGTTTGCCCACGGGGGTTACCTCAAATCCGGCCAGCCCGTTTTCCATGAACGCGGGCGCATCCCAGGCGGTGATCTTCGGTGCGGACTCATCTTCTGCAACTGGCAACGCGACGGCGGCGGCGCAGGGCACGAGCGGAAACCTATCGCACTCGGCGAGCTTGAGTGTGATCGTGCAGCCGGGTACGCCACCGCCAGCGCTCCCACGCACCGCTTTTGCGCGCACCGATTCAGTGCCGTCGCTCGACGATCCGCCCGGCGAGCCGCGCCGCCGGCGAATCGTCTATGACGCAGCGCGCAAGCACGTATTCGCCGCGAATCCTGGAATGAATCGGCTCGAAGTATTTTCGGCTGCCGATGGCTCGCGCGCAGGACAAATCGCTATTCCTGCCGTCACAAGCGTAGACATCACGGCAGATGGCAGCGCGATCTGGGCAGGCACCGCCGATGAACAGATCGTCACTGTGGATCCCGCACCGCTTGTGGTCACCGCGCGCTTTCCCGTCAGCGGCCTTATGCCTCTCCCCAACACGGTTTTCAACCGTCCAGTGGAAGTTCTGGCGCTGGCGGGCGGGAAGGGCATCGTTCGATTGCGCCGTCCGGACGCGGCGATTTCTCTGCTCGCCCTGTGGGACCCGGCCACGAATTCCTTCACGAACCTGACGAGCCTCGCGCCAAGCGTGTTTAAGAACGGCGCCGGCGTGATGGCCCGCAGCGGCGATCACGCGAAAGTGCTCGTTGCCGCGAACGATTCGACCGGAAACGTTGCTCTGTTCGGCGCAGCGGGAAACTTGCTCGCGGGACCAATCTCCATCAGAACCGGGTCTATCGCGCTGGCCGCGGCGAATGCTGATGGAAGCGCTTTCGCCATTGCCTTCCAGGGCGACAATGGCGAAGAGGTGATTCTGCTCGACGCGGAGCTCAACCCGTTACATGCGTACGGCGTTGCGCTGGCGCGCGGACTCGCCTTTTCGCGGGATGGGTCTTCACTTTTCGTTTCCGAAAATGCCGATTTGCCGCCCGTCGTCACGGCCCTGAACGCCGCCACGCTGCAGGTCATCGGCCAGGTATCCGACGCGGGCTTCCCGGGCGTGCGCTCGGAAATCGAAGAATCAGACGAAACTGGAATGCTCTTTGGGATTGCAAATCGCGGCGTGGCGTTAGTCGATGCCTCGCGGCCCGCAACGCTACCGCCCATTGCACCCACATTTGGTACGCCACCGGCGGTGGCGCCGGCCGGAGGACCTTCGGTAGGCGGAACCGCAGCGCTGCTCGCGGGCCAGAATTTCCCATCCACGGCAATCGTGAGATTTGGATCGCAGCTTGCCGCAAGCTCGAGTGTCCTCAGCGGAACGCAAATTCAGGTGACGTCGCCGCCCAACAGCGAGGGCGGTCCGGCGAATGTCACGGCGTTTTTCCCCGGAGGTTGGATAGCCCTCGCGCCGTCCGGATTCAGCTACGGCCCGCAGATTCTTGAAGTCTTGCCGAATGCGGGAAACAAGAGCGGCAGCGACGTGATTCAAATCGTGGGCTACGGGTTCGGCAGCGACCCGGCGAACATCGGTGTCACCATAGGCGGGGCGCGCGCGTCGGTGGACAAAGTCGAGGACGTGACTTCCATCTCCGCGTCGCTCGGGCTGGGCAGCAACTATCCCTTTCCCATCGAGCGCATCACGTTGCAGACGCCCCCGGGCTCTGCGGGAAAGGCCGACGTAGTGGTTGCTTCACCTGGAGGGAGCACCAAGACGATCGGAGGCTTCCAGTATCTCCAGGATGTTCGGGTCCACGGGAAGGCGGGGCTGTTCAAATTCATTTTGTACGATCAGAAAAGGCAGTTCGTGTATCTCAGCAACACGGACCACGTGGATGTTTTCGATCTAAAGGCCGGGCAATTTCAATTGAACGGCCTGCAGCCCCCACAAGGTCGTCTGCAGAATGCGGGCCTGCGGGGAATGGCGCTCACACCAGACTCCTCACAACTCGTCGTTGCGGACTTCGGCTCTCAAAGTGTCTATCTTCTGAGTCCCAACGCGCCCGCCACTGGGACGACAGTGTTCGTTGGTGGCGTCCCAGGATTTCTGAGTTCCGGTCCAGCCCGCGTGGCGGCCACGAGTACAGGAAAAGTGTTTGTCGGACTGGCGGGCGAAGGGCAAATAGGCGCATGCACGACGTGCCTCGGGCAGCTCGACATTGCTACCCAGTCCATCGAGGTCGCGCCGCAGCCGGAGGTTTCTTCCCTGACGGGAGCGCCGCTCCTGAGCGGAACGAGCAGCGGCAATCAAGTGTACCTGGCGTTCGGCGCGGCGCCGGGCGGACCAGTGGCCGTCTGGGACGCCTCGTCCGACCATTTCACCTCGTCGCAGGGAAACGCGGCCACGAGCGACATTGGCGCAGCAGCCGATGGAACAAGTTTCGTGGTGCGTCAGGGGAGCGCCACCGAGTTCCGCGGCGCAGACCTTTCGCTCGCGGCCGTCCCCACGGCCAACGAGTTGGAATCCCTTCCCGGGAGAGTGGACGTTCCTGGCGTTTCGGTGCATCCTTCCGGCTCGCTCGTGTACCGCCCGTTCCTGTTGCCTGCGTCGGGCGCGGCGCCGGCCCTGAGTGGCGTGGATATTTCGGACGCGCACACGGGCGCGCTGCGGCTTCGCGTGATGTTGCCGGAAGCGCTCCAGACGGATGTGGACGGTCTGCACGGAAGTTTTCTCACCACGGACGAGACCGGCGGAAGACTCTTCGCCATCACTGCCTCAGGCTTGACGATTGTGCAACTCGCAAGTGTGCCGCTGGGCATTGGCAGCATCACGCCGGCGCAGACGCCTGCCACCGGCGGCACGCAAATCACGATTCGCGGGAGCGGCTTTCACAGTTCGACGAATGTGACGATCGGCGGCGCGAGTGCCACTGGGAAATTCGTCGATTCCGAAACGCTGCAAGTGACCACACCAGCCATGAAACCAGGACCGCAGAGAGTCGTAGTGACCAACGCCGCTGGAGAAGCCTACGCCCTCGACGCCGCCTTCACAGCCGATTGACCCTTCCCTGGACAGAATTGCGCCGAGCCCTTTTTATGGGCGACCGCAAAGCGGTCGACTTGGCGGCAGGCGCAGCGCCTACGCCCGGAGGTGGTCGGGCTTCCAATTTTTGACGAGTTGCTTGATCGCTTTGCGGTCAGCTAGTTTCTCGTCGAGAACCTTGCGCGCCAGCGCCGGTAGCTCCGCGTCGCCGGCGAAGCGCAGCGCAATCAACTGATCGACGGTAAACTCACCAATGCGCGGTTTCAAGTCGCCCGGCAGAAGCCGCTCAAAGCGCAGGCGTTCTTCGAGCCGGATGACGCGGTCCTGCACGGTCAGCGCAAACCGGCGCGCAGACACGGCGAACACAAGGAACGCCGCAGCCACGAGAAGATAGATGATGGCCCCCAGTGAGAGGCCGTTCCTCACGAGCCGATACACTGAATAGATGAAGTTAATCAAAAATGTGCCCAGGACGAACACGTGGAACGCAGGCACGACTCTGCCGTGATTTGCAAAGTTCTGCTCTTCCATCCGATCACCTCCGCGAAAGTCAATCAGTCAGACCGCCGGAAAGTGCCGCCAGGCTCACCTCTCCTTGTTCTATTTCACGAGCTCGTTTTTGAAGATGGCGCCGTTTTTCATGACGAAGCGCAGGTGCTCGAGTTCGCCGATGTCTTTCAACGGGTCGCCCGAAACGGCGACGATATCGGCGTACGCGCCAGGCGCGACGGCGCCGAGTTCTCCTTTCATTTCCAGCATCTCGGCGGCGCGCGAGGTCGCTGCCTGGATCGCCGCCATGGGGGACATGCCGAGCGTCACCATCCGTCCAAATTCTCGGGCGATGGGTTCCGTCCACGGAATGCCGCCCATGTCCGTGCCGAAAACAATTTTGAGGCGAGCCTGCACGGCCTTCCGGAAAGACGTTTCGTGCACGCGCGCGCGGGCGCGGTCGCGCTTCCCGGCCGGCGTGTCTTCCTGCGCCCAGTTGTCGTAATACGGCGAGATCGTCGGGCAGTACCAGGTACCCTGGCGCGCCATCTGCGCGATGTTGGCGTCGGTCAGCTCGAGGCCATGCTCGATCGAGTCGCAACCGCCATCGAGCGCGCGCTGAAGGCCAACGCCGTTGTAGGCGTGGCAGGCCACTTTTTTGCCCCAGCCGTGCGCTTCGTCCACGATGGCTTTCAGCTCTTCGAGCGTAAGCGTGGGCTGAGAGACGAGATTTCCCTGTTTATCCACCCACGAGCGATGCGTCATGTACACCTTGATCCAATCGGCTCCGTGATCGAGCTGCTCGCGCGCCGCCTTGCGCGCCTCCACCGGCCCATCCACGAGTTGCGCGCCCTTGGGCATATCGAGTTCCGGCGCATAACCTTCGAGGTTGTATCCGCCCGTGCTGGAGATGGCGCGCGTGGCGACGAAGAGCCGCGGTCCTGGAATGGTGCCTTCTTCGATGGCCTGCTTGATTTCCACATCGCCGTAGCCCGCGCCCTCGGTTTCGACGTCGCGGAGCGTGGTGAATCCCTGCTCAAGCGCGCGGCGGACAGCGAAGGTGGCGCGCGCGGCGCGCAGCGCGATACCGGCGTTCAGGATGTTCGCATCGTAGCCGCCCTTGGCGGGGTCTTCACCCCAGAGAAAAATGTGCGTGTGCGAATCGATGAGGCCCGGAAGCACAACGGCTGAGGATAGGTCGACGACGCTCGCGCCGGCGGGCGGCTGAGCCGTGGAAGCGTCGGAGACTTTTTCGATGCGGTTGCCGCGGATGAAGATGAGCTGATTCTTGCGCGGAGTTTCACTCACACCGTCAATGAGCGTGCCCGCGCGAATGACCACGAGCGAGGCGGAGGTTTGCGGCGTGGATTGGGCGCGGGAGACCCCCGCGACAAGCAACACGAGGCAGAAGAGAGCAAGAGGTTTGGTGCGCATGGGAAACTCCTCCGACGAGCGGAGTAGCTTGCCGCAAAGCGAGAGCCGATTGCAACAATTCCGCACAGAGCCAACAGTCACGACGGTTTCTTCTTGGGGTCAGGCTCTGGGCTGGAGGGATCCCAGGTATTGAGGCAGCCGGGAGCGGGATTTGGGCGTGAGCCGGAGCCGGAGTCGGGTTTGGGGACTTTGGCGTGGACGGCATCTTGCTGTGGGGCGGAGACGGTCAAAGTTTCGGCCGGCGGTTTCGTGGGGTCGGTGATTCCGGCCGCGCGATCGGCGTCAATTTGCGGCAGCGTGCGCAGAAGCAAGCTGCTGATGTAGGCGAGAACAGCGGCACGGCGAGGCGAGATACGGTTCTTAGCCAGGAGCTGAAAGAGGTTGCCGAGGGAAAGATTGATGCCCTGCGCGGTTTGGAAGCCCTCGAAATTCGTGATGAGGTGGAGGTAGTGATCGGCGGCTTGCTCTTGTTTTTGTTCGGCGCGATGTTGCGGACAGAGGCCGGATCGCGCGTCGGAAGCGGAGAGACGGCATTGGCGACCGCCCGGAGTACGGTAGAGGTAACGAAGGGAGACGGAATCAGCAGTTTGTGGTTTCATTTTGGTTCTTGATGGGAGAGATGGCGACTTTCCCCTTCCTTTCGAGAAATGTGGATTCTAAAGAAGTTAGGATCCAGGAAAAATTTGTTGGTTAGAAATACCCATACTACCCCGGGTGTTTTTGCGAAAGAGTGCGGAATTGCATGAAAAGAAAAGGGTTGTGTTTTTGGTAAGTGCAAGAAACTGCAAAAGAGTTCGTAACCGTATGAAAACAAAGAGAAAGCCTGACCTGCTCCCCGAAATTTAGTCCAGCCAAAACTTAGCTTCTCCGGGTAT
>QHYP01000403.1:2296-3125 GCA_003224195.1 Acidobacteriota bacterium | reverse complement strand
CACTGTCTTTGGCGCCATCATTAGCATGGCTTTGGTGGGAGGCACAACCGGGCCCAGTCTGGCCGCCCGCCTCGCAGAAGTTGGTCCTGCCAGAGTCTTTTGGATCCCCATCACAGCAGCCGCCGCCGTGGCCATTTTCACTGCAATCTTGACACGAAGAACTGGGAACCCGACTCACGCTTCTCGCACGGCGGCATCCTCTATTACACGAAAGCTTTGACCGCTGTGACGAAAATTACTCTCGCGCGTCAGCAATTGGGATCCAGGGGATGGGGCAAAACGGCGGTCGGCTATCGGCCCCCTTTCCTCTTGCACAGCCCGGCCCAGATCAAGGAACTTCACTCCTTGAGGGATAAGTGTAGGTGGCAGCTCCTCGCTGGTTGCAAGCACGATGGCTTGGTCGAGATCGCTCTTGAGCAACATGCCCGTCAATAGCTTTCGCCTCGACTTGTCCAGTACGTCCGCCCCGTCGATCACGATGAATCGCAGGCCCGTTAGCATTGCCAGAGCAATCTGGAATGCAACGCCAAATCGAAACCGCTCTGATTCAGAGAGGTACCTCAAGGACAGGCCGATAGAGTTGCCCGTTGGCGAAATGACGCGGATCTCGAATGGCTCAAGTCCAATTTTGCAGATGTAGCCGAAAGCTTCGAGATGACGATTCAAGTTCTCGGCAAATGATGCCATCCGGCTGCTTGCGTGAGCCATCATCGCGCCTTTCGGCCCGAGGAATTCGGTCACTCTATCCAGCACGCTGATCTTTGTCTCCAAGCCGGACTTTTCTCTCATGTACGATTCCCACCTCTCTTTGAGGCTCTCCAGCTGTTGA
>QHYP01000403.1:1457-2183 GCA_003224195.1 Acidobacteriota bacterium | reverse complement strand
TTGCTCGCCTACCAGCTTTGCCCGCCTGGCAATAGCTTTGCGCTGCCCTTCGAGGCGCGCGATTGCCGTTCCGATTTCTGCATATTCGCTCAGTTCTTCCTTCGCTCCCTGAATCAATCCTTCAAGGTCGGCAAGGCGTTCCCGCAGCGCCTTCTTCTCTTTGGTTTTCACTTCCTCAGAGATCGACTGCCCGCAGGTTGAGCACTTGCCCTTCAAACCCTGCGCCGCCACAAGGGATGTCTCGACTGCCTTTCGTTCGGCAATCAGGTCTGTCAACTCCTGCCGGAGTTTCTCAGCCTGGCTTCGCTGAGACTCGAGTTGGAGCAACTCTTGCTCTTGGCTCGGGCTGAGGATCTCTGACGATACTTCCTCGATTTCCGCCTGCAACTGTTGCACTCGCGACTGTACATTCTCCCAAGAGGCATCCGCCTCTGCCTTCTGCGCGACGAGCCACTCCTTCTGCTGCCGCAGATCTTCGAGCTTCTTCTTTACGTCCTGCGCGGGCGGCAGGTCTGATGGGATTGCGGGCTTCTCCATCTGTCCCAGAGTCTTGAGAGTGCGGCTGGCCTCCGTGCGCAGGTCATAGAAGCGTCTGTGGGTAGCCTCGACATCACCGACGCTCGTTAACTTTGGTGGCTCTTCATTGAGAGCGCGCAGTGCGTCGCCGATTTCGTCAGGTATGCCTATTTTTCCGGCCTCGACCAGTTGGGCTAAGAACCTCTTCTG
>QHYP01000403.1:0-1449 GCA_003224195.1 Acidobacteriota bacterium | reverse complement strand
TTCAGCACAGCAGACAAGACGTCAGCTGAACCGAATCGTTTCTCCAGGGAGGCCTCCGCAGCGTCCACTGGGACCCGCTTCCCATTCAACTCCACGATGTGCGATCTTGGCGTCCTCCGCCGGCAGATCGTCTCCCCGTTTCCGAGTGTCGCCGAAACTTCAAGTCCCTTTGCGCCAGCTCGAATCAAAGCCTCGGCGCCCCGGCCAGCAGCATCCGTCATTTGACATCGTCCTGTGAACAGGTACTCCAATGCCAGTTGGATGGAACTCTTGCCACAGCCGTTCGGTCCTCGGACGAAGTTATACTTGTCGAGTTCAAGCACTGTCACGACGTGAGAACGAAAGTCCTTTAAAGTCAGAGTAGTAATTCGCATGGGATGCCTCACTAAAAATGGAGAGGATTAGCTGTGGGTGTCGGCAGATCTGGCGTCGGCGGAGAGACCAGCTAGATCTGGAATTGACGGCTTATGATGAAGAGAGCTAAGAGTTAGAACCTTCTTACCGCCAGATCGACCTCACGGATGGATCACAACTAGGCCCAGGATCTGTTCGAAATGATCCAAGTCCCGATCTCGGTGTAACAGTGAATGCGCGTCTCGAAGACAGAACGTGGCAATCAAACAGTCGATGGTCTTGCGGACAGTGCGCCCGCGCTGCCGGAGGCTCAGGAAATTCCTGGCGACCGCTATCGCCAGCTCCTGACCACCGGTGTCAAAGACTTCGAACCTGCGAAGTTCATGTAGAACTCGCGTGAATGCTCGCTCATCTCGAATGCCTTGAAGAACCTCGCAGAGAATCAAATCCGTCAGTCCAAACCGAAGCCGACCGAGTTCACGATCAAAATATTCGGTTTCGGCATTCCGTAAACCACGCAGATAGTCGACTAACGCTGTGTTATCAACGATAACCATCAGTCCCTACTCCGAAAGTCGGCCAAGACGAGATTTGTTCAGGTTCCCGTCCCATCGGACTTTGCCTCGAAGCCGCCGAATGCTGGTCTGCCCGCGAGTCTGAATAAGCAGACGCAACCCAGCCTCTACTGCAGCCCGCTTCGTCCGCGACCGGCTACACCGCATTGCCTGCTGCATCAAGCGGTCGTCAATATCGATGTTGGTTCGCATCCTGTAGCTCTCCTACGTGTAAGGTCATCATATTCTTGTGTATCGCTCAATCTTGATTTGTCTGTTCGCCATGATCACCCTAGGAAGAGCCTCGGCAAGGGCATTTTGAGCATCTCCGCCCTACGTCGAGACGTGATTGTCATGTTGTGCATGGCTTCTGAGAGAAGTGGAGGAAACCAAAAGAATGAAAGATTTCATGGAACGGGACGGCGTGGTCAGCACTAACTAGTACGGGAACCACACGAGAAAAGGCCAGAAACAACCATCGGCAAACACTTCGTGAAACCTCTATTCAGCGGTTCGCTAGCGTGGCAATCTTTCCCAAGCC
>QHYP01000018.1 GCA_003224195.1 Acidobacteriota bacterium | reverse complement strand
GGACTCTGTGTGGGGTCGTGCTCTCGTCCGAAGGCTTTCCTCCAGCCGAAGGTCGAAGAGTCCCCACTGAGGGACGCAAAATGACGAAGTGCTTGGTATTGGTCTGTCTCCTCTTGGGAACGGCAGGGGCAAGCAGTGCACAGCAAGGCGGCAGGGCCGACTGCTCTTCGGTTACTCAAGACGGAAACCTCCCTCCCGCAACCCAATTGACGGACACGAATGCAGCTGCGCCGGAGAATGCGAAGCTTACTGCCGGGTCTTTTTCTCGGCCTTCTCCCGGGACGACCTCTTCGGCGCCATCTGCCCCCGTCCCTGAGCCGGAGCCCCGCCCGAAGTTTGTTTACGGCTCGCGGGACGACTATCGCTGGCAACTCGGGTTCGGCGTGGCTGTCATGAGGTTTCGCTCCGCGCAGTTCTACGCGACCGGCGTGGGTACCAACACCTCGCTGGTCTACTTCACAAACGAGTGGCTCGGGATCGAGGGGGATGCAACAGCGACATTCGGGCCAACCGTCTTCGCGAACGAGAGCGTTAGATTCGTAAGTTATGGCGCGGGACCCAAGATTGCCTGGCGGCAGCGCCAATGGGAACCGTGGATGCACGCCATAATCGGTGGCGCGCACCTTCGCCCACAGACTGCCGGAAGCAGCAACGCTCTTGCGATCCAATTGGGCGGCGGGGTTGATTACCGCGTGAATCCGCGGCTTTCACTGCGGCTGGACGCAGACTGGGTGTTCACCCGCTTCTTCGGCCAATCGCAAAACAGCGCGCAAGCCGCGGTCAGCGCCATTTTTCACTTCTAATCCTACGACTAGTGCCGTTCCAACTTCTTCGACCAAGTATTAGGAGATAGTTCTCCCGGACTCGGTGCGCCAATACCAATTGAGCGTTCGGCCCAAATAGTTGGAGCGGTACTAGGTTCCTCAAATAGAACTGGGCGCCATCGAACCGGCGCGCCGCGAGAAGAAATTGTGGTCTCAGCTTTCCCGGACGACGTAAACTATTGCGCGTGAAACGCGAACTTCCCTCGATCCGCGTATTGGGGGTTGATCCCGCTGCGGCCGGGCCAACCGGGTACGGCATTATCGAGGGTGACGGCAGGCAATGCCGGATGCTGCATTATGGGGCTCTGTGCCCGCCGGAGAAACGCCGGCGGGAATCAGCCGGAGGGACGTTGCGCGCTGTGCATGAGCTGCTCGGCCGGCTCATCGTTGAATACGAGCCCGACGCCATGGCCGTTGAATCCGTTTTCGCGGCCCTGAACCTGAACACGGCGTTGCGCCTGGCCGAAGTGCGCGGCGTGGTGCTGCTGTGCGCGGAACAACACGGCATTCCGGTGCACAGTTATTCGCCGCGCCAGGTAAAGGCTTCGGTGGCGGGGTATGGCCAGGCGACGAAGGAACAGATTCAGTTGATGGTGCGCGCGATCCTGGCTTTGCAGGAGACTCCGCAGCCCGCCGATGCCGCCGATGCGCTGGCTGTGGCATTATGTCACCTACAGGCCGAGCACACGCGGCGACGATTCGTGTTTCCAGCCGAAGCGCCAAGCACGCACGCGGCGCGGGCCGCGGGAGGCGCAACCCACAATCGCGCGCTCCCCATCTCAACCCGACGATGAGACGATGAGAAGGTTTCGCACCCACACGCTTTTGCTTTTCTGCCTCGCCGGGCTCTCTTTGGCCTCGGTGGGCGTAGCTGCCGAGCCGGCAGGAGCAAAGCTCACCTACCGCCGCGTGTTCAAATCCAGCTCGCCGGAACTCATTGAAATTGTGCTGCGAGAAGATTCGGACGCGGCCACCTATGAAATCCGGCAGCTTGACGAGGAACCGGGTGCGTCACCGTTTGAAGTGAGCGCGCCGCTCCGGGCCAAAATGTTCGGTTTGGCCGCACAGTTGAATTATTTTCGCGGTCTGGACCTTGACGTCCACCGGAAGATCGCGAATCTCGGGGAGAAGACGTTCCGCTGGTCGCGCGACACGGAATCCCACGAGGTCAAATTCAACTACACGTTGAACAATACGGCGAATCAGTTGATGCAGTTTTTCGAAGGCCTGGCGCGGCAGCAGGAAAACCTCGCCGTGCTCCAGCGGCGCATGAAATACGACCGGCTCGGCGTCAATGATGCGCTCCTGCAATTCGAGTCCGACCTGAATCGAAACTTGTTGCCCGAACCTCGGCGAGCGCTGCCGGCGCTCGACCAGATCGCCAGCGATTCCCGGTTTGTCGACATCGCGCGCCAGCGCGCGCGGAATCTCGCCGAACGCATCCGGCACCAGAGCTGAATCCGGGACCGAGCGCCGGTGCCGCGGGTTCGCAAATCCGTGGATCCAGAGAAGCTTAGCCAGGAAGCCGTCGAACTTGCCAAGCTCTCTGCTGCGATTCCGGCAGAGATCGACCGGGTCAACCAGGGACAGATCCCGAAGGATCTCGCGGAGCGGGTGAAGCGCATCGAGAAGCTGGCGAAGCAGTTGCGCACGGAAATCCTTCCCTAAATTCTTCTAATTCAGGGCGCAACGGATGAAATGCAGGCACGGGAATGAAATCCTGTTAGGCGCGGGTGCGTATGGTAGGATGAGGCAACCGCGCATCACAGTACATGGCACGCCGCTCCACGATGAATCTCACCGAGGCCGTAGAGATCGCCACCGCGAGTCTCTGGGCGCACAAGCTGCGCAGCGTCCTCACGCTGCTCGGCGTGGTCATCGGCGTCACCTCCGTGATCGCCGTGGTCAGCCTGATCAACGGCGCGAACCAGTACGTGGCCACCAAAGTCTTCAACCTCGGCGCGGATGTTTTCGGCCTGTCCAAGCAACCATCCATCGTGACCAACGTGGACGACTTCGTGGAGTTCCAGAAACGCAAGAAGATCCTCTGGGACGATTACGAGGCCGTTCGCGATCTTTGCAAGACTTGCAAGGAGGTCGGTGCCGCGCTCGGAGGCCGCGTGGAGACCAAATCCGGCCTGAATTCCGTGAAAGACACGAATCTGCGCGCGTGGACGCCGGAGATGCCGCGGCTCTACGACGTCGATCTCGTCGCCGGACGGCACATCACGGACTCCGATCTCCGCAGCACCGCTCCCGTGTGCGTAATCGGCTGGGACCTGGTGGAAAATCTCTTGCCGGCAGTGGACCCACTCGAAAAGGAAATCCAATGGAACAATATTCCCTGCCAGGTCGTGGGCGTCGGAAAGAAGCTGGGCTCGGCGCTCGGAAGCTCGCAAGACAATTGGATTGTCATCCCGCTGACCACGTATAAAAAAGAGTACAGCTCGCGGCAGGACTCGCTGCGCGTCATGGTGCGGGCCGCATCCGCCGCGCGGATTCAGGAGAGCGTGGACGAAGTGCGGCAGATCATGCGCGGGCGGCATCATGTGTCCTACGGAGCGAAGGACGATTTTGCCCTCGAGACAAGCGATTCCTTTCTGGCCTTGTGGAAAAACATCAGCTCCACATTTTTCTTCGTGACCATTGCGATTGCCTCGATCTCGCTGGTGGTTGGCGGAATCGTGATCATGAACATCATGCTGGTTTCCGTGACGGAGCGCACCCGCGAGATCGGCTTGCGGAAATCGGTGGGGGCGCGGCGCGGCGACATACTCCTGCAATTTCTGATCGAATCCTCGACGGTGGCGCTGGTTGGCGGCGCCCTCGGAGTCATTTTCGGCGTACTGCTGGCGAAACTGGTCTCCTGGATTTCGCCGCTGCCGAGCGCCGTGCAGTTCTGGTCCGTGCTGGGAGGTTTGCTGGTGGCGCTGAGTGTAGGGCTATTCTTCGGAACGTATCCGGCGTCGAAGGCGGCGCGGCTCGACCCGGTGGTCGCGCTGCGATCGGAGTAGTGCGAAACGCGCCATGGCCACGATTAGCCAATCCTTGAGTGGGACGCGGCCGGCCGGTTTGCGCAAGCTGGCCGGAACGGCTCGCGCGGTGGACTTCCGCGAAACGTTCTCGCTGGCGATGGACTCGCTCCGCGTCAATCCATTGCGTTCCGCGCTGACCATTCTCGGCATCGTCATCGGCATTACGACCGTGATTACCGTGAGCACGGTGATCAACGGGCTGAACGAAAACGTGCTGGGCGGCATCCGCGAGCTCGGCTCGGACACGATCATTGCCTTCCGGTTTCCCTGGGCCTCGCTCTCGCGGCCGCCGAGCAAATGGTTCACGCGAAAGGAGTTGCAGCCGGAGTGGGCGGAAGACATGAGGCGGTTGCCGCATGTGTCGGCCGCGTCGCCGTCGCTGCGTATTTTCATGCCCCAGTTTGGTTCCGGCTCGTCGGACCTGCGCCGCGGCGCGTACCGCGCGAAGAATGTGATCCTGCAGGGGAACTCGCCGGAGATCTCCAAAATTTTCGACATCAAGCTGGAACGCGGCCGGTGGCTGACGGATGCGGACATGGAACACCGTTCGCCCGTCGTCGTGCTTGGCTACGATACGGCACGTACTTTGTTCCCCGATGCAAACGGTGACGGCGTGGGAAAAGAAATCACGCTGAATGGCCAGCTCTTCAGCGTCATCGGCACGGCGGAGAAACGGAGACAAGGAATCTCCGGCGGAGCTAATCCCGAAGACAACATTGCATTGATGCCGTCCACGACGCTCCGGAAAATGTACCCGAACCAGAAGGACTACGTGATTTTTGCGAAGGCCATCGATCCCGCCAAGGTGGGCGAAGCCGTCGAGGAAATCCGCGACCTGCTGCGGCGGAAGCGGCGCCTATCGAACGACAAGCCCGACGACTTCGCGCTGTTCACGTCCGATTACTTCCTGGATTTGTGGAACAAGATCAGCGGGCTGATTTTCATCCTCACGTTTGCCGTGGCGATGGTGGCGCTGCTGGTCGGCGGGATCGGCGTGATGAACATCATGCTGGTGAGCGTGACCGAGCGTACGCGGGAGATCGGCGTGCGCAAAGCGATCGGAGCCAAGCGTGGGAACATCCTGCTCCAGTTCCTGCTCGAATCGGTGACTCTCTGCAGCGTCGGGGGCGTGATTGGTGTGCTATTCGGATCGGGCCTGGGGATGTCCATGCGTTTCTTCTCGTTCCCGGCGTCGGTTTCGGTTTTCTGGGTGCTGCTCGCGCTGATCCTTTGCGCAATGATCGGAATCGGATTTGGGATGTATCCCGCGTGGAAGGCCGCGCGCCTCGATCCCGTGGAAGCATTGCGGTACGAATAGGGCGGCTTGCCGGTTTGTCGGCCCTCGGCGTGAACTCCCTCGCGCCATTCCCGCCGCGGCGTGCGCGCACGCAGAACATCACGTTTGCGAGCACGCGCCGAACGGTCTTGGGATATAATCTTTGCCCACACGGAGGAAGAAAACGATGAAGCGTATTGCTCTTGTTCTAGGTGTTTTGTTTGTTGCGATTGCAG
>QHYP01000017.1:6227-8019 GCA_003224195.1 Acidobacteriota bacterium | reverse complement strand
GTGACCGTGTGCTATATACAGGCCAGACGTCCCGGCGTCAAACGGAGAATTGTTTTCGATGAAAGGACGCCACGCCGGATTTCTGCTCGTCGTTTCCATCTTTGGTAACTGTGACCGCCAAGCGGTCAACCTCATGGCCAACAACGCGCGCAGCCGCAGCCGAAGCATTTTTCAGCAAAAACCATCCGCAGCCGGTGTTGCTGCCGGAAACAGAACGGCGAAACCGGCGGCGAGCCCGCTTTCCCCCGAAGCCGAAAAATGGGTCGAGACAACTCTGAGGAAAATGACCGATGAGGAGATGATCGGTCAACTCCTTTTCACGACCTATCATGGCAGCCTGATCCCGAGCGACCATCCGGCGTTTGCCCAACTCGAGCACGACATCAACGATTTGCGCGTCGGCGGCTTCATTGTGGTCACGCAAGGCTCTCCCCTGGGCGTGGTGAAGAGCCAAGCTTACCCGACGGCGGTACTCGCCAACCAGTTGCAATCGAAATCGAAGATTCCGCTGCTCATCGCCGCCGATCTCGAGCGCGGGTCCGCGATGCGGCTCGACGAAGGCACATCGTTTCCGACGCAGATGGCGGTTGCCGCGGGCGGCCGGCCGCAAGACGCCTACACGATGGGCAAAATCACCGCTCTCGAAGCCCGCGCCGCGGGAGTGAATTGGGTTTACGCGCCCGTCGCGGACATCAACAACAATCCGGGCAATCCGATCATCAACACGCGCTCTTTCGGTGAAAACCCGGCTCGCGTGGCGGAATTCGTGGCGCAGTTTGTGCGCGGCGTGCAAGAAAATGGCGCGCTGGCCACGGCCAAGCATTTTCCGGGTCACGGAGATACGGCGACGGACTCGCATCTCGATCTGCCGGTGATCCGCGCGAGCCGCGAGCGGCTCGAATCCCTCGAATTGGCGCCGTTCCGCGCCGCGATAGCCGCGGGCGTCAGCTCAATCATGACGGGCCATCTTTCCGTTCCCGCAATAGAGCCCGACCCGGACGTTCCGGCGACCCTCTCCTCCAAGATTCTGACCGGGTTGCTGCGCAAAGAGCTTGGTTATCGGGGCTTGATCGTCACCGACGCGATGGACATGGGCGGCGTCACGACGCGTTACGCGCCGGGCGAGGCCGCCGTGCGCGCGATTCTGGCGGGGACCGATTGCGTGCTGATGCCGCCAGTGCCGGATGCCGCGTTCGAGGCGTTGCGCGACGCCGTGAAGTCCGGCCGGATTCCGCGGGCGCGCATCGAAGAATCCGTTCGGCGGATCCTGCGGGCCAAGGCACGGCTTGGCCTGCACAAAAACCGGCTCGTGGATGTGAATGCGATGAACCGGCACTTCGCGCAAGTTGATTGGGGGAACCAGGCGCAGGACATTGCGGACCGCGGGATCACACTGCTGCGCGACACGACGCATCTCCTCCCGCTCGACTCGACCAAACTCCTGCGCATGCTTCTGCTTGCGGTTTCCGCCGATCCGGAGCCGTATCCTGCCGAAGATCTGGAGCGCGAGCTGCGTTTGCACGTGGACACCCTGACCACGGTGCGCACCGACACGAGGTTTGTGAAGGCCGAGGCTGTCAAGTTGCTGTCGGCGGACAGCTATGACGTGGCGATCGTCGCGCTCCTGGTGCGAGTGAGCGACAGAAAAGGCACGGTAGACGTGCCAGCCGATCAGGCGGCGCTCGTCGAAAGCGTCTTCTCAAGCGGCAGGCCGGTGGTGTGCATCGGCTTCGGCAGCCCGTATTTGGTGGAAAGATTCCCGCGCGCGCAGACGTGGCTGGCGGGTTTCGGC
>QHYP01000017.1:0-6001 GCA_003224195.1 Acidobacteriota bacterium | reverse complement strand
TGCGTGCGTTTGGAAAACTCAGCTACGATGCCAATGCTCCTGCGGTCAAGCCGCATACGATCTACGACCTCGCCTCGCTGAGCAAGGTTGTCAGCACGACGACGCTGACGGCGCGGCTCGCCGAAGGTGATTTTCCAGTTCCATTGGATCTCGACACGCCCATCGAGCGGTTCCTGCCGGAGTGGAAGACCGGTCCGCAGCAGGAGTGGCGCCGTCAGGTGACCCTGCGGCACCTGTTGACGCACACTTCCGGTCTGCCGCCGTTCAAAGAGTACTGGCGCACGTCCAAGAGCAAACAAGACACGCTGAACAAGATTTTCATTGAGCCGCTCGAGTATCAGCCCGGCGCGAAGATGATCTATTCGGACCTCGGCGTCATCCTGCTCCAAGAAATCACCGAGCGGCTCACGGGCAAACCCCTGGATGCGCTCGCCTCGCAGCAGATCTTTTCGCGTCTGGGGATGAAGAACACGATGTATCGCCCGCCCAAGAAGCTTTGGCCACAGATTGCGCCGACCGAATACGACGCCAATTTCCGCAAACGGCTCGTGCAGGGCGAAGTGCACGACGAAAATGCCTTTGCGATGGGCGGGGTCGCGGGTCACGCGGGTCTTTTCAGCGACGCCCACGACCTCGCGGCATTCTGCCAGATGCTTCTGAACGGCGGCATTTACGCGCACCAGCGAATTCTTCGCCGCGCTACCGTTGCGCAGTTCACCGCGCCGCAAGCACTTTCCGGCGGAACGCGCACGCTCGGATGGGTGGTGCCGACCGAAGGCTCTTCGAGCGGGCGTTTCTTCTCGGCGCACAGCTTCGGCCACACGGGATTTACCGGGACATCGATCTGGATCGACCCGGACCGGCAACTATTCGTGATTCTGTTGACGAACCGCGTGAACCCGACGCGCGAGAATCACAAGATCGGCGACGTGCGAGTCGCCGTCCACGATGCAGTGATGCAGGCACTGGGATTTGCGATGGCGGCGGTCCCGGCGAAGTAGCGATCATTCCTCGCAAGTATGCTTGCGGCTACAGCTCCATCCAGATTTCACTTGTTTCGGTGTTGGTTGCCGACCATCGCGCGCACTTGGTAGTTCGGCGAAATGGCTTTGGGAAAGATCCGTCGGGGCAATAACCAGGGTCATGGAGTCCTCGTATTTTTTCCAAACCATGGACGCAGTGAGCATATTACAGAAGAGCTTTTTGCTTCAAATCCTGAGCGGCTTGCGTCGCATCATCCGGTCTACCGAGATCACGCCAGTAATATTCATCGGCGGGAAAGGCGAGGATGTTTTCTCCTTCGGCTGCGAGGCGTAGGTAGGAGGTGATGATGGAGAAGACGCCGTCTTCGGTGAGCATCGGCAATATTCGGGGAGAAATGACGTGGATGCCGGAAAAAGCCAGCGCCTGCAACAGAACCTCAGGGGCTAAAGCCCCTGAATTTTCCACACTTTTCGGCACGGCTGAAGCCGTGCCCTCCCGGGCTAGTCCAACTGGCGCGGCGGACGGTGACGCCGAAGCTGATGGATTCTGCGTTGCCACGATTTGGGGCGCACAGCCAGGAATGGCTGTGCCACTCGAGCGCCGGCCACGAAGCTGAAGCTGCTCGTTGAAGAGCAAGTAGCGAGAAGTCTCGCGATTCTGCATGGCCAGTGTGGCGAGAGCCTGATGTTCCGTATGAAATTGCACCATGCGGCGGAGATCAATCGTGCTGATGACATCCACATTATGCAAAATGAACGGCTCCTCAAGCCGGTTGGAATCCTCGAGGAAGAACCAGGCGGCCTTCTTCAGGCCCCCACCTGTGTCCAGCAAAATCTCCTCGCGCGAGACTTCAACGCGCATGCCGAAGTTATCGTTGGTTTTCAGATATTCGAGAATCAGATCGGCAAAGTGATGGACGTTGATGATCACCTCGCGAATCCCAAAGGCGCGCAAGCGAGAGAGTGTGATCTCGAGCAGCGTGCGGCCGGCGATTTCCACCAGCGCCTTGGGCCGAGAGTCGGTGAGCGGGCGGAGGCGCGTGCCGAGGCCGGCGGCGAGGATCATGGCCTTCATAGGGGCGTTTCCAGCAAATCGGCCCGCCCAAGAAGGCGGCCCCTACAACGGCAAAGCAAAGGGGCTTTCATTGGAGCGCTCTCCGCTTGCCCAGATTCTCCAACTCAAGATGGCGGACCGCCACTTCCACGCCGTTCCGGGCGCGCAAACGCTTCGCCAATTGCTCCGCGAGATAGACGGAGCGATGCTGGCCGCCGGTGCAGCCAAAGGAGACCATCAAATTTTTGAAGCCGCGCTGCTGATAATTGCCGATGCTGGCGTCCACCAGGGACAGGACACTCGCGAGAAACTGGTGCACGCTTTCCTGCTGATTGAGATAGTCGATGACCGGGGCGTCTTTGCCAGTCAAAGTTTTGAAGCGCTCTTCGCGTCCTGGATTGGGGAGGCTGCGGCCATCGAAGATGAATCCGCCGCCGTGTCCGGACTCGTCTGTTGGCAAGCCGCGATGAAAGGAAAAACTGAAAATGCGCACGACCAGGTTATCCGCTTCGGAAGCGAGGCCCTGCAATTTCTCCGAGGCCAGCATGCCTTTGAAGGCGTCCATCAGCGCCGGGAGAGGAACGGGCAGCCTGACGTGGTGAAGCAGCCAGCGCAGGTTTTTCAGCGCATAGGGCACGCTTTGCAGAAAATGAGCTTTGCGCTCATAAAAGCCGCGAAAGCCATAAGCGCCCAGGGCCTGCAGGATGCGCACGTAAACGTAGGCATAGTAGTGCCGCATGAACGCTTCGCGCTCAAGCTTGATGAAACCGGCGAGCCCGTCGAGATAATGATCGAGCAATTGCTGGCGGAGT
The DNA here is from genome assembly GCA_003224195.1 of Acidobacteriota bacterium. Lineage (GTDB taxonomy): Bacteria > Acidobacteriota > Terriglobia > Acidiferrales > UBA7541 > Acidiferrum. The sequence goes on along the minus strand of QHYP01000017.1, from coordinate 3,152 downwards.
TCCGGCGGCAGGTCGGCCTTGGCATCGTACAAAAGAGAAGCGATGTCGTATTGCAGCGCGCCTTTGCGGCCGCCTTGATAATCCAGAAAAAAAGGCTGGCCGTCGCGCAACATGACGTTGCGGGATTGGAAATCCCGGTAGAGAAAGTAATCGCCGGGGGCGCTTAAGAGGAACTCCGTCAAGCGGCCGAAATCGTCCTCCAGAGCCTGCTCATTAAAGGGGATACCGGCAAGCCTGAGAAAATAATACTTGAAATAATTCAAATCCCAGGCGATGGACCGGCGATCGAAGCTGGCGCACGGATAGCACACTGTGTAATTCAAATCGCGGCCGGCTTCGATCTGAAAGCGGGGCAGCACGGCCACAACCTTGCGATAGGCTTCCACCACCTGGGGAGCAATGCTCTCGCCAGCGCGGTTTTTCGACAGAAACTCAAAAAGCGACGTGTCCCCGAGGTCCTCCAGGAGATAAGCGCCGTGGCTCAAGTCTTCCGCATAAATTTCCGGCACCGGCAGACCGTGCCGGCGAAAATGCCTGGAAAACTCGAGGAAGGCAACGTTTTCTTCGCGCACGCCATACAGAATTCCAATGGCGCTGAGTTTTTCGCTGGCAAGCCGGATGATCTTACGTCCCGAAGCGCCGAGTTCGCCCTGCAGGGGCTGCGTCCGCTCGACCGGCGAGTGGAAATGGTGCTCAAAGAGCTTTTTGAGAACGTCCATGAAAAGGATTCCCGGCGATTCCGTTTTGACAAATCACCGAAACCAACTCTTTTCTAGCATAGCCGATTCCCGCTGACGAGGTTTGATTGACTGCGAGTTGCTAACCCTCAAAATGCATCTCGAAATAGCGTTGAAATTCTCCGTGCCTGTGCTCAATCCATTGCGCCGATCTGAAGTGCAAAATCGGGAGTGGCTGGGCCACTGGACTTTTTCCGCGACCTGTATAATGCGGCAATGGCGTCTCAGCCCACAAAAAGAAGGTGCACGGACCGTCGCCTTACAGAACAGAGGAATGCGGCGTCGAAGAATCTGGACCGCATGACGGCGATGGAGATTGTGCGGTTGATGAACCAAGAAGATCGCAAGGTGACGGTGGCGGTGGGACGCGAGATTCGGGCGATCGCACGGGCGGTGGATGCGATTGTGAGCGGGATTCGAAAGGGGGGGCGGCTGATTTACGTGGGGGCGGGATCGAGCGGGCGCATGGCAGTGCTGGATGCGGCGGAATGCGCACCGACGTTTGGGACTTCGCCGAATTTGGTGCAGGCGTTGCTTGCGGGCGGGAGGCGCGCGGTGACGGGGGCCGTCGAAGGCGCGGAGGATTCCGTTCGCAACGCGGAGCGCGAATTGCGCGAGAAAAAATTGACGCGCAACGACGTCGTGGTGGGGATCACGGCGAGCGGGACGACGCCGTACACGGTCGGGGCGATGAATTATGCGAGGAAACGCGGCGCGACAACGGTGGCGATTACCTCGAACCGGCACATGCCGGCGGCGCGACTGGCGAAGATCGTGATTGCACCGGAGGTGGGGCCGGAAGTGCTGACGGGATCGACGCGGCTGAAGGCGGGGACGGCGCAAAAGATGGTGCTCAACATGCTGTCTACGGCGGCGATGGCGCGGCTGGGCCATGTGTATGAGAACTTGATGATTGACGCGGTGCTGACAAATAAAAAGCTCTGGGACCGGGCGCTGCGGATACTGGCGGAGGCCAGCGGGCACGAATTGTCGGCGGCAGAAGACGCTTTGCGTGCGGCGGGACACAATATGCGCCTGGCGCTCGTGATGTTGAAGTGCGCGGTCAGCGCGCAGGAGGCGCGGCGCCGCCTGGTCCGCGCCCGCGGCAATTTGCGGCAAGCGCTCGGCGAATGAATTTCGTGAGGGGCACGGGACGCGCATGGACAAATTCCTGATACGCGGCGGAAAGCCTCTCCACGGCACGGTGGTCATCAGCGGCGCGAAGAACTCTGCGTTGCCGGCGATGGCGGCGGCGCTGCTCACGCAAGATAGAGTCACGCTGCACAACATCCCGCGCGTACGCGACATCATCACCATGGGCAAATTGATCGCGCACATGGGCGCCCACGTGACCACGGCTGATTTCCCCGCGACGGATTACGTGATGGAAGCAACCACTCTCAACGACGCGGTCGCGCCTTATGAATTCGTAAAAACGATGCGCGCGTCCATCCTGACGCTTGGACCGCTTGTCGCGCGTCTCGGCAGCGCCCGCGTTTCGCTTCCCGGCGGCTGCGCCATCGGCGCGCGGCCCGTGGATCTCCATATCACTGCACTTCAAAAGTTGGGCGCGGAGATCAACACGGCTCATGGATATATTGAAGCGACCGTGCCCGGCGGCCACCTAAAGGGCGCGCAGATCGTCTTTGAGAAGATTACCGTCACGGGCACGGAAAACGTTTTGATGGCGGCGGCGCTGGCGCAAGGCGAAACACTTATCGAAAACGCGGCGCGTGAGCCCGAGGTCAGCGATCTGGTGGAATTGCTCCGCAAGATGGGCGCGGACATCGAAGGCGAGGGCACGTCCAGGTTGCGCGTGCGCGGCAAGGACAAGCTTCATGGCGCGGACCATACCGTCATTCCCGATCGCATCGAGGCGGGCACGTTCCTCGTGGCGGGCGCCATCACGGGAGGGGATCTGCTGCTCACGTGCTGCGAGCCCGCGCATCTCGGCGCCATCGCGGACAAACTGCGTCAGACGGGCGTCCGCATTGATGCACCGCAGCATGGCTCCCTGCGCGTCCGCGGGACGGAAAAACTCACCGCTGCTGATGTGACTACCGAGGAGTATCCCGGCTACGCCACGGACATGCAGGCGCAGTACATGGCGCTGGCGACGCAAGCGGAAGGCACGTCCGTCATTACGGAAACGATTTTTGAGAACCGCTACCTGCACGCCAGCGAGATGATGCGCATGGGCGCGAACATCTCGATTGACGGCCGCCACGCTATCGTCCGCGGGCCTTCGCCTTTGACGGGGACAACGGTTATCGCCTCGGACCTGCGCGCCAGCGCTTCGCTCGTGCTGGCCGGACTCGTCGCCAGCGGCGAAACGCTCATCGACCGCGTCTACCACATCGACCGCGGGTACGAGCGCATCGTCGAGAAACTTGCCGCGGTAGGAGCAGATATCGA
>QHYP01000404.1:1440-2027 GCA_003224195.1 Acidobacteriota bacterium | reverse complement strand
ATTGTCGTTTTCGCCGGCGTGCTCGAACAGGCCGCCAAACTTCAACGTGTGATTCCCCTTGACCCAGGTAAAGCTGTCGGACACATCGTCGATTGGGCCCGAGGAGTGCGACGGATAGGGCCCGCCGCTCAACGTGGAGAAGTTGGCCATGTTCACGGTTGGGATGCGGTTCGGAAGCAGCTTTTCGGTCGCGGGGAATATGTAAGAATAGTTCGTGCCGAAAAACCCAGTTCCTTGTACCGCTCCCTTCGTACGATTCAGGAAACCCGTCGCGTTGACCGGGATGTGCACGACATCCAAGCTGGCGGTCAACAAAACCTCGTTCACCTTCTTGGGGCTGAGGGTCCACACGTAGTCGATGGAGTTGGTCTGATTGGGACGATCGAAGAACTTGGGCGTTTCGTTCGTGCCGCCGTCTAAGGGTTGGTACTCCCAAAAAGTGTAATACATGCGCCGGAACCGGAGCCGCTGTTTGTCGGTTAGGTTCACATCAACAGCAATCGTATCCTTGCGCTGCTTCTGCGGGTGTTTCGCGAAGAAAAGCCAGTTATTGCCGTTCGTGAGCGGCGTGGTGAGATTCGGCTCCG
>QHYP01000404.1:0-1395 GCA_003224195.1 Acidobacteriota bacterium | reverse complement strand
CCGGGAAATGGCTGTCCGGTCTTTGGGTCCGTGATGGTCACGGCCTTGCCATAGAAGGGATTGGTTGCAACCAGAAGTTCACTGAAGTCGCCCTGCCGCATGTTTTTTGTCGGAACCTTTAGGGAGTTGGAATCGGTGAAGACGAATCTCACCCATTCTTCTCCCCAATACCAGAAAACTTTGCTCTTGTCGGTATTGAAGTGGTTAGGGATGTAGAAGGGTCCGCCGAGGTTATAGCCGAATTGGTTGTAATGCGTCGGGGGTGTGATGAAGGCGGTTGCCACGCAGTTGGTCGAGCCGCTCGCGCAAGAGTTCGCATTGCGCTGCCAGGTATTTGCATTCAAGACGGTATTGCGGACGTATTCGTAAGTGGCGCCGTGGAACTGCTGCCCGCCGCTTTTGGTGATGATGCGGATCTGGCCGCCGGAAGTGCGGCCGTATTCCGGGGCGTAATCGGCAGTGAGAATCTGGACTTCCTGCGTCGAGTCCACGTCGGCCGAGCCCAGACTGGTGCCGTTGGAGCGCGTGCGCGTAGCCGGAGCGCCATCATAGGTAATCAGGTTCTCGGGATTGCGCGACCCGTTGATGTTCGATGGTCCCTGGCTGAAGGCGAAGCTGAGGTTCGCAAGCGTGCCGCCACGAGTTCCGGGAACCAAGTTGGCCATGAAGATCGGGTTGCGTCCGTTGATTTCAAGCGAGTCAATCTGCTCCCGGGTGACCAGCTTTTGCACGCTGGCCGATTCCGTCTGCAACGTGACAACGCTCGCCATCACCTCCACCGTTTGCGTGGCCGCGCCCAGCGTCAGCGTCGCATCCAGGCCCAGCTGTCCGCTCGGGTCAAGCTTGTTGTTTGTGGATTCATACTTCTGAAAACTAGGGGCCTCCGCGCTCATGGTGTACAAGCCGGGCGGAATGTTCGTGACGGAATAGTAGCCGGAATCGTTCGTCGTGGTCTGACGTTCGATGCCGGTTTGGTTCTTGATCGTGACCTTGGCGTTCGGAATGGATGCGCCGGATTGGTCTTTGATGAAGCCTGAAATCGTTCCCAGGTCCGACTGCGCGAACACTATTCCCGTAGCCACAAGACTCAAGAGAAGCATTAAGATGCTCATCCGGCATGCGTTTTTCATGGTGAGCTCATATGGAAATCTCCAGCCGAGATTTCCGTTTTGAACTTGGGGACGACCGGTTAACACAACTCATCCAGAAACATTTGTTGAGCTGCGCTCTAGCCCGCGCCAATCGAGAGTGGGTTTGCTTTGCCGCTCCCGGAGGCGGTAGCGACGAGCCTCTCGTTTCTGACTTCGTGAGAACCGACCTGAGGAGCGTAATAACATAGAAGCGCCAGTTTGTCCATAAGGTTATATATGCACTTCAGAGCCGGAGGATTTGCCG
>QHYP01000016.1 GCA_003224195.1 Acidobacteriota bacterium | reverse complement strand
TGACGCAGCCCTACGACAAGATTTCGCCCGCGATGCAGGAGAAGTACTACGCCGCTGACCCGCACAACCTGATCACCATCGAAAAGGGCCACGGTCAGCCGAATGACACTTCGCAGAAGAATGTGTATACGCGGGCGGCGGCGGCGCTGGAGAGCTGGATACGCGAAGGGGTGATCGTCACCGATCCGGCTCCCGCATTTTACGCCTACTTCCAAGAATACGCGGCGCCGGGAACGAGCGAGCGGCGCACGCGCCGGGGCTTCATCGGCGTTGGCAAGCTCGAAGACTACAGCGCGGGCATCGTCTTCCGCCACGAACAGACGCTCTCGGGACCGAAGGCAGACCGGCTCGAACTGCTGCGCCATACGCGCATGCACACGGGCCAACTGTTCATGCTGTATGCCGACCCGGCGCGGCGGATTGACACAATCTTAGACGAAGCGTCCGCGGCAGGGCCGCCGGTGACGGACGTGCGCGATGAATACGGCGTGGCGCATCGGATGTGGATGATTTCCGATCCGGCGCGCATCGGGGAGATTCAGCGCGTGATGGCAGAGCAAAGACTCGTGATTGCGGATGGGCACCACCGCTACGAGACCGCGCTCAACTACCGCGACGAATGCCGCCGCCGGTTTGGCGCGGCTCCTGATGCGCCCTACGAACGCGCGATGATGACGTTCATCAACACCCGCGGCGAAGGGGTAACGATTCTGCCGACACATCGCTTGGTGTCGGGGATCGGCGAGAAAGCGTTTTCGCGGCTCCGAGAAAGACTCGCGCCCTATTTTGATCATGGATTTCATCCGTTCGCCGACGAGAAGGAAGAAAGCAAGGCTTACGATCAGTTCCATTCGCATTTTGAGGAGGAATGGCGAAAAGGCAGAGTGATCGGCGTTTACGCGCAGCAAGAGAAGAACCAGGAGCGGGCGTTCCATGTCTTCAAGCTCAAGAAAGACGCGAATCTGGCCGCAATGCTCCCGGATGTTTCGCCCTTGCAGCGAGAGCTGGACGTGGTTTTCCTTCACCGGTTCATCCTGGAGAAAAGTCTTGGGATCACACAACAGGACGTGAAGGCGGAAAAGAACATCGTCTATGAGCGGGAGATGCGCGCCGCCATCGAAACTGTGGACCGCGGCGCGGCGCAGCTCGCCTTTCTGTTGAATCCTGTGGATGTCGAGGAGGTGATGCGGGTCGCCACGGCGGGCGAAGTGATGCCACAGAAGAGCACCGATTTTTATCCGAAGCTCCTCAGCGGCATCACCATGTACCGGCTGGAAGCGTAATCCGTGACTCGTGTTTCATGAATCGTGGAAGAGCCGCCCCTTCGCGTCAAGACGTTCGATGCAATGCGAAGAGCCTGGGAATGCAAAAAGGGCGCGGGGCCGCGCCCCTTCGTACGTTCGGGCTTCAGTGTGAAGCCCCGGAAGACTTCGAAAAGCTGGCGACCGCGGCGGTTTCGGTGTCGTAAACCTCGAAGACGGTCAGCAGCTTGGTGATCTGCAAGACTTCCTGGAATTTCGAGCCCAGGTGGCAGAGGCGCAGGGACGCGCCCTGGTTCCGCGCGCTGTGGTGAGCGGCCACGAGCGTGCCGAGCCCGGCACTGTCGATGAAAGTGATGTTGTCCATGTTGAGGACGACCTTCTTTTTTCCGGCGGCGATCAGGGCTTTCACTTTTTCGCGCAGTGCGTTGCTCTCTTCGCCGAGCACAATGCGCCCATCCAGCGCCACCACCGTTACCCCGTCCACTTCGCGTTCAGTCATCTTCAAAGCCACGTTCGTATCCTCCTCATCCTGAGTTCCAGCAATCCCGGGCGGCTGCGGCAGCAAGACCTGCCGTGCCCCGATTCTGTTCAGTTCACGTGCGACCGCCCCGATTTTGTCCCGACCGGGCCTGCCTGCGCACGCAGGCCGGGACAGGTCGGGCTTCCCGGTAAAAGCACCCGGGACGCAAAATGCGCGAAACTCCGCAAGCGGTCAACAATAATCCGAACAGGACATGTAATAGCCGCAAACCGGACAAATCAACTTGCAGCGTCGCGGCTCAAGCGCCCGCGAGCAGACGGGACAGTACCGCGAGGTCTCTTCCCGCAGCGGGACGAATTTCCCGGTTTCCGCAGCCGGTGTTGCACCCGGGGCAGGATCCGGCCTCACGGTACGTTCCACGGCGGGACGGTTATAGCACAACCCCTTGCCGGGGGAAAGCGCGGCCTCGCCCGCCACGATGCTTGACGCAGAGTATCACTTTGGGGCTTGAAACCCTTGGCTCGGCGGGCGCATCCTTCTCTACAGGGGCTTGGCAAGATGGCTGGCAGGGGCGGTCCAATGGACGACTTTCGGCTGTTTTCCGTGGCAGGCAGCGTTCTGCTGCTCTTGCCGCTTTCTGCATCAGCGCAGCGTGGGGCAGCGCCCCACATGGCACCTGCGACGCCCCATATGGTTTCCGGGCCGCCGGCGGCGGCGCCTCGTGTGACGATAATGCCGTCCGCGCCGCGCATCGTAATTCCGACGCCCGCTCCGCGCACCGGGGCCCCGCGGAGGCGTTCCGGCAACGTCACCATCAACATCAATAACAACTCGAATCCGGCCCGGGCAATTGCGAATATTCCCGCGTGTCCCCTGAATTTCGTTCCCGTTCCGGGGCTCGGGTTTGACATCCCGCACCTGGCGGCGACACAAGGCGCGGCGGCCGTGGGCGCATCGCCGGCAGGGTGTGGTGGAGCGTTCTTTGGAGCGCCATTCTTCGATTCGGGCTTTTTCATTCCCACCGCTTCGCCGACGGCCGTGCAGATGCCGCCGATCGTGATCCAACAGCCGGTCGTCGTGCAGCAGCCTGCCGCAGAGCCGGCGGCGGATACGGAAGATTCGCCGCGCTCGTCGGCACACGGGCCCGCAGCGGTAGATGAAACTCCGGCAGAACCCCCACGCGAGATTCCCGAATTTGTGTTTGTGCGCCGGGACGGCAAGATGCTCTTTGCCGTCGCCTACCTCTGGGAGAAGGATCACTTGGAATACATCACGCGCGATGGCGTGCGGCGCACCATCGGACTTGACGCGCTGGATCTGGAAGCCACGAAGAGGTTCAACGAAGAGCGCGGCCTGACCTTTCGCCTTCCCGCCTGATCGAGCCTAATCCGAACGCGGCGCCGGCTCCGGCATGACGTAACCCGAGCGAGCCGGCAATCCCGCCCGCTCGAACTGCACCGTGATGTGATCAATGCCGAATTTGCGTCTCACCTTCTCGCATATCTCCTCGAGAACCTTCTCCGATTCGTCCATGTGCATATCCGGAACGCGCACGTGACAGCTCAACGCGTTGTGTCCGCCGCCCAGCGACCAGATGTGCAAATCGTGTACTTCCTGCACGCCGGGCACTTGTAGAACGGCGCGGGCCACCTCTGCCACGCGCATCTCGCGCGGGCGGCCCTCCAGCAGGATGTGCGCCGAATCCTTCAGCACGCGGTAGCTCGACCACAACACCAGCAGACCAATCCCGAGGCCCAGCGCCGGATCGACCCAGTGCGCGCCCGTGCGGTACATCACGAACGCTCCGGCGAGAATGGCGAGGTTGGAGAGCGCGTCGCCGAAGTTGTGAATCAGGATGCTGCGCAAATTCAGGTCGGTGTGCCCGCGCACGAGCGCCAGCGAGATCCCGCCGTTCACCGCCAGCGCCGCAAGCGACGTCCACACCAGCCAGCTTTCGACGACCTCGACCGGCGCGCGCAGCCGCTGGATCGCCTCGTAACCCAGCCACAGCGCCAGGACTACCAACAAAAGGCCGTTGGCGAACGCGGCTAATATCCCCGTGCGGTGATAACCGTAGGTTTTTTCATCGTCCGCGGGTCGCCGCGCCCATTGCATCGCCAGCCAGGAGATTCCCAGCGCGGGCACGTCGGAAAGGTTGTGGACCGCGTCATTCAATAGCGCGACGGAGCGACCCAGGATGCCGCCAAGGACTTCGGCGAGGACCAGGGCAAGGGTTGCTACCATGGCCCAGACCAGCGTGGTGGGCGTCAACGCGTGGACCTGGGTATGCCCGTGCGCATGTTGGTGCGCGTGTCCTTCGGCAATCGCCGGCCGTTAGTGGGAAGTTTGACACGCCCCTTGGCCTTTCCATTGACGCTCCGCCGCGCGCTGCCTACCATCGAAGGATGTCTGCCGAACCCGCTCGAGAGAGAGGGAGAAACAGGGGCACGCGATTGCGTGCGTGCACATGACGGCTCCATCCGCCAAACTCAGCTTCTGGGGCGTGCGCGGCTCCACTCCGACCGTGGACCCGGGAACGTGGCGCTACGGCGGGAATACACCATGCCTCGAGCTGGTCGCGCCCGACGGCACGCAGTTCATCCTCGATTGCGGCACGGGCCTGCGCATGTTGGGGAGCCGCTGGGTCAGCCCGAACAACACGCAGAAGGCGGAGACGCACATCCTCGTCACGCATTACCACTGGGACCACATCCAGGGCATCCCGTTTTTCTCGCCGCTTTACGTCGAGACGAACGAATTCCACTTCTATAGTTTCCGCTCGAAGTTCCTCGGCCGCGACAGCTTGAAGCAGGTCTTCGAAGCCCAGATGGCCACCCCGTATTTTCCCGTGGACCTTTCCGCTATGAGCGCGAAGCGCAAATTCAAGGAAGTGGCCGGCGGCGAGGAGTTCACGATTCACGGCGCGAAAATCGTCACGCGCTGGCTCAATCATCCGCAGGGGTGCCTCGGCTACCGCATCGAGACGCCAGCCGGCACGGTGGCCTACGCCACGGACAACGAGCCGGGCGACGCGAAGCTCGACGAAAGCCTGCGTGAGCTGGCCGCCGGCGCGGATGTGTTCATCAACGACGCGCAATTCACGCCCGAGCAGCTCGCCACCACGCGCCGCGGCTGGGGACATTCCACCTGGCTCGAGGGAGTCAAGGTTGCGCGCGAAGCCGGCGCGAAGACGCTGGTGCTTTTCCATCACGACCCGGATTCGACCGACCGCATGGTGGACAATCTACTCCGCCAAGCGCGCGATGAGTTTGAATCCGTCTATGCGGCGAGTGAGGGCATGGTGCTCACGCTCGGCGGCGACCGCGTCGAAGCGCATCTTCCCGGAGCGCGTTCCGCTCTGCGCCGCGAAGCGCAATTCCGCGCCCTGGTTACCGGCACGACCGAGGACGGCCACGCCTTCGAAGAAGAGACGGTCGTGAACGATCTCTCGCTCCAGGGCGCGTTGATTGCACTCAGTCATCAGCCACGCTTGCAATCGGAATTGCAAGTCGTCATGGAAACCCCCGGCGCAAACGGCGCGGGCTCGATGCGCTTGCGCGGCTACGTCGTGCGCATCGAAAATGACCCCGAAAAAGGCTGCTCGGCCGTCGGCGTCGTCTTCACCGAATAGCCCCGTCCAACTCGCCCCGTCTGCTTGTGTAGGGCTGCCGTTTAGCGCAGCACTTTTCTGACGCTTGGAATACAAGAGACAGAACTGCGCGGCCGAGGCCCGGCGCTACACGAAAGAAATGCCAATCCTTCTGGATCTAAGCGGGACTGAAGGAGGTGGGCACAGAAAGCTGTCGCCCAGGAGAATTCAGCTCAGTTCTGCGATCTTGTCGTCGAGGAATTTCAGAGCGGCGGTCAACTGTTCTCGATGGCGCGGGTGCGTGGCTGCTTCGAGTTCACGCACAATACGGGTGCGCGAAAGCCGAAGCCCTTCCAGCTCCCTTTGCCGGCTCGACTGCTCCGGCGTCTGTCCTTTGGGAGCCGTTTCAGGCTTCTTTTGCTCAGCCGATTCGACCTGCTCTTCGACAGCCTTGCTTTCCCACCCTCGCGCCACGCTTCCATTTTGCCACAATTCTCCCCGTTGTGGGGAATTTCTCCTCCGATATGCGCGAAGGCGCGCCGCACGGCCCCTGGGTCTATGCGCCGGCGGCTTTGCCCCGGCCCGCCGGGGTGCGGCTTTGCAGATCCTGTGTTTGCTGCTGGAAATCGGACGACGGGGCGCGCAGAACGCTTTTGAGAGCGGACAAGGCGATCCGAGCGAGATGCTCGGCAAAGAAGCCGCGGTAGGAAAACTCGGCGGAGCAGCCCCCACTTGCCGGTGCGGGGTCGGCCCATTCCACGCGTAAAATCCAGTGCCCTTCGTTCGGGAACGCGCGCACGCTGTAAATCTCCGCGGTTGGAATCACCAGCAGAGGGCGGAGGGATGTGTCGAGCGCCGAGATGGTTTCCCGCCCGACGAAGAGCCGAACGGCAGCGGGGTGATCGTCACCGGCCTGATAGCTGCCGCCATCGACGACAGCCCACGCGCCGAGTTCGCGCGCCTTGTCGGGCACGCGGGTATCCGGCCTCGCGGGCGGCAAGAGAAACGTCGCCAGAAACATGGCCACGCCGGCAATGGAGAAGAGCCAAGCGTACTGGAAACCCAGCGGCAAGAGGACGAGCGCGGGACCGAAGAGGCCCAGAGCGAAACGAAAAGCGAGCCACGAACGCGGGTTGCGCCGCAGATGAAGTAACTCGGGAACGAGCAAGACGAGCGCATACAGCGCGCTGATCGCGAAGCGGCGGAGCGCGGAGGCTACTCTTTGCAACGTTGCAGGCGCAGCAGATTCAATCGTCGGGCTCATCTTGTTTTTTGTTTCAGGGCTGGAGGCCTTTGATTTCGCGCATGCGAGCGAAGGCGCGGCGGACATGCGGGATGGTGATGGACCCGCCGACGATGAGGGCCACGTTGAGCGCATCGATGACTTCGTTGCGCGACCAGCCTTCCTCGCCGCAGCGCGCGAGGTGATACGTGATGCAGTCGTCGCAACGGAGCACGGCAGAGGCCACAAGCCCGAGAAGCTCTTTCGTCTTGGTCGGCAGCGAGCCCGGCTCGTATGCCTGGTGATCGAGAGCGAAAAAGCGCTTCATGCCGAGGTGGCCGCAGTTGAGAATTTCTTCGTTCAACTCGGCGCGAAACTTCTGAAACTCTTCCAGGCGATCCGCCATGTTTCCTCCGGGAGCGCAGATGAGGACCGAGCAGCCGACGGCCGATTTCATTATGAACCAAAGTGCGGAGGATGCGGCTACTTTGGGAGCACGCGGCCGGGACGCACCGCGCCGGTTGGCGCGGGACCAGCGTATAGTTTTCCAGGCTCTTCTGGCATCTAATTGCACACGCCGTTTTAGAGCTGGATCCATGGCACCAGAAAAAGAAAGCGGAGAGCAAGCACAGCGCTCGAAGACCAAACAGACTTGGAAAGCGCTCCCGGAGGTGTGGGCGCTCATCAAGCCGCGGCAAGGCATCCTGGCGGCGGGATTCGTGCTGATGGGGATCAATCGCGTGGCCGGTCTGGTCCTGCCTGCTTCGACGAAGTATTTGTTGGACGACGTTTTTCTGAAGCACCAAGTCCACTTGCTGAAGTCGCTGGTGGGGATTGTGCTTCTGGCGACGGTGGTGCAGGGGCTGACATCCTTCATTCTGACTCAATTGCTCTCGAAGTCGGCGCAGAGATTGATCGCTGATCTGCGCCGGCGTGTGCAGGCGCACGTGGGGCGCCTGCCGGTTGCGTTTTATGACGCGAACAAAACGGGCGCGCTGGTTTCGCGGATCATGAGCGACGTCGAGGGCGTGCGCAACTTGATCGGAACAGGCCTGGTGGAGCTGGCCGGCGGGGTGATGACCGCTCTCATCGCGCTCGGGTACCTCTTGCATGTCAGCGTAAGAATGACGGCAGTGGCGTGCGCTGTATTACTCGTCTTTGGTTTAGCTGTGAGCAAAGCGTTCAAAACGATTCGGCCGATTTTTCGAGCGCGCTCCAAGATCAACGCCGAGGTGACGGGGCGGCTGACGGAATCGCTCGGCGGGGTCCGCGTTGTGAAGGGCTACCACGCCGAAGAACGCGAGGAAAGAGTGTTTTCGGGAGGCGTGCAGCGGCTTCTCGAGAATGTTCTGAAAACGTTGACGGCGACTTCGCTGATGAGCCTCTCCGCCAGCGTGCTGATGGGACTGGTCAGCGCGATGGTGTTTCTGTTGGGAGGACGACAAGTGATCTCCGGCGGGATGACGCCCGGCACGTTCGTGAGCTACACGATCTTTCTCGGTTTGCTTGTGGCGCCCGTGGTCCAGATCGTGGCCTATGGAACGCAGGTGACCGAGGCTTTGGCCGGCCTAGAGCGCACGCGCGAAATCCTGAACGAGAGACCTGAAGACGAAACCCCGGACCGGGACATGGCGATGGAGCGCATCCAGGGCCGCGTGGTATTCGAGCACGTGGACTTCGCTTACGAACCCGGCAAGCCGGTCTTGTACGACGTTAATTTCCAGGCCGAGCCGGGCACGGTGACCGCGCTCGTCGGGCCATCGGGTGCGGGAAAATCCACGATCATCGGGCTGATTGCGGCGTTTTATAGGCCCACGAACGGCCGCGTGCCGGTTGATGGGATCGATCTGGCAAAAGTGAAGCTGGAAAGCTACCGCACGCAGCTCGGCGTCGTGCTGCAGGAAACATTTCTCTTCGACGGCACGATACGCGAGAACGTCGCGTTTGCGCGGCCCGAAGCTGGCGAAGAGGAGATTCTGGCCGCGTGCCGCATCGCGCGAGTGGATGAATTTGCGGAGAGTTTCGAGAAAAAATACGAGACGGTGGTCGGAGAGCGCGGCGTAAAACTCTCCGGCGGGCAAAAACAGCGCGTCTCGATTGCCCGCGCGATCCTGGCGGACCCGCGCATCCTCATCCTCGACGAAGCTACGTCGAGTCTGGATTCCGAATCCGAGGCGCTCATCCAGGAGGGATTGCGGTATCTGATGCGCGGCCGAACGACGTTTGTCATTGCGCACCGCCTTTCCACGATTCGCGGCGCGGACCAAATCCTGGTCGTGGAAGGAGGACGGATCATCGAGCGCGGGACGCACGAATCGCTCTATGCCGCCGGTGGCCGCTACTACGACCTCTATACGAAGCAGCATGGGATCGAGGCAAACCTGTTTCTGGCGCCGGGAGAAGGGGAAGCAGAACTGGAGGTTGCGCGAACGGAACTTGCAGAACCAGGACAGCCCAACACCAGAGACTCCGCGCTTGACGACGCGATCCGCCTGATCCGTGGCCGCGACACCTGATCCGACGCTCTCGCTTGTTTCGCCGGGCACATTCCGCGCCGCGATCGGAAGCGATATCGATTGCCGCCGACCGCCATTCTTGACTACACTCGAACAAAAGATAGCGGAACTTTGCGGGAGGGCCCGTAGCTCAGTTGGATAGAGCGTCTGCCTTCTAAGTGGACGCAAATCAAATCCAAGTCGTTGCTTCGGTTGCGCTTACGAGTTCCGAGCCTTCCTTGGCCTGCTCCAAAGATGCACCAAAAACTCAAAAGCCGGGTAAGATCGTTGCGCTCGGGATATTCTCCGACCGTTACACGTCCGACGGACACCAGCGCGTTGCTTCATTTCCCACAACCCCGTTTTCTGGATAAGTTCTGGGTTGCCAGCCAACCGGGCAGTTTGCCCCAATTAGTCCATGCAAGCGCGTTTATCGGGAGCAATCCGCCAACCCGGAGGCATAACTTCCGGTTTGCCCGTGATTCGACCAGAGCTCGGACGAGGCGATCCTGTTCCTGGGCGCAAACGCCCGATTTCATTAAACAAAGCGCGCATGGCCTTGACATTCATAAGGTAGCCACAACCAGCGCTGACTAAATTTCGTCCTCTGGACGGATCGTGCGATATCTTACGAGTGTTTTCGTCCTGCATTCGCCCCACAGCCCACGAATCTTTTCGTACTTTCATCAAACTTTTGGCGACTTTCTTCGTCTCTACCTCTAGCTGCCCGGGGGATTCCTGTGACCAAAACCGGCAATGAAGGCCCACGCCGCATGAGCGTCACCGGCTGGCTTGATACTGTCCTTCGCGATCTGAAGTACACCTTCCGCATGCTCGCGCGCACTCCCGGTTTCACGGCTGTGGCCGTTCTGACCTTGGCTCTAGGCATAGGCGCGAATACCGCTATTTTCACTCTCCTCGATCAGGTCCTGTTGCGGCTTCTGCCCGTCAAGGATCCCCAGCAGCTCATACTGCTCACGATGCGCGGGCGCCACTATGGCAGCAACTGGGGCGGCAACGCCATTTCCCACCCCATGTTCCGTGATTTTCGAGATCACAACGAAGTCTTCTCGGATATGTTTTGCCGCTTTCCGTACTCCGCGAGCCTCACGTTTGGCGGCCAGGCCGAACTAGTGCAACTCGAAATGGTCTCTGGTACTTACTTCTCTGTTCTTGGGGTCCGCCCCTTTCTCGGCCGTCTCTTTACCCCTGATGACGATAGCGTTCCCAGCGGGCATCCATACATCGTCCTCAATTACGACTTCTGGCGCACTCGCTTTGCCAGCGACCCCGGTATCGTCGGCAAGGACCTGCTGCTGAACAATTACAAGATGACCGTTGTCGGCGTTGCACAGCCGGGTTTTGACGGCGTCGAACTCGGACGCTCGCCCAAACTCTTCGTCCCCATCATGATGCAGTCACGGGTTA
>QHYP01000015.1:6587-11315 GCA_003224195.1 Acidobacteriota bacterium | reverse complement strand
TTGAAGCCGCAGGGATGGTTCTCCGCGGGATTGCCGCCCATGATCAACATCAAGTCGGTATTCTTGATGTCGATCCACCCATTGGTCATCGCCCCGCGTCCGAATGTTGGTCCCAAACTTGAGACCGTGGGGCCGTGTCAAACTCGCGCCTGGTTTTCTAAGTGTACGACCCCCAGGCTGCGCATCGTTTTGACGACGAGGTAGTTGAATTCATTTGTATCGGTGCAGCCGCCCGTGAAGGCGACGGATTCAAGGCGGTTGACCGTGTGTCCGGCGGCGTCCTTCTCGATGAACGTCTCGTCGCGCGTCTTTTTCACGCGCTGAGCGATCTCGCCGATGGCGTCGTCCCAGGAGATATCCTCCCAATGTTCGGAGCCGGGCCGGCGCACTTGCGGTTTGAGAAGGCGGCGGTCGTTCAAAATATCCTGCTCCAGAGAAGCGCCCTTCGGGCACAGAGTACCGCGATTGATGGGATGGTCGGGGTCGCCTTCGACGTGGACGACCTGCGGCGTAACGTTTTTCGCGCGGTCCCCAATCGTGTAGATGATGACGCCGCAGCTCACCGAACAGTATGGGCAGGTGGAGCGCGTCTCGTTCGCGCGGGCAATCCGCAGCGTGCGAAGCTGCGCGTACGCAGGCTTAAGGTCGAAGCCGAACACCGCGGCGGCGACACCCCCCACGGTGGTCAGCTTCAGGAAGTCACGGCGGGTTGGTTGCACAGGCCCCCCTTTCCGCAAGGAGCGCAGGGCAAGCGGATACAACGGGGACTAGATAGACTTTATCGCTGCGGAAGTCAAGTCAAAGTTCTGTAGTGGCCGGGAAGGACAGAACCGGCGTCGGGCGGTCGGGCTAAAAAGGTGATAGCGAACCCTGCCAAAACTTATGTGCCGGTGGCGGTAGCTTCGGCGGCCGAGGCGGATTGAACCGGTGAGGCGCCGGCGGTCGCAGAAGCGGCGAGATAGCGGACCAGCAGCATCGTCAAGTCGTCGGCTTGGCGTGCGCCGCGCGTAAAGTTCTCCACGGATTCGAGGATACACTTCTGAATCTGCTCGAGCGGCTCG
Organism: Acidobacteriota bacterium; assembly: GCA_003224195.1. GTDB lineage: Bacteria > Acidobacteriota > Terriglobia > Acidiferrales > UBA7541 > Acidiferrum. Next base: position 10,254 of record QHYP01000015.1, on the reverse strand, counting down.
CTGATTTTCCCGCAAAGCGCCTCGCGCAAGCGCGTCGCGCCATAAAGTTGCTCATCGGGATCCATCGCTTCCGTCACACCGTCGCTGAATAAGACGAGCGTGTCGCCCGGCTCGAGCTTGACGCGCGCGCAGACGTATTGCGCGTCCGGAACGAGCCCGACGGGATACGAGCCCTCCGTGAAGGGCGCTTCCGCCACTCCCTTCCGAAGCAAGATTGGCGAGGGATGCCCCGCGTTGATGAACTCGAGGCGCCCCTCCCGGTCGAGAATGCCGAAAAACATGGTGGCGTAACGGCCCACTTCCGCGTGCTCGCAAAGAAACCGGTTGACATGCTGGATCACGCGAGCCGGGTCGGAGCCGAACGTCATGCCGGAAAGCGCGCCCTGCAGCATGGTGGTCAGGAGCGCCGCTCCAAGCCCTTTCCCGCTGACGTCCGCAATCAGAAACGCGGTGCGATCTTCGCTGAGCGGAAAGACGTCGAAGTAATCGCCGCCGACGGTGTGGCAGGGGAAATTGCAGCCGCGGACGCGCAAGTGCGGAAAATCGCGAAAGCCGTGCGGCAACATGGCCTGCTGGATATCGCGCGCGATGCTGAATTCCTGCTCGAGGCGCTGGCGTTCACGCTCGCGCTCCACAAGCCGCGCGTTGTCCAGGACGCTGGCGGCTTCAAAGGCCAAAGCATCGAGAATCTGGCGGTCGAGCTTGGAAAACGCCGCCGGCCGCCGGCTGTCGAGATACAAGACGCCGAGGAAGGTGTTCTTGTTAGCAGTGACCTTGGAGCGGTCAACGCTATTCGCGACCCCGCTCCGAGCGGGGTCGACGCGGTCCGCGATCGCGGATTCGGCGGAGGTTGCGCGCGGATTCGAATAAAGCGGGATGACGACGACAGCGCGCAACTGCTGTGCGACAACGCTGCGCGCGGCTTGGAGATCGGCGTCGGCCAAGGCTACATCTTCTGTGATGATGGCGGATTGTCGGCTGAGAGCCATGTGTACGACGGTTAAACTCGGCGTGATGCTTTCCGGCTGCAGGCGCCTACCTCCCGCCCGCCGGGCCAGTTGCACCTGCAACGTGCCCGAAACGTCGGGAACGAGTAAGGCGCCGCGGTCGGCGTCGGTGACGTCGATGGTGTGATCGAGCATCGTTCCGAGAACGGAGTCGAGCGGAAGCTGAGAGTGCAGGAGCGCTGTGGCTTCGAGAAGCAGATTCAGCTTGCGCAGGCCGCCGGCGGGTGAATCCGCCGTGGTGATACTCTCAATGCGCGAGAGAAGATTGGGGAGGGATTCTTCTTCCCCCGTGGGGCGAAACACGATTTCGTAGGAGTCTTCGAGGCCGAAGGAGATCACATCGCCGGCTTCGAGCTGCCGGCTCTCGATCTTTTCCCCGTTGACGAACAGGCCGCGCCGCTGGCCGCGGTCTTCGAGATAGAAGCGCCCGCCTTCATAAACGACGGCGGCGCACTGCCGCGAGACGCGGCGATCGGAGAGCTGGATGTGATTGCCGGTTTCCGCGCCGCGGCCGATCAGCAGCGGCGATTGCGCGATGCGCACGAAGCGCCGCGAACCGTCCGGCGAAATCACTTCGAGGACCGCTTCGGCGAGAGCGGAAATCTGGGCGTCCGGCATAGGCTTTCTGGTTGTCGTGATTGTAGCACGCTACGAGAAAAGCCGCGCCGAGGGAGAGCTTGGTTTCGCTGCGTGCGATCGATTCCCTGCCGTCACCGTGAAGCGGAAGAGGCGGCGAGGCGGCGGGTGATGTAGTCGGTGACGTAGGCGGCGAAGGTTTCTTCGAGTTTTTGCGTGACCGGGCCGGGCGCGGCCGCAAATTGGCGGCCGACGATTTCGCCAACGCCGAGCAGATTGCGATTCGTTGAGGTAATGAAAACTTCGTCGGCGGCGAAGAGATCTTCGGGCCGAAGTGTTTGTTCTCTTACCGAGATTCCGGCTTCGGCGGCCAGCTCAAATAGAATCCCGCGCGTGATTCCTTCCAGACATCCCGAGCTGAGCGGCGGAGTAAGAACTTTGTCGTCTTTCACGGCAAAGATGTTCGCCGCCGTGCATTCGGCCACTTCGCCGCGCTCGTTGAGCAAGACGACTTCATCGAAGCCTTCGCGATTCGCCTCGGCAACGGCCCAGACATTAGGCAGCCACGAAATGGATTTTACGCCGGCGAGAGGGGAGCCGGCATGGCGTCCTTGCTCGCGTAGACCGAGGCGCACGGGCTCGCGGTACGCGGGTAAGCCAGAGGTGTAAATAATCAGGTCGGTTTCGGGAACTTTCTCGTCGCTGCGCCAGAATCCCACCTGGTTGTACACAAGATAGATGCGCGCGCAGCCCTCGCTGACGGAATTGGCGCGAATCGCGTCCTGAAGATGGACGCGGACGCGAGCAGCAGAATACGGCATGGGGAGGCGAATGACGCCCGCGTCCTTTTCGAGGCGGCGCCAGTGGCGCTCGTAGGCGAAGGCTTCTCCCTGGACGATGCGAACCGTGGTGAAGATACCCCAGCCGCAAATGAGTCCCGCCTGGCCGGGCGAGAGGCGAACCTTCTCGATCGGAAGAAGCTGTTCGTTGTGGAAGACGTGGCGATGAATCACGAACGTTCCCTGTTCTTGGCGGCCGCCCCGACAAGTCGGGGTAAACTCCGCAAGCGGCCGACCCGCGCGCGCAACGCGAACCGTAGCCATTGTACCGAAGTTTGGTACAGATGAGAGCAGGGGAAGAGACGAAAGGCGGACGCCAAATCCGCCACTATGCGATAGAGGCCGCGTCCTCAGTCGGTGGGGCAGCCTTGCTCGTTCAGTTGCTGGAGCCTCTTGACGGCCTCCGCGTTGTGTTTCTGCGCGGCGGCAATCAGCAGGACACGCGCCTGATCGCAATTCTTCGGAACGCCGTCGCCGCGGAGATAGAGATCGGCAAGCGCCACTTCCGCGCGAGGGTTGCCTTGCTGGACCGCAGCCCACAGACGCTCCGGCGTCATTTTGCCGGGCTGCGACTCATTGACGGCGCGCGCCGGCGTCCGCAGATCATATATCGGGCGAGACAGATTTGAGCCAATTCCTGCCCCGGCTGGACTGCCGGAAGTGGGCTCAGGATTTCGCGGGCGCGATTGCGGGAAAACGGGCGCGGGCCCTGCGGCGATTTTCGCGTCGCGGACCGCGGGGATGCCCTTGTTCGATTTGCCGGAAGAAAAAGAGCTCGGCGGATCAGCCGGAGGAGCCGCTACGTCTCGCGGTTGGTTTTGCGCCGAAGAACTGGCGGCGGCCGCAGGCGCCGAGGCAGTGCCGTCCGCATGGCGCATCAGGATCACGTAGACAGGCACGGCCGCCAGCGCGGACAACAGAACCCCGACGAAAAAGCCCCGAAAGAAGTGCAGCCGGGATCTTGTCTGGTATTGCTGCATGGGGATCAGTTCGGCTGAATCGTCGTGTTCCGGCTCTGGTTTGTCCGGAGTGGCCGAGAGGAGAGACAACGGCGTCGATGGCGCCTTGCGGGGAGGGCGAGCTTCCTCGGGCCGCCAGGGGGCAGGCGCAATCTCGCGGGCAAGACCGGTCCCATCATGACCCCAAGAGGCGCGGCGCACTTCGCGGCCCGCGGGCGGCACCTCTTGTGGCCAAGGGGCCGCCGCAACTTCCTCGGCTGACGGAAGCGTGGGTCGTTTCCGTGAG
>QHYP01000015.1:0-6466 GCA_003224195.1 Acidobacteriota bacterium | reverse complement strand
GGCCGGCGCGCGCGGCGACGGGGCAACTTCCGCCGGCGTGCCCGGCAAGGTGGAATGCTCAAGCCAGAACCGAATCTGCCTGCGAGCGTCTTCAGCGAGGCGAGTGAACCGCAGACCACCCTCCTTTCCGGCGTCATCGCTCCACATGCGTTCCGCGACGGCTTCGATGCGATCGCCGACGTTGAGCCAAAACCAGATATAGATCGGCCCGTTTGGATGAACCGGGGCGTTGGCTTGAAAACGAAGGCCTCCCTCGGAGACGTTCAGCACCGTTCCTCCGTTTTCCCGATCCAGTTGGACAAACGCGAATTCGTCCGTCGCTTTTCTTGAAAAGTTGCGGCGTTCCATGTTCACGTCCACTGAGGGAATCGTGAAATTTTCGGCGCGCGCTTCGGACGGCGCAGGACTGGGAAAAGAACCGGCAAAGGTTGCCGAATTGGCAGGCCCGGGGCAAGGGTGAGGCTCAGCCAAAAACCCTCACGGTCGGATTATAGCGCCAGCCGCCGTAGATACGAAACAAAAAAAGATGAGCTCCCTCCATCCCCTCATCCTGGAGCCAAATATCCCCAGCCAATGAAACGAGCCCAAAGGGCGCGAAAGGGTTGCCCGGCTAATGCAGACCGCCATTGCTGCAGATCCTATCTATGGACTCGCCGGGTTTAAATTCGACTTTTTGCGGCTCGGGACACCCTTTCTCCGGCATCAGCAAACTGGGCTTGTCCTTTTGATCTTTGTCCGCCTGGGCGGTGAGCGGGGCAAGGGTCTTCTTCATCTGCTCGAACTCGGAAGTTTGCACGATCGTGTCCGGTTTCTTGGGCAGGAACATGATTTCACGCTCCGCGTCCACCATGCGCTGGTAAAAAGGGGGGTGCGTGCGGAACCAGCTCATGCCCCGGGCGTAGCCTTCTTTCGTGGCGATTTTGTCAAAGAAGCGAATGAAGCCGCTGGTGTCATACCCGCTGTTCCACGCGTATTGAATGCCGAGCTGGTCGGCCTCGAGTTCGTATTCGCGGCTCACGCCGAGAAGCCGCAGGTCCAGGAGCAAGCCGAGCCCACTGAAGCCGTACTCGAGCGCGTAAGCCAAGCCGATGCTCGCGACTCCGCCCGTCAACACGAGGGCCGCTATTTCGGCGGTTTGGAAAAAAATACCGGCGATCGTCGCCCGCACCATCATCTTGTGCGAATGGCGCGCCACGTCGTGGGCGATTTCATGACCGATCACGCCGGCAAGCTCGGATTCATCGTCCGCCGCCCCGAGCAGGCCGCGTTCCACGAAAAGATTTCCGCCCGGCAGAGCGAATGCGTTGATTTCCTTGGAATCGAGCACGGTGACATGCAGGGGAATGTGCAGGTCCGAATGCTGCGCAACGCGCTGCGCCACAGAGTCCACGTAGTTTTGGATTTCCTTGTTGTCGAGGTCGTGCGGCATCAGGCCGCGCATTTTCATCTCTTTGATGATGTCCTGGCCGGCCTTGATGTCCTTTTCCTGCCCGGGGGTGATTTCGCGAAAGCCGATGTCCTTGGTGTCGCCCCAGCGGCGCTTGTTGTAGGAGCCGTCAGCGATTTGCGCGAGGATCTGGCGGCGCTCCGCAGGCCATTGCTGGATGAGTTGCAATTTGGCTTGCATATTATCGTACGCGGTAGGGATGCCGTGATTGGCAAGCATCTCCGCTTCGGTCTTTTTTGCGCGGAGGCTCTGGATGTCGCAGTGGAGGTTATGGCGCTCGTCGTCGTTCGCTTTGGCGCTCACGAGCTTCAACTGTTTCTGCTGGTTGTCCAACTGTTGGCCATATTCCTTGGCGCGGGCCTTGAAGGTGCCCACGCAGGACTTGCGGCCCTCTTCAAGCGCCTGTTTCTCGGCGGCGTATTCCGAGGCGCTGAATTCGAGATGAGGAGAGAGCTCGAAGAGGTCGAGATACGACTTGCTCAAATAGCAATGCAGCGTGCGGCAGGTATCACCTGCGGGCTTGCGCGGGCGGGTTCGGGGCGCGGGTTGCGGCGCGGGCGCTTGCGCGGAAGGCGCGACGGGGAGAAGAATTAGGAGTTCCGAAAGAAGAAGAGCAATGAGCGGCCGTACGAAGTTACCCATGGCAAAGCCCCCCTTTTTTGAGCGGGCAGTCAGACTTGTAGCTCGCGTAAGCCTATCATTTTCGTTGGATGCGAGGCTCGCTAAGCGCGTTGACAAGGCATGGGGCATACTCTAAGATTAATGTTTGTCTTTGCGGGGAAGGGTGTCACTGGGCGAATGACGACGTACGTAGCCAAAGGAGAAGAAGCCGAAGCGCTCAAGAGGGGCGCGGCCTGGTTCATTGTGGACGCCACCGACCAGGTACTGGGACGGCTGGCGACGCGCGTGGCGCGCGTGCTGATCGGCAAGGATAAGCCGACGTTTACGCCGTATCTGGATTCGGGCGATCACGTGATCGTGATCAATGCGGACAAGGTCCGGCTGACCGGGAATAAACTCGAACAGAAAATTTATTACTCGCATAGCGGCTATCCGGGCGGGTTGAAGGCCGTGCCGGCGCGGCGGATTCGTCCGCAGCGCGCCGACTGGATGGTGCGCGAGGCTATTCTGGGCATGTTGCCCAAGAATAAGCTGCGGGCGCGCCGGGCGAAAAAGCTCCGCGTGTATCGCGACGCAAGCGGGCTGGCGCGGCATTCGGGGCAAAAGCCTCAAGCTTTGTCGATGTAGTTCGCGAAGAAGATTTTTCCGCACGTAGCGGTTTTCTTCCCGAGAAGGAAATCCCGCGGGCGCAAAGTGTGAGGAGGAAAGTTGAGTGATTTGGCAAGTGTGACCGCACAGCGGTCAACGGAAACACCTGTCACGGGCGGGCCGAAAACGTGGTTTCTGGGCACGGGGCGCCGGAAGGAAGCCGTGGCGCGCGTGTTCTTGCGTCCAGGATCCGGGAAGTTCACGGTGAACGGGCGAACCGTGGACAAATATTTTCCGAATCACGCTTGGCACCACGCGGCGATCGAGGCGTTGAAGTTCACCAACACGGCGGACCAGGTGGACGTGATGGTCACGGCGCACGGCGGGGGCATCGGCGGGCAATCCGGCGCGGTGCGCATGGGTCTTGCGCGCGCTCTGGCGCGGTTCAATCCGGAGCTGCGACCGGCGTTGCGTAAGAACGGCTTTTTAACGCGCGACTCGCGCATGAAGGAGCGCAAGAAGTACGGGCAGAAGGGGGCGCGAAAGCGCTTCCAGTTCACCAAGCGTTAAAGGGTGTGGCGGGCAGACGTTAGTGTGCCCCCCAAATTCACGGCCGGCAAGGCGCCGGCAAAAAGGCCGTTCTGTTGCGGCGGCATCTCCGCCGCGGCCGCAAACGGCAATCCACTAAGGAGGATCATTGGCAGTTGAAATTACGATGAAAGAGTTGCTGGAGGCCGGGGTCCACTTCGGCCACCAGACGCGGCGCTGGAATCCGAAAATGAAGGAATACATTTTCGGCGAGCGCAACGGGATCCACATCATTGACCTGCAGAAAACCCTCAAAATGTTTCGCGAAGCAAGCCGCTTCGTCTGCGATCTTACGACGCAGGGCAAGACGATTTTGTTTGTCGGGACGAAACGCCAGGCCCAGGAAGCCATCGCGGAGGAGGCCAAGCGCTGCAGCGCGTTTTTCGTGAACCACCGCTGGCTCGGTGGAACATTGACGAACTGGGCGACGCTGCAAAAATCCATCAAGCGGCTGAAGCTGCTGAAGGCCATGACCGAAGACGGCCGGATGGACCAGCTTTCCAAAAAGGAGCACGCGCGGCTGGAGCGCGAAATGAAGCATTTGCATCAAAACCTCGAAGGCGTCGAGAACATGGCGCAACTTCCGGATGCGATGTTTGTGATCGACTCGAACGCGGAAGAGATCGCTGTCAAGGAGGCGCGGCGCATGGGCGTTCCCGTGGTCGCGGTGGTGGACACGAACTGCGACCCGGACGCGGTGGACTGGATCATCCCTGGAAACGACGACGCGCTCCGTGCCATCCGGCTGTTCACCACGAAGATTTCGGAATCGGTGATCGAGGGCCGCGCGGCCTACGAGCAGACGCAGGTGGCCGATCAGAAGGCTGCCAGTGACCAGGCTCTTGCCGAACAAGTCGAATTCGTCGATACGAGCGCGTACGAGCAGTATGAAAAACAGGAAGGCGACTTCGTGGATCTCGAGGCCGAGTCCACCGTGCCGCCCGACGACGAGGACGCGAAGCGCTAGCCGGCGCGCCTCTTGCGCCCTGACGGGCCCGCCCTGAGCCGCTCGGGGCGGGCCGTTTCTGTAACCCAAACCAGGAGGTAAGGAAATCTGAGGAAAAGGGAATCAGGATGAGCACGAAGCCACAAGCCATGCAAATTCCTGCACTGCTGGTGAAAGAACTGCGCAAGCGCACTAGCGCGGGATTCAGCGACTGCCGCGCCGCTCTGGTGGAAGCGGGCGGAGACATCGAGAAGGCGATCAACGTCCTGCGGAAGAAGGGACAGGCCATGGCCGCGAAGAAGGCGACGCGCGAGGCCACCGAAGGGCTCGTGGCGAGCTACATCCACGCCGGCGGAAAGATCGGCGTGATTGTGGAAGTGAATTGCGAATCGGACTTCGTTGCGCGCACGGAGGCGTTCCAGCAACTGTGCCACGACGTGGCGATGCACATCGCCGCGCTCGAACCGCGGTACGTCCGCCGCGAAGATGTGACGCCGGATATGCTCGAGAAGGAGCGGGAGATCTACGGGGAGCAGGCGCGGGCCACTGGGAAACCCGAGCCGGTGATCGAGAAGATCGTCGGGGGCAAGATGGAGAAGTTCTATGAGGAGACGTGCCTCTACGAGCAGCACTTCATCAAGGACGAGTCGCTCACGGTCGGTGAGCTCATCAACCAGTGCATCGCGAAGCTGGGCGAGAACATCACGGTGAAGCGGTTCGTGCGCTTCAAGGTGGGTGAGGTGACGGGAACGCCGGGCCCAGGTTCGGGCAGCAGCGGCGACACACCAGCCGCGGACCCTGCTTGAGCGGCACACAAGAAATAAGGAAGGCCGACGGGCGTTCCGATTTCGCCGGAGCGCCCGTTTTGTTTACGGCCCCGCCGCCGTCGTGCGGGCGAAGGCGTTCTTTGTTACAATTCCGGGGATTTTTGCGCGAGGCCGGCCCAACCGAATGCGAGGAAAAATGAAAGAGGCGAGTGTGGCGGCGCGCCCGGCGCCGCGGAAAGCCACACCGGTCTTTCGACGGATTGTATTGAAACTTTCCGGTGAATCGCTGCAGGGACCCGACGGATTCGGCATTCATGGTGAAACGATCGCTGCGATTGCGCGCGAAGTGAAAGACATCCGCGAGCTCGGCGTGCAGGTGGCCATCGTCGTCGGCGGCGGGAACATTTTCCGCGGAGCCCGCCAGAAAGGCTTCGAAATCGACCGCGCGACCGGCGACTATATGGGCATGCTAGCCACGGTGATCAACAGCCTGGCCCTGCAGGATGCGCTCGAAAAACAGGAGGTGTTCACTCGCGTGCTGACGGCCATCGAGATGCACGAAGTGGCGGAGCCGCTCATCCGGCGCCGAGCGACCCGGCACCTCGAGAAGGACCGCGTGGTCATCTTTGCCGCCGGCACTGGGAACCCATACTTTTCGACGGACACGGCCGCGGCATTGCGCGCGATGGAGATCAAGGCGCAGGTGATCTTGAAGGCGACGCGCGTGGACGGTATCTACGACGCCGATCCGGAAAAGGTATCGAGCGCAAAATTCTTTTCCAAGATCAGTTATGCGGACGTGCTGCAGAAAGGCCTGAAGGTGATGGACGCGACGGCGATTTCTCTCTGCATGGACAACAAAATGCCGATCGTGGTCTTCAACATGAACGTGCCCGGCAACCTCAAGCGAGTCGTGATGGGCGAGCGCGTGGGTTCAACGATTTCGCCGGAATGAACCGCCGGAGCGATCGAGCGCGGCTTCCGGGATCCTATCCATTTCATTCGGGGTGCCACCGGAGCAGGCGATGATGACGATTGCGAATACGAGAGACGCAATGGCGCAGGCCAGAACGCGCATGGAAAAGGCCGTGGAGGATTTTCGGAAGGAGCTCGCGACGCTGCGCACCGGGCGCGCGAACGTGTCGCTGCTGGACCACATCCGCGTGGACTACCACGGGACGCCGATGCCCATCAATCAGCTCGGCACGCTTTCTGTGCCGGAGCCAACGATGATCGTGATCTCGCCGTGGGATCCCGGCGCGGCGCAGCTTATTGACAAGGCCATCCGCGCGTCCGACCTCGGCCTCAATCCGATGAACGATGGAAAAGTGATTCGTGTGCCGATCCCAGCGCTCACGGAAGAACGGCGCAAGGATTTGGTGAAGCTGCTCCACAAGGTGCTCGAGAATCACCGCACGGCAGTGCGCAACATCCGGCGCGACATCAAGGAAGCCATCGACAAACTCGAAAAGGAGAAGAAAATCAGCGAAGACGAAAAGAAGCGCGCTC
>QHYP01000401.1 GCA_003224195.1 Acidobacteriota bacterium | reverse complement strand
ATCGGAGTAGTTCAGTCGGCTGCCGGGCCAGCAAAGAGGATGAGATTCTCATCTGGATCCGAGACTATAAAGGTTCTGGCACCCCATGGCTCCTTCTTAAGTGCCTGATGGATGGAGACTCCTGCAGCCTGATAACTCAGAAATAGCTGTTTGATTTCGTTCGCGGTGTCAACCGTGATTGATGCGGAGAGGAGATGTTCGCGCCTGCGAACATTGCCGACGAACACAGGTTCGAAGACCAGCCTCAACGCGAGTCGTGCATTGTCGCGGATGACCTGCCCGTAGTATGGCGGATCGCCATAGATGAATTCGACCGCGAAGCCGAGCTTGTTTGTATAGAAATCGCAGGAAATCCTGATGTTCGCAACGAAGAGTTGTGCCGAGATTGAGCTGAGAATGGGACGTGGCGTCGTCTGTCTGGGTTCATCGGTCATGGCATCTGCTCCTGATTTGAGCGCCTGCCACCCGTCGAACCCCATTTGCCGTGCGAGAAACTCCTGAGCGTCGGCGAGCTTGAAGCTTGACTCCAATATCTGTACGTCCCCGACGTGGCGAAATCGGGGTAACGCGGCCCTGATTTGGGCTGCGACGGGATAGTACCGTTCACGATGCCAGCGCAGATACTGTTTGGCTTGCTTTTTGAGGTTTTCGATATTCGGCATAGGCGCAGTGGTGTTTACTTACCGTAGGTGGGCGTTGCCCTTTCGATCTGCACCGATGCGCCTTACGCAGCATCAGAAGGCTGCCTCGATCAGCGCGGGATTGTCAATAGCCGAGCGCCACCCGCCAGCGCGTTGTTGGGCGCGACCTGCCTGACGATGCATTAGCGCACATCGAAACGAGCCTTAGGACCGAGGACGACCGAAAAACAGGACGTAGCCGTCCGCGTCCTTGAGTTCGAATCCACGCAAACCATCATGCGTGTCCTTGAGTGGTTCCGAAAACTTGACGTTGCGCGAGGCAAACTCTGCGGCCAGTGCATCCGGATCAGGAACGTAAAGGTAGGCGTCCCAACGGGCCGCTGGTTCTCGCTTGTAGTTGGGAAGCGGAGCTACACCAACGCTCTTGAGCATGATCATCGCACCGCCGCGGCGCACAATACCGAAGAAGGGGTCATCAGCGGGCTCGCGATACGTGATATCAAACCCGAGCTGATCACGATAGAACGAAAGCGCTGCTACGCCGTCATGCACGATGAAGAACGGCGAGACGCTAGAGATTTCCGGTTCAGTCATGTGAGTTCCCACCCGTTCTCTTCCGCCCAACTAATAGTACGCCGACCGGCATATCGGCGGCGAGTCCCAAGCGTAACGCCAACCGCCCTGGAGGTAAGGATTCGTCAGGGGTCCGAGTTTCCGCGTGCAACTACTTGGCGGCCTTAATCTCGAGACCGCTGAAGTAGCCCTCGGTGCCCGGACCGATCCAGAGGGCCACGCCGCCCGAGGCATCACCGAGTTTGAGATCATTCACAATCAGACAGGGCTGGCTGGCACCGTGCACATATAGGCGTGCCTTCGTGCCTTCGACCATGATGCGGTAGCGCGTCCAAACGCCCGGCTCCAGGTCCACGTAACTCTCGTACTTCTCCGGCGACTGCCGGCGGAGTTCCGCGAAGCCGAATTTCGGGTGCGACCCGTACTGCGTGGAATGATTACGGCGGATTTGATCATCCGCCCGACCGTTGGTGGGACGCAGATAGATGTACTCGTACTGGCCGTCCTGAAGACGGAAGGCAATTCCAATGAAACCGCGCGCGCCGCCGCCGGCTCCAGTAGCGGGACGCCCCGCCAGTTCCACGTCGATCGCGCCGTTGTGAAAGGCGGACCCCTTCACGATCGCGTATGCCTCACCATCGGCAACCTGGCCATCTTCCGTTATCTTTACGGCGTGTTTGCCGAGGTACTCGGCGGACTCCAGTCTTACCTTATGCGGAATCAACTGATCAACGGTCTGAGCGGACGCTACTGACGCGACAGCCAGATGGAGCCAGAAGGCAAAATTGCGGACTGACATCATCCATGACTTTTTCATGATCTCTCCTCTATTCCTGTCTTATTGCAGTCAGTGGATCGATTTTGGATGCGCGCCTCGCCGGAACATAGCTGGCAACAAGGGCCACGATACCCAGCAGAACCGCCACGGCCAGATACACCACAGGATCGTTCGGCTGCACGCGGAATAGCATGCCCGTAAGCAGTCGTGTGCTGGCAACCGCCGCGGCCAAACCTAGAGCCAAGCCGAGACCCGCGAGGGCGAGCCCTTGGCCGAGGATGAGCCGAAGCACGGAACTCATGCTGGCGCCCAAAGCTATCCGCAGGCCGATCTCGTTCGACCGTTGGCCCACGGCGTAGGCCATTACTCCATAGACACCAACCATGGCGAGCCACACGGCCAGCCCGGCGAAGACCGCAAACAACAGCGTGCGGAACCGGGGCACAGCAACGTTCTCCGAAAGTACGGCCTCCATCGTCATGAACTTCATCGGGACATCCGGCGACCTCTCGCGCACCAGGTGCCTCAATGTTCCCGCAAGCGCGTTTGGATCGCCTGTGGTCCGCGCGACAAGGCTCAATCCGTTAAACGCGTGCTGCCCGTAGGTCATGTAGCACTCCGGCATCGGTTCACGCTCCGGGCCACGCTGCCGCACGTCACCGACTACACCGATGATCGTCATGCCCTGATCAGAATCGAACGTACAAAAGATTGTCCTGCCGAGCGGGTTCTGGTTGGGAAAGGATTTTCGAACCAGCGCCTCATTCACTACGGCGACAA
>QHYP01000014.1 GCA_003224195.1 Acidobacteriota bacterium | reverse complement strand
TCCGCAGGTACTTCTCGCGGAACGAATCTTCTTCCAATTTCTGCGCATCTTCTTGACGGATGCCGGTAAAGGTTGAATGCTTGGTCGAGCGTCACCGACCCATGCCGCGAATACAGACGACGGAAGACGGGCGACTTGAGGAAGCGCGGCAGCGTCAGAAGCACTGGAAACGCTGGGGGCCTTATCTTTCCGAGCGGCAGTGGGGTACGGTGCGTGAGGACTACAGCCCGGGCGGAACGGCCTGGGAGTATTTCCCGCACGACCATGCCCGCTCGCGTGCTTATCGTTGGGGCGAAGATGGTCTCGCGGGCATCAGCGACCGCCATCAACATATCTGTTTCGGAATTGCCCTCTGGAACGGTAAAGACCCCATTCTCAAAGAACGGCTCTTCGGTCTGACAGGTAACGAAGGGAATCACGGCGAGGACGTAAAGGAATACTATTTCTACCTCGATTCGACTCCCACGCACGCTTACATGAAGTACCTCTACAAATACTCTCAGAAGGAATATCCCTACGCGTGGCTGGTCGAAGAAAACCGCCGCCGGGGGAGGGGCGCGCCGGAGTTCGAGCTGCTCGATACGGGCATTTTTGCCGGGAACCATTATTTCGATATTTTCGTCGAGTATGCCAAGGCGGACGTAGAAGACATCCTGGTTCGCATCAAGGTCTTCAATCGCGGGCCGGAAACCGCAGAACTACACTTGCTGCCTTCGTTGTGGTTTCGCAACACGTGGTCCTGGGGAAGAGACCTCCGCCGGCCCAGTGCCAAGCGCGCGGCGTCAGTGCCCGGGTGCGCTTGCGTCGAACTCGAGCACTTTCAGTACGGAAAACGTTGGCTGCTCTGCGCGGGAGCTCCCGAACTGCTCTTTACCGAGAACGAAACCAACCGCCAGAGAGTCCTCGGCACGCCCAACCGCACTCCGTACGTCAAAGATGCTTTTCACGAGTTTGTCATCCGCGACAGAAAAGACGCCGTCAATCCCGCACAGCAAGGCACCAAGCTCGCCGCGTACCACCGCCTTCAGTTGGGGGCAGGCGAAGATGCAACCATCAAACTTCGCCTTAGCGACGTGGAACCGCTCGCGGGCATGGACCCCGGCTCGCCCATGGTCGGCACGATCACCGCTCCGGGGCATGCTGAATATGAGGCCGGAGTGCCTGGTACCAACGACTTCGGCGCCGGATTTGACGCTCTCTTTACCAAGCGCATCGCCGAGGCGGAAGAATTCTACGCGTCCCGCATCCCGAAACACCTCTCCGAAAACGCGAAAAAGGTCATGCGTCAGGCTTTTGCTGGAATGCTCTGGTCGAAGCAGTTTTATCATTATGACGTGCGCACCTGGCTGGAAGGCGACCCCGCCGGTCCCGCCCCTCCGGAGGATCGCTGGAACGGCCGCAACAAGGACTGGACGCATCTGTATAACGAGGACGTTCTCTCCATGCCCGACAAGTGGGAGTATCCCTGGTACGCGGCGTGGGACCTCGCTTTTCACTGCATTCCCCTGGCGCTCGTTGACCCGGATTTCGCCAAAGACCAGCTCATCCTGCTTCTCCGCGAATGGTACATGCACCCAAACGGCCAGCTTCCCGCTTATGAGTGGTCCTTCAGCGACGTCAATCCTCCGGTGCACGCCTGGGCTGCTTGGCGCGTCTACAAGATCGAGCGGCGCCTCCGCGGCACCGCCGACCGCGCCTTTCTCGAAAGAGTCTTCCACAAGCTTCTCCTCAACTTTACCTGGTGGGTCAATCGCAAAGATCCCGAAGGTATGAACATCTTCCAGGGCGGCTTCCTGGGCCTCGATAACATCGGAGTTTTCGACCGCTCCGCGCCGCTCCCCACCGGCGGGCATCTCGAGCAATCCGACGGTACAAGCTGGATGGGCATGTATTGCCTGAATATGCTTGCGATTGCGCTCGAGCTTGCAAAGGAGGATCCCGCCTACGAGGATGTCGCCAGCAAATTCTTCGAGCACTTTGTCAACATCGCCCACGCGATGAACGACATGGGAAGGGATAGCGTTTCGCTGTGGGACGCAGAGGACGGCTTCTACTATGACGTCCTTCGTCTCCCCCATGGCGAGCAGCACTTCCTGAAGATCCGTTCGATGGTGGGGCTGATCCCGCTGTTCGCCGTCGAGACGCTCGAACCCGAAATTGTGGATCGTCTTCCCGGCTTCAAGCGCCGCATGCAGTGGTTCGTCGACAATCATCCCGATGTCCCGGAGCACATCGAAATGACGCAGCGGTCGGCGCGCGGCGTCCGCCGCTTGCTGTCGCTCGTCAACCGCAAGCAATTGAAGCGCGTCCTCGCGCGCATGCTCGACGAAACCGAATTCCTCTCCCCCTACGGAATCCGCGCTCTGTCGCGTTATCACCTGGATCATCCGTACGAGCTCTCGGTCAACGGCCATGTCAATCGCGTGGATTACGAGCCCGCCGAATCCACCACGGGTCTGTTCGGCGGCAATTCCAACTGGCGCGGGCCTATCTGGTTTCCGGTGAACTATCTGCTCATCGAGTCTCTGCAGAAGTTCCACCACTACTATGGCGAGGATTTCAAGGTCGAGTGCCCGGCTCATTCGCAGAGGGAAGCCGACCTATGGCAAGTCGCGGCGGAAATTTCCCGGCGCCTCACGCGTATCTTCTTGCGCGGGAAGGATGGTCGGCGCCCCGTGGCCGGTGGTGTCGAAATCTTCCAGAGCGATCCGCATTGGAGGGAGCTCGTCCTGTTTCACGAATATTTCCATGGCGATAATGGCGCCGGTATCGGCGCCAGCCACCAGACGGGCTGGACCGGCCTGGTTGCAAAATTGTTGGAGCAGAGCGGGGAATGAGCCCCTCGTGAGCAGGCGCGGGGATTCCCCGAAAGTCTCCGGCCGGGAAATCCACAAATCCTTTATCAACTTCACGGTTGGATTGAATACACTCCCGATATCGGGGCGTGCTGGGAGGTGGGAAATGGAAATCCATTTTTCGGGTAAAGTTGCTCTTGTCGCGGGGGGAACCGGCGGGCTCGGCCGTGCGGTGAGCCTGGCGTTCTTGGGAGAAGGCGCGGCGGTAATCGCCACCTGTCGCCAGGAGAAGGAGTTCGAGGCTCTCAAAAGCGCGAGCGGAGAAAACTCCGCGCGATTGGACGGCCGCCTTGTCGACGCCACGGACGAGTCTGCCGTGCGAGGATTGGTGGATGCGATCATGGCGAAATACGGCCGGCTGGATATTCTCGTCAACGCGATCGGCGGTTACACCGGCGGCATCAGGCTCTGGGAACTCGAACAGAAAGCGCTTGACCAGATGCTTGCTCTCAATCTTCGGGCGGGATATGCGCTGGCGCGCGCCGTTGTTCCGGTCATGCTCCGCCAGGCGCGCGGGGCAATCGTCAACGTGGCGTCGAAGTCCGCGTGGGATCACGCCGCAGGCGCTTCGGCGTACGCAGCTTCCAAAGCTGCCGCCCTCGCGATGATGGATTCCCTAGCGGCCGACGTGAAAGGCCGTGGCGTTCGCGTCAACTCCGTGTTGCCGAGCATCATCGATACGGAACCAAACCGCAAAGCCATGCCGGGCGCGGACTTCTCGAAATGGCCGAAACCCGAGGAAATCGCGCGCGTAGTTCTTTTCCTGTGCAGCGATGAAGCGAAGGTGATCCACGGCGCGGCGATTCCCGTCTTCGGCGATAGCTGAAACCGGACAACGAAGTCAAATTCTTGCGGGGGCCTCGTACAGCTCGATCAATACTTTTGCGCCGCCGGTCGGTGCCGCCAGGAAAAAATTCATTCGTGTCCCATCTGCGCCCGGCTGCGCCGCCGGATAGACCGCTTGCTGGCCGAACTTTTCCCGTAAGATCGCTGTCGCTTGGTCCACATTCTCGGTTCGATATTCCACCTGTTGAATTCCTTCGCCGAATTTCGTCAGATAGCGCGCGATGGCTCCCATTTTGCCCGGCTGATTTGTTGTAATGATGTCGAGGGAAACGTCGCCGGGGAAATGCAACTCGAATTCTGCGGCATCCTGCTCGGGCGGTACCCGCGCGAGCAGAGGCGAACTGTTCGCGGCGCGAATCATCGCGAATGTGACCGGTTCGACGGCCAGCCCAACGGTGATCGCAGGTGTTTCTCGGCCAATCAGTGCGGCGAATTCTGTATCCTTGCGCCAAGAGCGCACGACCGGCTCCGCAAGCGCGCGCCCCGCCTCAAAAATCTCCGCAGCACCGGCGGCGCGGCGGGCTTCGTCTCGGCTTGCCAGCGCGGCAATCGCAGATGCAAGTGCCTTCACAAGATCAATCCGCTTTTTTCGCCCTGCGCAAGATGAGCGAGGCACCCAGCGCCAGCGCTAGAATTACGGCCACAACCAGCAGCGAGGCGTAGACCGGTATATGCAGCCACGGCTCGGCAATCATCTTCCCGCCGATGAACAGTAACACGAGCCCCAGCCCGACACTCAGGTAACGGAAATAGTCCAGCATGCCCGCCAGCAGAAAATACATTGCGCGGAGCCCCAAAATCGCAAACACGTTTGATGTGTAGACGATGAACGCACTCCGCGTGATCCCGAAGATCGCCGGGATCGAATCGAGCGCAAACGCCACGTCGGTAATCTCGACGACCAGCAGCACAAGAAAAAGAGGCGTGACCAACCGCTGTCTTCCCTCGCGGACAAAGAAGCGTCCACCGCGGTAGCCCTTGGTTACCGCCAAGTGCCGGCTTGCGAACTGGAAAATCGCGTTTTGCTCGGGGTGCGCTTCCTTCACTTTCGCAAGCAGCATGTGCGCACCCGCGTAGAGCAGGAACACGCCAAAGAGGTACAGCACCCAGGAGAATCGCTCCAGCAGCGCTGCTCCGGCGGCGATCATCGCGCCGCGCATCACAAGCGCTCCCAGGATGCCCCAGGCCAGAACGCGGCGCTGGTAGCGTGGCTCTACTTGGAAGGTGCGGAAAATGACGAGGAAGATGAAAAGATTATCGACGCTCAGAGACTTCTCAATCAGATAACCCGTGAAGAATTCGAGGCCCCTTTGCTCGCCGAACCAATGCCAGACTCCCAGCCCAAAGACGACCGCAAGTGCCACCCAGGTCAGGCTCCAGATGGCCGCTTCCCAGAGGCGAATCTTGTGCGCCTGGCGATGAAAGATGCCGAGGTCCAGCGCGACCGCAAGCAGAACGAACAGATTGAATTCGAGCCACAGCCAGGGTGTGCCCATGGCCTCCGCCGCGTCAGCGCGCCGTTTGCGAGGGTTCGGTTCCGTTCAGGTTGGTGAGCTCGATTCGCGTCGTCCTTCCTGGCTGCACCGTCACTTCCACGTTCCACCGGAGCCGCAGGTCGGCGGCCGCGGCATTCAGATTTAGCGTGCTCAGCCAATACATCCCCGGAGGAACGTTGAGCAGGGAACCATGGCCGTTCAAATCCGTGTCCGTCTTCGCCACAAGATACCGCGTCTGCGCAATTTCCGGCGCCCGCCGTGCCATCCGGTTGCGATGCGCCGCAGCCAATTGGTTCCATCCCCGCGCGGGATTCACGGCGTCAAGGTACGCCTCGATGCCCGCTAGGGTCCCCGGATTCATGGCCACGAATTTCTTGAGTGCCGTAATATATTGCTGCCGCAACCGCTCGTATTTGGCGGGATGGGATGTTTTCAGCGCCTCCGAGTATTTTGGCCGTGGCATCCCTGGCGCAAGGCCGCCGGTGTTCGCTGTCATGTAAGCATCTTGGAACTCTGGAATGTCCACCACGTCGTCCGGCGTCAGCATCTGCTCGATCTCCGTCGAAGCCAGATCGATGGTCTCGTGTCTTTTCATCCATTCTTTGAGCTTCGAAGAAACTTTCAGGTCTTCGATAAACTTCTCCCGCGCTGGCATCGCGTCGGCGGCTTCGGCTTCGTCCGCGATCTCTGCGTAACTCTTGCTGAGCAAATAGAAAGTGAACAGCCGGACAGGCTCCGGCCGCGCTGCCGTCGGTGTCACCCGGGCGTCGAACTCGATTGCGCCCGTAGCCGATGCGCTCTGTGCCCGGCACGGGAATACGCCCCACAACGCGAACATTGCAAGGAAAAAGAAAAAACCACATGCTTTCCGCATGCGTTTCATCCTAGCAGATTACCCGCGGGCCGAGCAGGCGGAGTGCCGGTCCGTTGTCTGAAATCATCGGAACAACCGCAGCAGCGTACCTAGAATTGCGAGGCCAATGCCGCCCAGAAGGACGATTGCAAGGAGGCGCATCCAGAGCCCTGGAGTCAGCGCGGGGAGCGGACCGGGAGGTCTTTTGGGAGGGACTGGCGGATCGAGGACGCCTGTGGTCGTTGCCTTACGCGGTGGATCTCCGCCGCGCGTCGAAGATGTCTGTGGCTCGAGTTCATTTTCCCACTCGTGGAATTCGTAAGGCATCATTCAACCAGTATAGCTCTCGCGCCCAACAGTCTTCCTAAAAGAGATGGAAAGTCACTTCGATCGTCACCCAGGCGGGCACGCCGCGGCCTGCCGCGTCGCGTGCCGGCACAAAGTGCCAGGCCCTTACGGCCTCTTCAGCCTTCTCGTCAAGTCCGAATCCCA
>QHYP01000204.1:21991-29813 GCA_003224195.1 Acidobacteriota bacterium | reverse complement strand
TCGCGACGCAGGCGATCGCCGACTGCATCAGCCCGGGGCTGCACGGCACGACGTTTGGCGGCGGGCCGCTGGCCTGCGCAGTAGCGCTGGAGTTTCTGCGCATCGTCGAAGACGAAAAGCTGCTTGCAAACATTCGTGCGCGCGGCCAGGAACTGCTGGAAGGACTACGAACATTCAGCAGGAAATTTTCTTTCGTGCGTGAGATTCGCGGCGAAGGCTTGATCCTCGGCGTGGAGTTATCTGTGGAGGGCGGGCCGTTTGTCACCGAGGCGCTGCGCCGCGGCCTGCTGATCAATTGCACGCACGATTTCACTCTGCGCCTGCTGCCGCCGTTCCTCATCACCAGCGCGCAAGTGCGCGAATTTCTGCGTCTCTTCGAGACGGTTCTCTCCAAGACCCCGCGAGTGGTCCCTGGGCCCGAGGCTGCGCGAGCGGCGGCTCGGGCCCGCGGGGCCCACGCCGCGGCGAGGTGAACATGACCGCGACGACACTGACGGCACCCCTGCTTTTGGCCAACGATATGTTGACGGGCGCGGAATGGAGCCCGGCGCAGGTGAAGCAGTTGCTGCGCCTGACGGCGGACATCAAAGCGCACCCGGCGCGCTACGCGGCCACGCTGCGCGGCAAGTTTTTTGCGCTGATTTTCGAGAAGCCGTCGCTGCGCACCCGCGTCACATTCGAGGTCGGCATTCAGAGCATGGGCGGAGCGACGGTTTTCCTGGACCATACGCAGGCGGCGCGGCTCGGCGAGCGCGAGGCCGTCGTGGACGTGGCGCGGAATCTCGAGCGCTGGGTGCACGGCATCATCGCGCGCGTCTATGACCAGACCGTTCTCGAAGAGTTGGCGGCGAACGCCCGAATCCCCGTGATCAACGCGCTCTCCGACCGTTTTCATCCCTGCCAGGCGCTGGCGGATTATTTCACGCTGGAAGAAAAATTCGGCGCGCTGCGGGGATTCAGGCTGGCCTATGTCGGCGACGGGAACAACGTCTGCCATTCACTGATACTGCTCGGCGCGCGGCTGGGCGCGCACCTGCGCATCGCCACGCCCGCGAATTACGCGCCGGCAGCGGAAATTATCGCCGACGCAAAGCGCGTGGCCCGCGAAACGCGCGCGAAGATCGAGCTGCTGAACGATCCGCGGGAAGCGGTTGCCGGAGCGCAGGCGGTGTACACCGATTCCTGGACGAGCATGGGCTTCGAGGCGGAGACGGCAGTGCGGGAGAATGTGTTTGCGCCGTTTCAGGTGAACCGGGAGATGATGGCGCTGGCCGCGCCGGACGCAGTTTTCATGCACTGCCTGCCGGCGCACCGCGGCCACGAAGTCACCGCTGAAGTGCTGGACTCGGCGCGATCAATCGCCCTCGATCAGTCGGAAAACCGCATGTATTCCCAGAAGGCGATCCTCGAGACGCTGCTCGGCGGATGAGAATCAGCGCCACAAGCGGTCCTCCCAGCGATTCATGCAAAGAGACGGCGAAGCCGGCTCGTACCGTTCCAACTTTTCTCGCCGAACGAATACTTGCGTTTTGTTGCGCCCCGAACACTCCATTGCGGCGGACCGATCTAGACAGCTTAAGTTGGAACGGCACTCGCCGCAGCCGAATTCATACGGAGGCTGTCGCGTTGACGGAGCGGAAGTGCTCTGCCGTCCGCCGGCAAGCTCGTGTCGCGTGGGCGCCATCGTGGAAGCAAGAGAGGTAACGTGAGCAAGGCGAAGAAAGTTGTCTTGGCGTATTCCGGAGGGCTTGATACCTCCATCATCATTCCCTGGCTGACGGAAAACTACGGGTGCGAGATCATCGCCATGATCGGCGACGTCGGCCAGCAGGAAGACCTCGAAGCGGCGCGAAAGAAAGCGTTGGCCACGGGCGCTTCAGCGGCGCACGTCGAAGATTTGCGCGAAGAGTTTGTGCGCGAGTACATCTGGCCGACGCTGCGCGCCGGAGCCGTCTATGAGCACAAGTATCTGCTGGGCACTTCGATGGCGCGGCCGGTGCTGGCGAAGCGGCAAGCGGAGCTCGCGCTCAAGCTCGGCGCGGACGGCCTCGCGCACGGCTGCACGGGCAAGGGCAACGACCAGGTGCGCTTCGAGCTGGCCTACAAAGCCGTCGCGCCGGGCTTGCGGATCATCGCGCCCTGGCGCGAATGGACGATCCATTCGCGGGAAGACGCCATCGCCTACGCGCAAGCGCACAACGTGCCCGTCGAGCAATCGAAGAAGAACATTTACAGCCGCGACCGCAACATCTGGCACCTGAGCCACGAAGGCGGCGAGCTGGAAGATCCGGCCAACGCTCCGAATGAGGCGATGTGGCAGTGGGTCGTTTCGCCGGACAAAGCGCCGGAGAAGGCCGAAGAAGTGGAAATCGGCTTCGAAGGTGGCGCGCCGGTATCGGTGAACGGGAAGAAGCTCGGCCCGGTGGAGATACTCAATGTGCTGAATGATGTTGCGGCAAAGCACGGGATTGGGCGGATCGACCTCGTCGAGAACCGGTTGGTGGGGATCAAGTCGCGCGGGGCGTATGAAACGCCCGGCGGGACGCTGCTCGTCGCCGCGCACCGCGAGCTCGAAGCGCTGACCGTGGATCGCGAGACCGCGCACTTCCAGCAGGGACTCGCGCTGCGTTACGCCGAGCTTGTCTATTACGGTCTGTGGTTCACGCCGCTGCGCGAGGCGCTCGACGCATTTTTCAGCGTGACCCAGCAGCGCGTCACCGGCTCGATTGGCCTGCGACTCTGGAAGGGCACGCTCGCGGTGACGAAGCGCGTATCTCCGTTTTCGCTCTATCGCGCGGACCTCGCGAGCTTCACTATGGGCAGCTACAATCCAAAGGACGCCGAGGGCTTCATCAATCTTTTCGCGCTGCCGGTGACCGTGCGCCCGAAGGCAAAGGCCGAGGGCAATTCCTAGCGTGGAATAACATGCGGACACGAGCAGCAAAAGCAGCGAGCAGGGACGAACGAACAACAAAATGACAGGACGCAAAGACACGAAGCTCTGGGGCGGACGCTTCGACCGCCCGCCGGACGAGCGGTTCGATGCGTTCCAGCGTTCGTTTGCGTTCGACCGGCGGCTGCTGCCCTACGAACTGGCTGTCAATCGCGCGTGGTCGCGTGCGCTCGAGAAGGTCGGTGTGCTCACTGCCGCGGAAGTGAAACAGGTGCACGCTGCTCTCGAGCGCATCGCCCAGCGGATACAAAGCGATCCGGCGTGGGTGGAGACCTCCGACGCGGAGGACCTGCACCATTTCTCGGAGAAGGCGCTGGTCGAAGCGCTCGGCCCGCTCGGCTGGAAGGTGCACACGGGACGCAGCCGGAACGAGTTGATTGCCACGGATTTTCGATTGTTCGTCATCGATGCGGCCGCCGAAACGCAAAAAGCCGTCGTCGCGCTGGCGAAGGCCCTAGTTGAAAAGGCGGAAGCAAAGCTCGGCGTGCCGATGGCCGGCATGACCCACATGCAGCGCGCGCAGCCGATTTTGCTGTCTCACTTTCTGCTCGCGCATGTCGAGGCGTTTGCGCGGGACGTTACACGCCTCCGAGCGGCCGCCGCGGGCGCTGACGCTTGTCCGATGGGCTCGGGGGCGCTTGCGGGATGCGCCTTTCCCGTAGACCGCATGGCCATTGCGCGTGAGTTGGGCTTTTCCCGCATCACGGCAAACAGCCTCGATGCCGTCAGCGACCGGGACTTCGCGCTTGACTATCTGTTCGCGCTCGCCGGCATCGCCACACATCTCTCGCGGCTGGCGGAGGATTTCGTCCTGTTTGCGTCGCAGGAATTCGGGTACGCCATTCTTCCGGACGAATACTCCACCGGGAGCAGCCTGATGCCGCAAAAGAAGAATCCCGACGCATGGGAATTGATCCGCGGCAAAACGGGGCGGATCACCGCGGCCCTCTTCGGCCTGCTGACGACGCTGAAGGGCTTGCCGTCGAGTTACCAGCGCGATTTGCAGGAGGACAAGGAAACTCTGTTCGCCGCGCACGATCAGGCGAACGGGATGGTGCGCGTGGCGGCCGGGGCGGCAGCCGCGATGGAGTTCAACGCAGAGCGATTGCGCGCCGCGGCGTCCGATCCGGCGCTGTTGGCCACGGAAGCGGCGGATTGGCTTGTCCGGCGCGGCGTGCCTTTCCGGCAGGCGCACGACGTGATAGGCCAGGTGCTGCGGGAAGCCGAACGCCAGGGAAAGCAGTGGACGCGACTCACTCTGGACGAGCTCAAGAAAATCTCACCCGTTTTTGAAAGAGATTTTTTGGAAGGGCCTTCTGTTGAATCTGCGCTCGCGGCGTGCTCCATCCCGGGAGGGACGTCGCTCGAATCCGTGCGCGCTGCCATTTCGCAATGGAAGGCTAGGCTCGAGCAATTGGGAGCCTCGGCATGAGGCCGCCGCAGCCGCCGGCGGTGTTGCCCCGCGGATTCCGCTTCGCTGCCACGGCATGCGGATTGAAAAAGACGGGTGCGCTCGATCTCGGCATGCTGGTGAGCGACGAGCCGGCTTCGGCCGCAGCCGTTTTCACGACGAATCTGGTGCAGGCTGCGCCGGTGGTGCTCTGCCGCAAGCATCTGCGAAAGGCAAAAGGCCGCCTGCGTGCCGTCGTCGTGAACTCCGGCAATGCAAACTGCTCCGTCGGTCCCGCGGGGATGACGGCGGCGCGCGCCACGGCCCTGCGCGCTGCGGCGGAGCTCGGCATTACGCCGCAGGAGGTCTTTGTGTGTTCCACGGGCGTGATCGGCGTCCCCTTGCCGGCCGAGAGAATTCTCGCGGCGATGCCGCGCCTGGCGCGAGCGGGTCGCGGTTCGACGCGTTCGTTTCTCGAATTTGCGCACGCGATCCTGACCACGGACACGCGGCCGAAATGGGCCGCGGCCACCTGCCGCGTCGGCGGTAAGACGGTGCGCATCGCGGGTTGCACCAAGGGCGCGGGCATGATTCATCCGCGAATGGCCACTATGCTCGCGTTTCTGGCCACCGACGCGGCCATTGCCCCCGGGCTGCTGCAACGCACGCTTGCGGATGTGAGCAAGCGCACGTTCAACACGATCACCGTGGACGGCGACTCCTCGACCAACGACACGGTGATCATCCTGGCGAATGGAGCGTCCGGAACGCGCAAGATCGCTCGGGATAGCGCCGCGCACCGCGGATTCGCGGCTGCGCTCGAGAAGGTCTGTCATTCACTGGCGCTGCAGATCGTCGCCGACGGCGAGGGCGCGCAGCGCGTGATCGAAATCGAAGTTCGAGGCGCGGGAACGGAAGCCGCCGCTCGGCGCATCGCCGAAACCATCGCGACGTCGCCGCTGGTGAAAACCGCCTTTGCCGGCGGCGATCCGAACTGGGGACGTATCCTGGCGGCCGCCGGCCGCGCGGGCGTGAAATTCGATCCGGACGAAACTTATATTGAGATGGCGAAGATCCCCGTGTATCGCCGCGGCCGCGCGTTGCCGTTCGACGAAAACGCCGCGCACCGCCGCTTGCTGGCCGACACGGTCCCCATCGTCGTGGATTTGAAGGAAGGTTACGCGAAGGCGCGCGTCTGGACCTGCGACTTCACTGCCGAATACGTCCGCATCAACGCCAGTTACCGCACCTGACCGCGACCGGACTTTACAGTACTGGCTTTGGGACTGGGGCGGTCCAATTTCTGGACTCCGGTGGAGTCCATCGGACTCCCGAAACCGGAGCTTGACGCGGCTTTCTGTGCGTGCGCACAGCGCGCAGGCCGTGTAAGCTCCATTCTCAGACAGACTATGCCACTCTTTTTTTCGCCGCGCGCTCGAGCAGCTCGTGGATCAGCGTCTGGTAGGGCTTCGACTGCTTGGCCGCCATCCGCCGCAGCCGCATAAGAAGCTGCGGCGCTATGCGAATTGCGATGAGCTGCTTGGCGTTGTCCGACCTCGGGCGGCCGACGCGCCGCGCGCGTTTCAGCTCCTCATCGGTGGATTCCGGAGTGTCACTGAAATCGATGCGGCTATCCGGCATAGGCTTTGCGCTCCTTGCGGCTCGCTTGGCGCGCGCTGATGATGCGAATCGTTTGGTTTCCATCCTTCAACCTCCGAACCGTGTAAACCACAAGCAGGATGCGTCCCTCCGAGGATCGCCCAAGCCTCTTCGAACGGCCCTCGACATCTGAGTGCTCCAGATCCTCCCAGTCCAAGGCATCGGGGTCGGCGAGCGCCGTGCAGGCTTCCTCGAACGGGACGCCGTGCTTCTCGTAGTTCTTCAGGGCCTTGCGGGCGTCCCAGGAGAACATATTTGTGTATATACGCTAATTCAGTGAGCCAGTCAATGCAACTCGACCGCACATTCCGTATCCGGATAGCAGGCGGAGGAAAGTCCTGACCTCTCAGTTGCCCTTTGTTCACTCCCGCAGTGCGCTACTCCCATTTCCAGTCGGCGAATTGCTCGCGCAGGGCGATTTTTTTGAATTTGCCCACCGAGGTGCGCGGGATCGCCTCGACAAACACGACGGCATCCGGCAACTGCCATTTCGCAAAGGATTTTCCGAGGAATGCGCGCAATTCGTCCCCGCTTACCTGCGCGCCGTCTTTCAACACCACGACGGCGAGCGGCCGCTCCTGCCACTTTGGATGCGGGACGCCGACCACGCAGGCCTCTTTCACCGCCGGATGGCCCATCAGCGTGTTCTCCAGGTCCACGGAGCTGATCCATTCACCGCCGGATTTCACCAGGTCCTTGGCGCGGTCCACGATCTTCACGTAGCCTTCCGCGTCCATTGTGGCGACATCGCCGGTGCGGAACCACCCGTCTTCAGTCCAGCGATGCGCCTGGTCGGGCGATTCGTAATAATTTCCCGCGACCCACGGCCCGCGGACTTCCAGCTCGCCCGGAGTTTCGCCGTCCCACGGAGCTTCGCCTTCCGGGCGCATGACGCGCAGTTCGACGAACGGCGCGGGCCAGCCCTGCTTCGCGCGCACTTCGTATTGTTTTTCTTCCGGCCATTCGAGCATGTGCCGTTTCAGCCGGCCGGTGGTCGCGAGCGGAGTCGTTTCCGTCATGCCCCACAGGTGAATGATGCGCAGGCCATAGCGGTCCAGGCCGCGGATCAGACTCAGCGGCGGTGCCGTGCCTCCGCTGGCGATGCGCACCGTTTCCGTCACCTTCCAGCGGCCCGGGTTTCTTTCGAGCGCGTCGAGCACTCCGATCCAGACGGTGGGAACGCCGCAGGCCATCGTCACGCGCTCCTGCACGATCAAGTCGAGGATGCTCTCGGCGTCCACGTTCGGCCCGGGCAGCACCAGCCGCGCGCCGACCATCGTGCAGGTGTACGGCACTCCCCAGGCGTTTGCATGGAACATCGGCGAGATCGCCAGCACTGTATCGTGCTGGCCTACGCCGAACGTATCCACCAACCCTTCGGCAAAGGAGTGCAGCACGATGGCCCGGTGGGAATAGATCACACCTTTCGAATTGCCCGTCGTGCCGGATGTGAAACACATCGCCGCGCCTTCGTTCTCGTCCAGATCGGGATAGACGAAATCGTCGCCCGCTTTCGCGAGCAGCTCTTCGTAATTGAGAAAGCCGTGCGGCACGCTGCCGCAGCCGTACGGGGCGACGATCACGCGCTCGAAGTTCGCTATCTCGCGAAACTTCTCATAAATCGGGAGAAGAACGTCATCAATGATCAAGAAGCGATCCCGCGCGTGATTTGCGATGGCGGCGATTTCGTGCGCGTGCAGGCGGAGGTTCAAAGTGTGCAGTATGCCGCCCGCGCAAGGGACCCCGAGGAACGCTTCGAGATGACCGGAATGATTCCACATCATCGAAGCGACGCGGTCGCCCCTCCGGAGTCCGAGCTT
>QHYP01000204.1:0-21949 GCA_003224195.1 Acidobacteriota bacterium | reverse complement strand
CCCGATACAATCTCCACGCGGGAGAAAAACTTTCCGGCGCGCTCGAGCACCGCGGGGAGCGTGAGCGGAAAATCCATCATTGTGCCGCGCATGGGATCCTCGCTGGGGAACGCAATTGCACGCATCCTATCACCAAATACATAAGCGGGCCATTTGCCGGCTCGCGGAACTTCTTTCTGGTTGCAAACTCATTCATTTTTGGAGACCATGCAGGTGACTGCTGAAGTGTCAGTTTCGCGCCCGTGCTGGCCCGGCTCTCCGGACTGCCCGTGAACGCTTCCTGTTTCTTCAGTGGGTGCCTCGGTTCGTGGTTTGGTTCTGGGCAGAAGGAGTGCGCAGGTGAAGAAGCTCTACGTCGGGAATCTTCCGTTTTCCGCTACGGAAGATACGCTACACGAGTTTTTCTCGCAGGCGGGTGTGAATCCCTCGGGCGTCAATCTGATTCGTGATCGATTCACCGGGCAGTCGCGCGGCTTCGCGTTTGTGGAAATTGCGAATGACGAGGAAGCCGACCGCGCCATTCAGTCGCTGAACGGGCAGAACTTCGGTGGACGCAATCTGGTGGTCAACGAAGCGCGCCCGCAGCGCGATGGCCCCGGTGGTGGTGGCGGCGGCGGCCGCGGCGGCTACGGCGGGCGCGGCGGCCAGGGCGGCGGACGCGGACGGGGCGATCGGGGTGATCGCGGCAACCGCTGGTAAGCCTCACATTTTCCTTTTTTCAAGATTCACAAGAGAATCCGTGTACGCAGTGGCGAACCTCACGCGGTCGCTTTGCGGGTTGACCCCGACCCTGTCGGGGTCACCGGTAAAAAAGACTCTACCTGCTCGGCGATTCCCTGCGCATAGTGGTAGCGCTCAAGGGTGAGCGACTCAATCCCACGCTCTACGAGTTCTTCGACGCCCAGACTTGCTTCCGCCTCGTCAAGTTCTTCCGGCGAGGCGAACAGCGCGGGCGCTTTCGGCAGAAACATCGGGCAGCAGTCGTGGAACGGCTCGGCGGAAATGTCGTGCGTTCCGATCTTCCTCGCAATCTCGAGAATCTCGAGCTTGTCATCGCCGACCAGCGGCCGATAGATCGGCAGCTTCGTCGCGGCGCCGACCGCGGCCATATTTTGGATCGTCTGCGAGGCAACTTGCCCGAGGCTGTCGCCGGTAATCAGCCCCCGGGCCTGGTCCATGCCGGCCACGCGTTCCGCAATCCGCAGCATCAGCCGGCGGTAGAGCAGGATGCGAAACTTTTCCGGCGCCCGGCGCACAATTTCGCGCTGCAGCGGCTCGAACGGCACCAGGTAAAGCTTTGTTGTGAACTCCCAGGGCACGAGCCGCTTCACCAGTTCGCGCGCCACGTGTACCGACGACTCGCCGGCCCGCGCGCCGCCTCCCCAGAAATGCACGAACGAGACGTGCGCGCCCCGCTTCATCATCTTGAACGCCGCAACCGCGCTGTCGAATCCCCCCGAGAGCAAGCAAATAAGGCGCCCCGCTGTGTTTGCGGGCAAGCCGCCTGCGCCGGGATGGCGCCGCGCGTAGATGAGCGCCGGTCCGGGCGTGACTTCGATCCGGCACGTCAGTTCGGGATGGTTCAGTCGCACGCGGATCTCCCGGCCCTCGGCGCGCAATTTATCGAACAGGTAGCCGCCCACTTCGCGCTCGATGGCCATCGCGTTTACCGGAAAGCCTTTGTAGCTCCGCTTGGCGCGTACGGCAAACGTGGCGAATTTTTCGCTGCGAATTTCTTCCCACGCGGCGTCGCGGATTGGACTAAGCAGTTCATCCTTCGACGCGCTCGCCGCGGCGTTGTTCTCCGCAGCGCTCCCCGCGGCGACGCGCCAGTCAACCGCGCGCGCGATCCCGAAAGACGAAATGCCGGAGACGCGCTCGAGCCGCGTCAGTGCCGCTGTCGAGTCGGCTTCGGGCGCTAGCTCGATGACCATGCGGTCGCCCGGCTGCGTGATGCGCGTGACCTCTAATCCCTCGAGCGCCCGCTTGATCCCCAGGCGCAGCTTGTGCAAGAAGAAATCCCGGTTGCGCCCTTTCAGCCAGAGCTCGTGGTAATGCACGACGATGTGTGTTCCGGCCATATATTTATCGCAAGCCTAGGCACCCATTATATATGCCCAAGCAGCGGCCCCGCCCCGATTGGTTGGCTGCCCCGGCCCCGATCCCCGTCGCCCGCTCAGCGGGCGCGCAGGAAAATACCCGCTTGCGGCGTTTACCCCGGCCTGTCCCGGCCCGGTCGGGATTAAATTGACGCGGGCGCACAGAACAGGGTACCGCTCAGGTTACAAGACCCGTCGCAGGCCGAAACTCCCGAGGCCGTAACGGGTTTGAAACAATAGGCGAGGAAAATGCTTCACGGCGCCGAATATATCGTATGTTGACCCCGACCCAGTCGGGGTCACCCTGAGCTTGGATGGCTTGGCGCTGCGCCGGAGGCGGCCATTGGCTCCCACCGGGGAACCTTCCGGGCCGCAGTGGCATCCAATCGGCAAGGATGGGCGCGGTGAAGAGCATAAGGAAGAGCATGACGTTTTGGCACAAACGCGACTGGCAACAGTATTACGAGATCGCGCGCCGTCCTTGGCAGCGGCTACGGCCGCCGCGGCCCGTGTATCCGACTGGATTGAACCGCGTGCAGCCCGCCGCGGGTTTCAGCCTGTCCGAGCTGGACGACGCGGGCATCAATATCGATGTTGCCGAGCAGTTGGGTTTGCCCGTGGACGCTGGCCGCATTGGCGCCTACGGCCCGAACGTTTCCGCGTTGCGCGATTTCGTCACCGCCGCCCGCCGCCCCACCTGACCATCCGATGAGGAACTTGTGGTGAGCGTAGCCGAACCCATGGTCATCCTGAGGAACGCAGTGACGAAGGATCTCTCTTCGAATCGCGCCAAAGCCCCTCTCCTGTAGCGGCCACCTTAAGGTGACCATCTTTCTCCGTACCTTGCCAACTCCCCATTCAGTGATAGCATAACGCCCCTAACCGGGTGTGAACATGCACGCGACGCGCCTTCTTCTCGCCGTAATCTTCGGACTCTTTTCCGTCTCTCCCTCTTCACCCGAATATTCGATTCAAGCCATTCGCTACGCTTCCGCCGTAAACGAGCCCGTTTCCGCTCTGGTCATGGGCGCGCCCAAGGACGAAAAGATCGAAATCGCCATGGTCTTTTGGCTGATTCGCGGCGGCGGGCATGACGTCTTGTTCGACAGCGGCTTCCACCGCGAGGTCTGGTTCAAATATTTCCCCAACACCGCCGAGTACATGCGCCCCGACGAAGCCGTGAAGCTCGCCGGCGTCCAGCCCGAGGACGTCACCGACATCATTATCAGTCACGCCCATTGGGACCACCTGGGCGGCATTGATCTCTTCCCCAAAGCGACCGTCTGGATTCAGAAGCAGGAGTTCGCCTATTACACCGGCGAAGCCTGGCAGACCGGTGGCAAGCACGGCGGCATTGACCCCGAGGACGTGCAGGCGCTCGTGCGCTTGAACACCGAAGGCCGCCTGCGCCTCGTGGATGGCGACGACGTGGAGATTTTCCCCGGCATTCGCGCCTACGCCGGCGCGCGCCACACCTTCGCCTCGCAATACATCCGCGTGGACGGCAATCCGCCCTTCGTGCTCGCTTCCGACAACTGTTATCTCTACCGCAATCTCGCCGAGCACAAGGCCAGCGCGACGTTCAGCGAAGCGGACCAGCCCGCCAACATCAAGAATCAGGAGCGCATGGTCCAGCTCGCCGGCTCCGCGGACCGCGTCATTCCCGGCCACGACGCTCTGCAATTCCAGCGCTTCCCCACCGTCGGCCGCGTGGCAAAAATCAAGTAGCGCCGCCCTTCCGGGCGGCATCCTCGATTCTCTACTCTTTTTCTCGAACACCTCGCGTCCACAACGCCCCGCTCCTGCCTGCGGCAGGAATGGGCACCCTCGTTCCTTCTCTCCGTGATGAAGCCTGTGAGTGGTATCCTCTTACCGGTGCCGACGCTTAATCAAAAATCGTGCATAAGTCTGCCCC
Source organism: Acidobacteriota bacterium (assembly GCA_003224195.1). GTDB lineage: Bacteria > Acidobacteriota > Terriglobia > Acidiferrales > UBA7541 > Acidiferrum. The sequence goes on along the minus strand of QHYP01000204.1, from coordinate 17,935 downwards.
ACCCGCCTCGCCGGCTCCGCGGACGGCGTCATTCCCGGCGGGTGCCCCATCCTTGCGCTTTTTGCAAGGGTGGGGAATTTCTCTCCTGCTATTCGAGCGTTTTTCGCGGCCCGCGCCGTCTCCTCCCACCATCTTTTTTCTCCATACCCTCGTCTCTCCTGCCCGCCGCAGGAGGGCCACTAACCGCTGCCCTTCCGCATCGCCCGTTACCATTCCGCCGCTTTTCCACAGCCCTTTGCTGAAAATCACTTCGGCGTTCTATTCCTCTGTGGTAATCTCCGGCATGATACGCCACGCAATTCTTCCTCGCCCGCTCCCTGCAAAATCTCGGAATACCTGTCTGCCCAGCTCTGTGGTCAATTGCCTGCAAAACACGGAACTTTTCCATCTAACCTCTTTCCTTTCTGCCTTTTCCGCACTCTTTTCCCCAACGGACGCACGGCAACCCTTTTGCAATCAATTCGTTCCGCACTCTTTCCATCGCCACGGAGGTGTGGGGGGTATGACCCTGTGGAAAACTCGCGCGTCTCTCCCGCCGGCTATCAACTATCGACTATCGACTGTGGACTTTCCTGCTCTTCACCGGCCTGCCCTGAGCGCAGCCGAAGGGTCACTGCCTCTCATAACTCCTCTAAAAGCCACACTTACGGCCCGACTCGTAACGATTTGTAAACAAACGAGTTACAAACCCTTTGGAATCACATCGTTACGCACTTCTTCGCATCTAAATCATTTAGATTCACATCGTTACAAAAAACAGGGGGTGGGGGGTACTTTTCCACAGGTTTCCATCCGATCAGGATGGAAATCCCGAGCGAGCGCAGGGCGGTTTGTCCGCCCCGGACGGTCCTGCGGCGCGACGAGGGACCTCTCTTCTCCTTGTGCCAAATCTTGTTTCCCGCATTCTATTCCGCTTCTATGCGCCTACCGTCTTCGGCTGCCGTCTTCGGCTCGTCGAGTTGAGCGGCATGTCTGGGAGGCAGTACAATCTCTGTTTCGGATGACCGCATGAACTCTCCCTTCAACATCCTGGCCAATTCGCCGCCGCTGCCCGTCCTGCCGGCCATCGCGAATCCCCGTCCGGAATGGCTCCGCGTAAAATTCTTCGGCGGCGAAAACTATCAGGACCTGAAGCGCATCATGCGCACGCTCGACCTGCACACCGTGTGCGAAAGTGCGCGTTGCCCGAACATGGGCGAATGCTGGGAACACCGCACCGCCACCTTCATGATCCTGGGCGATATCTGTACGCGCGCCTGCGGCTTCTGCGCCGTACCCTCGGGCAAGCCCGTCGGCCCGCCCGACGAGGGCGAGCCGTTGCGCGTGGCCGAGGCGGTCGAGCGCATGGGCCTGCGTTACGCGGTCGTGACCTCGGTCAATCGCGACGACCAGCCCGACGGCGGCGCGCACATCTTCGCACGCACCATCGAGGAGATTCGCCGCCGCGTCCCCGGCTGCAAGGTGGAAGTGTTGATCCCCGATTTTCGCGGTGATTGGAACGCGCTCGAAACCGTCCTTGCCGCTCGGCCGGATGTGCTCAATCACAATACGGAGACCGTGCCGCGGCTCTACCGCCAGGTGCGCAAAGGCGCTGTTTACGAGCGCTCGCTCGGGCTACTCCGCCGCGCGAAGGAATTCGATTCACAGATTCCCGCGAAAACCGGTCTGATGCTGGGTCTCGGGGAAGAAAAAGAAGAGGTTCTCGCCACAATGCACGACCTCGTCGCACAGGGCGCGGACATTCTCACGCTCGGCCAGTATCTCCAGCCTACGCGCGAGCATCTTCCCATCGTCCGCTACGTGCATCCCGGCGAATTCGCCGAATTCAAAGCGCTCGGTGAAGCGATGGGCTTCAAGCACGTCGAGTCCGGCCCGCTCGTCCGCTCCTCCTACCACGCCTTTGAACAAGTCGCCCGCTATGCGGGCGCCCATAACGAAGCCTCTGTGCGGGCTTGATCACATGACAAGCCACTCCTCGCTCGCGGCCAAAGCGTCCGCGTTTCGTGACCTGCATCACGGGGCCGAAATGCTCGTCCTGCCCAATGCGTGGGATGCCGTGAGTGCCAAACTTGTCGAAGCAGCCGGCTTTCGCGCCATCGCCACGTCGAGTGCTGGCGTCGCCTTCGCTCTTGGCTATCCCGACGGGGAACGCATTTCCCGCGCGGAAATGTTCGCGGCAGTCGAGCGCATCGCGCGGGCGACCCATCTCCCAGTGAGTGCCGACCTCGAGCACGGTTACGGCGACGGCGCGAAGAACGCCGCCAACCTGGCCCGTGAATTAATCGCCGCGGGAGCGATCGGACTGAACCTCGAGGACGGAACGGGCCATGGAGCGCGGCCCTTCAAGGAAATTGGTCAGCAAGTCGAAGAGATTCAAACCATCCGTGAGGCGGGAAGCAAGGCCGGCGTCGCGGTGGTCATCAACGCGCGCACAGATGTCTACTGGGAAGGAAAGGGAACACCCGAAGAGCGCTTCTCGGACACCGTGAAACGCTGTGTCGCTTATCGTGACGCCGGAGCCGACTGCCTCTTTGTGCCCGGGCTGCGCGACGCGCAAACGATTGCCGCGCTCGTCCGCGAAGTCGCCGCGCCGCTGAATGTCCTGGCGGGACCCGGCGTGCCGCCACTCGCCGAGCTGGAGCGGCTCGGCGTTCGGCGCGTAAGTTTCGGATCGGGACTGATGCGCGCCTGCCTGGGATACCTGCGCGGGCTGCTCATCGGAATCAAGGCCTCTGCGAACTCCGAGAGCATCTTTCAAAATGCAGCTAGCTATGAGGAGTTGAACAACCTTTTCGCGAATCGCGCATGATAGAAACGGGCAGGTCGAAGTTTTTGCGCCGCTGGACAGCTTCGGAGTTTTTCCTTCCGGCTCTGCGGGCGAAGGGCAGCGCAGAAGCTACTTTTTCACTTGCGCGCCAATCACCACGAGGCCGAGTCCCGCGACGAGCAGCAGCACGGAAACGCCCGCCGGTACGTGGAACGTATCTTCTCTTTCCACGTTGGCCTGGACCGGTCCGACCTTCAGCACTTCCTCTTTCTTGCTGTAGTTGATGTCCGGGTGGACGATTGCCGCCACTCCGAGGATGAGAAGCACCACTCCGAGAACGATCAGCCACTTCTTCATGCCGCAGACCTTAGCACAATTCCAGCCGTAGCGGCGCAAGGGGCGGCAGGCACACCACGGCGCCATCGTGGCGCGCGGGAGCCCAAACTAAGAAAGGAGCAGGAGTCAGCGGCTAGCTGCCGCAGCGGCCTTCTTGGAAGCCTTTGCTGTAGCAGACGACTTGCGACGCCGCTTTGGCTTCACCGGATTGGCGGGCGCTTCACCGATAAGCTCAGCCGTCATCAGGCTGGTGACGAACAATTTTGAACCGTAGTCATCGAATTCAATCGCGGTGCGCTCGGGATCGGAAGCCGTGACGACTCCGAGGCCATACTGCTGATGCTTGATGGTCTGTCCTTCCTGCAAGACTTGCACATCGTCCTCCTGGACCGGCGATTGACCACTCGTTGAAACTCGGAACTCTTTGCAATGGGCGGTCCGACCTGGATCGGACCGCCCAAATCCTCAGGCTAGAGGCTAGTGACGTTCTCTGCCTGAAGGCCCTTCGGGCCCTTCTTCACTTCAAATTCCACCGCCTGACCCTCGTTGAGGGTTTTGTATCCGTCCATTTGGATCGCGCTGAAATGGACGAAGACATCCTCACCGGTCTGGCGCTGGATGAACCCGTAGCCCTTCGAAGCATTGAACCACTTCACTGTTCCTTGTTCCTTGCTCACTTCTTAAATACCTCATTCATATAGAATTCTGTTTGCCTCTCTTGACCGATCCCCGGTCGAGCCGGGTACCCGGCAGCCTCCAGCCCGCAAAAAAAGGGCCTGCAAGTTTGTCCTTGCGGCCCTCTGAACGAGTCAAAAGGTAGTACAAGAGCAACAAACGCCATGTAAGAATAGCATAAAATACGGGGAAAATCGACCTAATTTCGTATGGCGCTGCGAGGCGATCATCGCCTAAGTACTTGACAATAAATCGCTTATTCCGTTTTCGTAGCTCTCCGGCAAGAGGACGGCTATTCACCTGATCCAACGCCCCCAGTGCGCTCCTATGGAGAAATGACGTTCGGCGTAGAATTGGCCGGTTGCCTGCACTGTCGATGGCCAGCGCCATGTCGCGAACCAGTCTTTTGTCAGTTTTGGACGATTTTGCCCGTTACGGGCGCGATGTTGCTGTCGTACAAGAGCGCGGGTACCGTCGGGGAATATGGACATACGGTCAACTCCGCCAAGGAGCGCTGCGCGTCGCGGCCCTGCTTGCCTCGCGCGGAATCGCGCCCGGCGATCGCGTGCTCCTTCTGGGCAAGAGTTCCGCCGAATGGTTAGCCGCGTTCTGGGGGATTCTGGCGCGCAGGGCGGTGGCTGTGCCCCTCGATCCCAGCTCGACACCGGACTTCGTGGCGTCCGTGCTCCGGGATGCCAAAGTGCGCTTCGCTTTCGCGGATCGGGCGCTGCTTCCTCAGCTCAGCGCTTGTCAAACCACGATCCTCGATGAGCTCAACGCCGCCATCGCTGGTTTTTCGGAAGACGAGGGCCGCGCCGCTTGCGACAACGCCCTCACTCGCGACACCGTGGCCGAAATCCTCTTCACATCGGGGACGACGGCGGAACCGCGCGGGGTCGTCCTTACGCATGGCAATTTCCTGGCGAATCTTGAGCCACTCGAGCGCGGCATCGAGCCATACCGCAAATGGGAACGGTGGTTTCACCCGCTGCGGTTTGTCACGCTGGTGCCGCTCAGCCACGTTTTCGGGCAATTCATGGGACTGATGGTACCGCCGCTTCTCGGCGCCACCGTCGTCTTCGAGGGCTCGGCCAATCCGGCTGAGATCATTCGCACGGTAAAGCGCGAGCGGGCCACAGCGTTGATCGCCGTTCCACGGATGCTGGACGCCTTGCGCAACGGTCTCTTGCGCGAAATCGAAGCGCGCGGCTGGGGGAGTTGGTTTGCCTCCGCCTCCGCCAAAGCGCATGGCCAGCATTTCCTCCGCCGCGCCTGGCGATTCCGTCGCCTCCACCGCAGGTTCGGCTGGAAGTTTTGGGCGTTCGTCTCCGGCGGAGCGGCGCTTTCGGCAGAAACCGAGGAGTTCTTCCGCCGGCTGGGCTACGCCGTCGCGCAAGGATATGGCATGACGGAAACGGCATCCCTAATCAGCTTGAATCATCCCTTCCACGCAGCGCAGGGCTCAGTCGGGAAAATTTTGCCCGGGCAGGAAATCCGGCTCGCCGAAGATGGCGAGATCCTCGTGCGGAGCGCAAGCGTGGCCGCCGGTTATCTGCAAGGCGGCACCCTGCGCCCCTTGTCCGAAAACGGATGGATCCGGACGGGCGATCTTGGCGAACTCGACGCCGAGGGGAACTTGCGTTTTCGGGGGAGAAAGAAGAACGTCGTCGTTACCCCCGCCGGCCTGAACATCTATCCCGAAGACTTGGAATCGGCGCTGAACAAGCAGCCGGCTGTGAAGGAAAGCGTGGTTGTGCCGCTCGAGCGCGAGGGGAACGCGGAGCCGTGCACCGTGCTCTTGCTGAACGCAGGAAAAGGGGACGCGGAAGCAGGGCGCAAAGTGATCGAAGCGGCGAATGTCTCCCTGGCGGAATACCAGCGTATTCGTTCCTGGGTGGTCTGGCCTGAACCTGATTTTCCGCGCACGCCAACGGGCAAACCCCGATTGAGCGTCATCGCTGCACGAGCAGCGGAGATGCTTGCAGGCGGGCCGGGGCTTTCACAGCAACGGGGAGACCTTGAGAGTCTGATGGCACGATTCGCTTCCGCGGAGGGTCCGGTTCCGCTCGAGCGTGAACTGGATCTCAGCTCTCTGGACCGGGTGGAATTGATGAGCGCGCTCGAGGAGCGCTATCAGGTTGAGTTGAACGAGACATCGTTTGCGGAAGCGAAGAGCGTCGCGGATGTCGAGCGTTTGCTTGCCGATGCGGGAGCGCGCCCCGCCAAGCGCGGGGCACGCCGAACCGACACCGTTTATCCGCGCTGGACGCAGCGCGAAGCAGTACGCTGGCTGCGGCTGGCAATCTACTACGCGCTCGTCTGGCCGGCCACACAGATCTTGGCGCATCCCAAAATCGTGGGTCGTGAACATCTCCGCGTCGGCCGCCCTGCGGCCGCCCAGAACGTTGCACGCGGACCGGTGCTCGTGGTCTCAAACCACATCACGCGCCGCGCCGACATCGGCTTGATCCTGGCGGCGCTTCCACTGCGTTTTCGTCACCGATTGGCCATCGCGATGGGGGGCGAAACGCTCCAGAACATGCTGCATCCACCGCGCAATTGGCTTTTCCTGCGCCGCTGGGCGTATCAGCTCGGCTATTGGCTCGTCACGGCGCTCTTCAACGTCTTTCCGCTGCCGCAGCGGTCCGACTTCCGGGAAAGCTTCCGCTTTGCGGGAGAATCGGTGGACCGCGGGTACAGCGTGTTGGTGTTCCCTGAAGGCGAAGTGACGAACGACGGTCGCATGGCGGCGTTTCAGAGCGGCATCGGTCTCCTTGCGGAAAACCTGGGCATTCCCATCGTGCCGATGCGCCTGGACGGCGTCTGGCAGATGAAAAGCGAGCGCCGCCGCTGGGCGCATCGCGGTGAGGTTACCGTTCGCATCGGAGCGCCTGTTACATATCCTGCCGGAACGCCGCCCGAGACCATTGCCCGCGACCTCGAAACCCGCGTCAAATCTCTGTAGGGGGCAGCATGCTGCTCTCCAGGGTCTAGGGCGAGAAACTTCCAAAAGAAAATATTACGGTGTGCCGATCTGATGGAGGCGCGCAACGACGCCGCTTGAATAGCGCGCGATGTACAGCTCACCGTTAGTGTCCTGGCCGAAACTGGCCAAGTCATTTCCCGCGCTGTTCAACAGGAAAGTTCGCACCCACTGCCCTTGGCTGTTCCGCGCAAGCGACCAGATGCGCCCGCTGATGAAGTCACCGAAGACATAGTTTCCGGCGAGCGCCGAAATGTTGGTCCCGTGATAGACATAGCCGCCGATCACCGTCTCATCGAGCTGCGAATGGTCGTATGTGAAGATTGGCAGCTTCAAGCCGGTCATGTTGCAACCGGTCATGGGCGAAAAACACTGATCGCCTTCCATAATGTTCCAGCCGAGGTTGTCACCCCTGTTGACGATGTCCACTTCCTCGAAACGGTCCTGGCCCACATCGCCGGCAAAGAGCCGGCCGTCGCTCTTGTCGAAGGAGAAGCGAAAGGGATTTCGCAAGCCGTACGCCCAGATTTCGGTTCGGACATTGGACTGGCCGACGAAAGGATTGTCGGCGGGAATGGTATAGGTGCCGTTGCAGTTCACTTGGATGCGCAGGAGTTTTCCGAGGAGAGTGTTTTTGTTTTGGCCGTTGCCGTTGGGGTCGCCCGCTCCGCCGCCATCGCCCAACCCGATATACAGATCGCCGTCAGGTCCGAAGGCCAACCCGCCGCCATTGTGGTTCGAGAAAGGCTGATCCAAGGTGATGAGTCTTTGCTCGGTCGCAGTGCTCACGGTGTTTGCGCTTGCGGGTGTCGCGCGGTATTCCGCAATGACCGTTTGTAGAGTTCCGCTGAGGGGCGTGGTCGTGTAGTTCACGTAGAGGCAACCGTTCTGGCTGAAATTCGGATGGAAGGCGAGCCCGAGAAGACCTTCTTCGCCGACGGAGACGATCAAGCTTGACACGTCAAGGTATGGCGTCCCCGGCACATTGCCGTTCTGAATGAACTTGATCCGCCCGCCTTGTTCCACGATAAACAATCGTCCTGAACCGTCGTTGGGCTGTTGAATATCCAGCGGATTGCTGAAGCCGCTCGCAACGGGAACGAGCTCCACCTGGAGAGTCGGCGGCGGCGGAGGAGAAGTGTTTGACATCGAGCTGCCGCTGCATCCAGAGCCGGCAAGCGCGCCGATCACGAATGCTACGAGCGTGAGGTTCACAAGCAAGCGGTTGAGAAGCGAACTGAGAGCTCGGAGTGTTGCCAAACCATGGTTGCTGAACATCTTGCCTCCCCGGCTGGTTCGCTCCATTTTGCGCCATGCGCGCCGGGGCGTCGAGAGTCGCCAGAGAACAGCGGTTTGTGTTCTGTGGCAAAATGAAGCGTTATGGCAAGACGATCCACAGCGGAAGCAGCGGCGCCGACGAGGGATGACCGGCCAGGGGTTGCGCATCGAGACGACCGCGAGCGCATTTTTGACGCCTTTCGGCGTTGGGGCTACTACGGAGCGAACCTCGATCCTCTCGGATTTTTCGCACCGCAGCCGCACCCCGATCTCGCTCTGACTGGCGATGCCGCGGACGAGGCCCGCCGGTACTATTGCGGAACGATCGGCGCCGATTTCATGCACGTGCCCGAGCCGGAGCGCCGCCGATGGATCGCGGAGCAAATCGAGACTGATTCGCCCGCGGGCGTACCGGGCATCACGCCACAACGGATTCTCGAGCGGCTGGTCCGCGCCGACCTCTTCGAGCAGGTTTTGCAGGCGCGGTATCTTGGCAGCAAGCGCTTTTCGCTCGAAGGCGTGACGGCTCTAATCCCGCTGCTCGATGCAATCCTGGAGACGGCGGGCGAATACGGCGCGGTCGAATCCGTGATGGGCATGAGCCATCGCGGGCGGCTGAACGTGATGGTGCACACGGCGTGCAAACCGGTCCACGAGGTTGTCGCGGGGTTTGAAGACGTGGACCCGCGGAGCGTGCTGGGCGCGGGAGACGTGAAATACCACGTCGGCGCGACCGGCCAGTACGTCACCTTGAAGGGGAAGAGCATCAACATCCATCTGGTATCGAACCCCAGCCACCTCGAAGCGGTCGATCCCGTGGCCATGGGCCGGGCGCGGGCCAAGCTGACACGCCACGGCGCGAATGGCCGGAATGACGGCGCGCACAACAAGGTCGTGCCCATCGTGATGCACGGCGACGCGGCGTTCGCCGGGCAGGGCATCTGGGCCGAGACTCTCAATCTTTCCGATCTCGAGGCGTACACCGTCGGCGGCACGATTCAGATCATCGTCAACAACCTGATCGGCTTCACCACGCGGCCCCCGCAGGAGCACTCTTCGCGGTTCGCCGCCGACCTTGCCAAGCGTCAATCCGTGCCGATCTTCCACGTCAATGCCGAGGACCTGGACGCCGTCGTGCGCGTCGGGCGGATTGCTGCGGATTACCGCGCGAAATTTGCGAGCGACGTCGTCGTGGACCTGATCGGCTATCGCCGCCACGGGCACAGCGAGGTGGACGACCCGACCATCACCCAGCCGCTGCTCTATGAACGCATCAAGAATCATCCTCAGCTCTGGAAGATTTATGCCGAGCACATCGGGATGGACGCAGCGCCTGTGGCCGAGGCCGTCCGAGCGGAGTACGAGAGAGAACAGCTCGAAGCCGGCAAGCTGAAGAAGATTCCGCGACTGCGCCGCCTGCCGCCGTATTGGTCGGCTTATCACCACGGGTGCTACGACCCTTCCTACGAGGTGGACACGGGCGTGCCGCGCGAACGGCTGGCGGGGATCACCGACAAGCTCGTGCGCACGCCGGAAGGCTTTCACGTCCATCCGAAGATCGTGAAGCTGCTCGAGCAGCGCGCCGAAATGGGGCATGGCAAGCGGGCGGTGGATTACGGTTTCGCCGAAGCGCTAGCGATGGGCTCGCTCCTGCTCGAAGGCACACCCGTGCGCCTGACCGGTCAGGACACGCAGCGCGGCACGTTCAATCAGCGCCATGCCGCGCTGGTGGATACGCAGACGGAAGAGGAATACGTGCCGCTCGCGCATCTCGCCGAAAGCCAGCCCTTCTGCGAGATTCACAACTCCCCGCTTTCCGAAGCCGCCTGCCTGGGCTTTGAATACGGCTTCAGCCGCGACTATCCGGAAGCGCTGGTCCTATGGGAGGCGCAATTCGGAGATTTCGTCAACGGCGCGCAGGTGATCGTCGACCAGTTCATCACCGCGGGCGAAGACAAATGGAACCTTCCTTCGGGAGTCGTGCTGCTGCTGCCGCATGGCTTCGAAGGGCAGGGGCCGGAGCATTCAAGCGCGCGCATCGAGCGGTTTTTGCAGCTTGCCGCGGAAGACGACATGCAAATCTGCCAGCCTTCCAGCGCGGCGCAGTATTTTCACCTGCTGAGGCGGCAGGCGCGGCGGCCGTGGCGCAAGCCCCTGGTTGTCTTCACGCCGAAAAGCATACTGCGCCATCCCGACGCGAGCTCGCCGATTGAAGCATTCACGCAGCCGCGCTTCTTGCCTCTGGTGTCCGACCGCGAGGTCCAGGATGCCAAGCGCATCCTTATCGCCAGCGGCAAAGTGGGCCACGAGCTGCGCGCCGAGCGCGGCAGACGCAAGGACAGTTCCACTGCGATTTTCTCCCTTGAACAGCTCTACCCTCTGCCACGCGCGGAAATCGTTGCGGCCGTAGAGCAGCATCCAAACGCCCGCGAAATCGTCTGGGTGCAGGAAGAGCCTGCCAATATGGGACCGCTCTTCTATGTCGTGCCCAGGCTCGAGCGGCTGGCCAAATCGAAGGGTTTGCCGGTGCGCTCGGTGAAGCGCTCCGCCAGCGCCAGCCCGGCCACGGGTTCAGCCAAGGCGCACGAACTCGAGCAGAAGACCCTGCTTGCGCTGGCATTCACCACGACCGCGGGCGCTTGACGTCCCGCTGGACGCGTTCACCATTCGTTCATCTTCGTGTTACACCGGCGTTACCAAAGCTTTTCGAGTTTCTGCGAGAATTGAGTTGACTGTGTCGCTCCGATCCCAGGGGGAACAACCGAGTGCTGCCTACCGCATCCCGAAGCGCTGCGCTACACTCTCGCTCGGAGGGACGGCGCATCGAATCCACATGAAGCGCATTCTGATCATCGAAGACGACCGCGACATCGTCGAGCTCGTTCGCTACAACCTTGCGAATGAGGGCTTTCAGGTCACGGCGACCTACGAGGGGAGCACCGGCCTCGCAACCATCAAGAAGAGTCCCCCCGACCTGTTGCTGCTCGACCTGATGCTTCCGAAGCTCTCTGGTCTGGACATTTGCCGCGAGATTCGGCGCGATGAATCGCTCAACCGCTTGCCGATCCTGATGCTTACCGCGCGGGGTGAAGAAGCCGACCGCGTTGTCGGGCTTGAGATGGGCGCCGACGATTACGTCACCAAGCCCTTCAGTCCGCGCGAATTGGTGGCGCGCGTGAAGGCCCTCCTTCGGCGGGCCGAGCCGCCGTCGGATGCGCCGCGCGTCATTGAAATCGGCAAGCTGGCGATTGATCCCGCTTCCTACCGGGTGAGCCTTTCGGGAAGAGTCGTGCCGCTGAGCACGCTCGAATTCCGGCTACTGTACTATCTTGCGTCCCGCCCGAATCGAGTCTTCACGCGGGATCAGCTTCTGGATGCCGTTTGGGGCACAGACCGGTTCGTCACGCCGCGCAGTGTGGACGTTTACGTCCGCCGCCTGCGTGAGAAGATCGAGCCTGACCCGGAACGCCCTGCGCATCTGAAAACGGTCCGCGGAGCCGGATACTTGTTCGAGACCCGTGCGGCATAATCTCTTCTGGAAACTCGGATTCGCCTTTCTGGCGCTGCTTCTCGGCGTGCTGCTCGCCGTGGACTACTTCGCCGAGCGCGCCCTGAGGCGCGATTACGAGCGAACCGGATTCGAGCAACTCGCCGCCATTGCGCATATCGCACTGGTGCGCCCGCCACAACTTCCCCATTCGCCCGACGAGAAGGAGGATTCGCGAGTCATCCGCGAGTGGACCGCACAGATGGCCGCGAGCGGGGCGCGCGTAACGGTGATCACCTCGTGGGGATTGGTGCTGGCCGATTCGCAATCCGACCCGCGCACCATGGAGAACCACGCGCACCGGCCGGAGATTGAAGAGGCGCTCGCCACCGGCGAGGGAAGATCGGTTCGCCACAGCGTCACGATCAACCAGGACCTTCTCTATTACGCCGTGCGGCTGACGCCCGCCTCACGGCCGCCGCTCGTTCTCCGCTTCGCGCTGCCCGTCAAAAGCGTGGACGCGGTGCTGTGGGATTTTCGGCGGCGGCTCTGGCTCGCCTCTTCGGTCATTCTGCTCCTTGCCGGAGCCGCATCGCTCCTCATCTCGCGGTCGTTCTCGCGCCGTGTCGAGCGGCTGCAAGGATTTTCACGGCGTGTCGCGGAAGGCGATTTCCGTTCACTCGCCGCCGATCCCGGCGGCGATGCGTTGGAGAAACTTGCCGTTTCTCTGAATGAGACCGCCGCGCGGCTCGACCGCACGATCCGGTCGCTGACGGATGAGCGCAACCTTTCCGCAGCCATTCTTGGAAGCATGGTGGAGGGCGTCGCGGTGGTCAGCGGCGCGGAGCGGCTGGTTTTCTCTAATCCCGCCTTCGCGGAGATTCTCGGTTTGGATGTGCCGCCCACGGCGGGCAGCGGGCTCGTCGAATCCGTGCGGCAGACGGAACTGCTCGAGGCCGTGCGCATAGTGCTCTCCGGCGCGCCGGCCGTGCACGCGGAGATCGCCATGGGGACATTGCGGCCGCGGTCTTTTGCCGTGACGGTCACTCCGGTTCAGTCCGGGGAAACCATTGGCGCCGTCCTCGTGCTCCACGACATCACCGATCTGCGCAAGCTCGAGCGTGTGCGGCGCGATTTCGTCGCGAATATCTCGCACGAGCTCAAGACGCCGCTCACCGCGATTCAAGGCTTTGCTGAAACGCTGCTCAGCGGCGCCATGGACGACGCGCAGAACCGCCGGCGATTCCTGGAAATCATCCTCGAACATTCGCGGCGGCTGGCGCGCCTCACGGACGATCTGTTGATGCTGTCGAAGATCGAAGCGGACCGCCTCGAACTCGAAATCTGCCCGATCCCCATCGGAACGTGGATGGAGAGCTGCCTCGAAACCGCGCGGCTTCGTGCGGGCGAAAAAAAGATCGAAGTCACTGCGGAGATACCGGCGAACTTGCCGGAGGTAGCGGCGGACCGGCGGCGCCTCGCCGAGGTGCTTCAGAACCTGCTTGACAATGCGGTGCAATACACTTTACCCGGTGGAAAAATCATTGTTCGCGCGGAAGCGGCCGACCGCGAAGTCATTCTGACCGTGGCGGACACAGGCATCGGCATCCCACGGGCCGACCAGCCGCGGATTTTCGAGCGTTTTTATCGCGTGGACGTGGCTCGCTCGCGCGAGGCTGGCGGAACGGGGTTAGGACTCTCCATCGCCAAGCACCTCATCGAAGCGCAGGGGGGCCGCATTTGGGTGGAGAGTGAAGTCGGCCGGGGCTCCCAATTCCACATCTCTGTGCCCATCTTCGATCAGGAGCGAGCCACCGCGCGCGCCTCTTCGAGCGGTACGTCGCTCGGGCGGAATAATGCTCAGCGCTGAAGTCGTCCTGTAGTTATGTTGTGGAGTTGCGCGAGCTTTCGCGGCGCTCAAACAGTCCAGCCGCTTGCCCGGGGATATCAACAAAAATTCACCAGGGGTTCATTTCGGCGTGACGCGGGCTCTCTAGTGTGGCGGTCGCTTGGTCTTCACACCACGTCCCGCCGTGGGGATCGGAGCTCCCCTGGCTCCGGTCCCCTTCTTTAAATAGCGCCGCTTTCGCCCCATAAGATATTTGCTTTCATGTGGTTGCAAAGAATTTCACCTCCCTGGCAGGCGCGTTTCACGCAACTCTGAATCGGTTGTAATGTGGCTGTAATCTTCGCAGAGGACACTCTCTCTGGTCACGAAACACGGATCAATCCAGACGGAGATCATCTATGAAGCGAATTGCAGGGTTACTCCTGGTCGCTGCCTGTGTGTGCGGCATAGCCCACGCGCAGTCCGGGCTGCTCATCAACGGCGCGGGAGCGACGTTCCCCAACCCCATTTACACGAAATGGTTCGACGAGTACCACAAGGCCCATGGAAACATTGAAATCAATTACGCTTCCGTTGGTTCCGGAGCCGGCATCAAGCAGGTTACGGATGGCACGGTGGACTTTGGCGCCTCCGACGGACCCATGAACGACGAGCAAATGAAGGCGTATCAAGACAAGTATGGCTTTGGGATCCAGCACTTCCCCACGGTTCTTGGAGCAGTCGTCCCCACATATAATCTTCCGGGCGTTAACACCTCGCTGAACTTCACGCCCGAAGCTCTCGCTGGCATCTTCCTCGGCAAGATCACGAAGTGGAACGATCCCGCGATAGCCGGCGCCAATACGGGGGTCAATCTGCCGGCTGCGGATATCGTCGTCGTGCATCGCGCCGAAGGCAGCGGCACAACGTACGTCTGGACCGATTATCTGTCGAAGATCAGCGATGAATGGAAAACCAGAGTCGGCAAAGGCGGTTCCGTGAATTGGCCCGCAGGGATTGGCGCCAAGGGGAACGAAGGCGTTACCGGCGTCGTCAAAGAACAGCCCAACTCTATCGGCTATGTTGAACTTATCTACGCCGTACAGAACAAAATTTTCTACGGCGCAGTGAAGAATTCCGCGGGAGTGTTTGTGAAGGCCGATCTCGCCGGCGTGAGCGCCGCGGCTGCGGGCGCGGCCAAAAACATGCCCCAAGATTATCGGGTTTCGATCACGGACGCTCCGGGCAAAAGCGCATACCCCATTGCCAGCTTCACCTGGCTCTTGATCCCGAAAAAAATCCAGGATGCCGGCAAGCGCGACGCCCTCAAGGGCTTCCTCAAGTGGATGCTTACCGACGGACAGAACTACGCCGAGACCCTCTCCTACGCGAAGCTCCCGAAAGAAGTCGTTGCGAAGGAGATGAACACGATCGAAACGATCCACTAGCGTGGCCACAACCAGCACGACCGTTCCGGGCGCGGGCCCCCGCGCGAGCTCGCGCTCGTTTCTGAGCCGCCTCCGGGATGGCGACGAAATTGCCCGTCTCCTTACGTTTCTATTTGCCGCCACGGTCGTGCTCATCACTGCCACGCTCGTCTACCAACTTTGGGTCGATTCGGTTTTGCCGCGGCATAAATTCGGCTGGAAGTTCCTTGTCACGGAAGTTTGGGATCCTGTTTTCGACCAGTTTGGAGCCCTGCCGTTCATCTTTGGAACGGTCGTTACCTCGGCTGTGGCTCTCCTCATCGCCGTGCCCCTCGGGATCGGCGCGGCAATTTTCCTCGCCGAGCTTGCGCCGCGCCGCGTCTCGGACGCGCTCACCTTTTTCATTGATTTGCTGGCCGCGGTTCCGAGCGTCATCTACGGCCTGCTCGGCGTGTTCATCCTCGTTCCCCTTATGCGCGAAGTGATTCAGCCTTTCCTCCGGGCCACGCTCGGTTTTCTGCCGATTTTCTCCGGGCCGGGCTACGGCGTCAGCTTTCTGACCGCGGGTATCGTCCTCGCCGTGATGGTGATTCCCTTCATCATTTCGGTGTCGCGCGAAGTGCTGATGTCGGTGCCACGCGACGTCCGCGAAGCCGCCCTGGCGCTCGGCGCCACGCGCTGGGAATCGACTTGGAAGGTCGTCGTGCCCTTCGCCCGCCCGGGCATTTTCGGTTCGATTTTTCTCGCCCTCGCTCGCGCCTTGGGCGAAACGATGGCGGTTACCATGGTCATCGGCAACACGCCAAAGATTGCCGCGTCGCTTTTCGCGCCGGGCTACTCGATCGCCGCGGTCATCGCCAATGAATTCACGGAAGCGACGGGCGACCTGTACCTCCAATCGCTCGTCGAGCTCGGCCTGGTGCTCTTTCTGCTCACCTTCATCCTGAACGGCCTCGCGCGCTTGCTGATTCTTCTCACGGAGCGCCGCGGGAGCGGAGCGTACGCATGACGGCGCGGCTGCGTTTCCGGAAACTTGTCAGTGCCGTGATGCTCAGCCTCACTGGCGTATGTGCCTTCGTGGCCGTTTCCGTGCTTTTTTTCATCCTCGGCTACCTCGCCTTTCACGGCGGCCGCTCCCTCAACTGGGACTTCTTCACGAAGCTGCCTACGCCTGTGGGCGAGGCCGGCGGCGGCATGGCCAATGCGATTGTCGGCAGCGCGAAGCTGCTGCTTCTTGCCTCCCTGGTCGGCGTCCCCATCGGATTCTTTGGCGGGATCTATTTGGCCGAGTTTGGACGACGCGGCGCTGGCTTCGTAGTCCGCTACGCCGCCGACCTCCTCAACGGTGTGCCTTCGATTGTGATCGGCATTTTTGCCTACGCGCTTCTGGTCCTGCCGCTGAAGCACTTCTCGACGATGGCGGGCGCCTTCGCCCTGGGCGTAATGATGATCCCCATCACGCTGCGCAGCACGGAGGAATTTTTGCGCAGCGTGCCGCGCTCGCTTCGCGAAGGAGCGATGGCCCTGGGCGCCAGCAAATGGCGCACGATTGTCACCGTGATCGTCCCCGCGGCGTATCGCGGAATATTGACCGCGATCCTGCTCGCCCTCGCCCGCGTGGCCGGCGAAACGGCGCCCCTGCTCTTCACCGCGTTCAACAACCGGTTCTGGAGTCCCGGCTGGAGGCAGCCGACCGCATCGCTGCCGGTAATGATCTTTACGTATGCGGTTGCTCCGTACGATGATTGGCACCGGCAGGCGTGGGCGGCGGGACTCGTGCTGCTGGGTCTTGTGCTCGTCGTCAATATCATCGCCCGCCTTGTGCTGGCGCGGGGCATCTCTGTTCCGAGGGCTTGATTCATGAATGCCACCGCAAAGCAACCGATCTCCATGAATATTTCTGCCCTACCCGGCGCCACAACGCGCGAAATGCTCGCCGATCAGCCTATGCGGATGACCATTTCCAAACTGAATTTCTGGTACGGTCCGAAGCAGACGCTCTTCGACGTGACCCTGGGCTTCGCCGCCAACCACATCACAGCCATGATCGGTCCTTCCGGATGCGGCAAGTCCACGCTTTTGCGGACGCTCAACCGCATGTACGAGGCCGTCAGCAATGCGCGCCTGGAAGGTGAAATCCAACTGGACGGCCAGAGCATCCTCACGCAGGATGTGACGCAGCTCCGCCGCCGCGTGGGCATGGTTTTCCAGCGGCCCAATCCGTTTCCGAAGTCCATATTCGACAATGTCGCGTACGGCCCGCGGATCAACGGCCACAATCAGCCGCTTGCCGAAGTTGTAGAATCAAGCCTGCGCCGCGCGGCCCTCTGGGAGGAAGTGAAAGATCAGCTCCACAAATCCGCTTATGAGCTTTCCGGGGGCCAGCAGCAGCGGCTGTGCATTGCCCGCGCCCTGGCGGTCGAGCCGGAAGTACTCTTGCTCGACGAGCCTTGCTCCGCGCTCGACCCCATCAGCACCGCTAAAATCGAGGAGCTGCTGGTGCAGTTGAAAGAGCTTTGCACCATCGTCACGGTCACCCACAACATGCAGCAGGCGGCGCGCGTGAGCGACTTCACCGCGTTTTTGCTGACCGGCGTCATGGTGGAATACAACCCCACGCCGCAACTTTTTACCACGCCGTCCGATCCGCGAACTGAGGCGTACATCACCGGGCGCTTCGGGTGAGCCATGCGGCGGAACGGAATCACGTTCGGTGGCTGAGGGGAAAGTAAGCGATGGAACGCCACTTCGAAAGAGACATCAATGAGTTGAAAGAGCGTTTGCTCTGGATGGGCAGCTTGGCGGAGCGCGCCGTCCACCAGTCGGTCCATGCTGTGTTGGGCACGGACGAGCAATTGGCCAAAAATGTCTTGGAGGAAGAAGACGCGATCAATGAATTGCAGATGGAAATCGACGACCGTGTCGTGCAGCTCTTGGCGTTGCATCAGCTCATGGCCGCGGATTTGCGCTTCGTTCTGGCCGTATCGCGCATCAACAACGATCTCGAGCGCATCGGCGACCAGGCGGTGAACATCGCGCAGTCGGCGGAGCGCATTCTGCGCCACCCGCGCGTCAAGCCCTACGTGGACCTGCCGCGCATGAGCGAAGTTGCCGAAGAAATGGTCCGCGACTCGCTCAACGCCGTTGTCCGCCG
>QHYP01000402.1 GCA_003224195.1 Acidobacteriota bacterium | reverse complement strand
TCCGAAAAACACGGGGGTGTGTACCAACTCTTCCCAAAATGGAACTACCATGAATCCCAGGCCTTCTAACTCCGCCATTAGCTCACTCCCCTCTCCGTGCCGAGGTCGCACCCTCGGCGGAAGTGTGCAGGTGGTTGCAGGCTCAGGGTTTGGGTTCGCCGGAAAGCGGCTGGATCGTTGCGTTCACCAGGAAGGGATCGTCGAATTCCGTCTGCTGGCCGGACAATTTCCCGGCGACGGGGAGGAGCCGCGCCGAGAGCGGCTTGTGCCATTTCACGGCGAGCGAGGCCATGTCCCCGATGATGCGTGTGAGCTCATTCAGGGTCGTGTCGCCCGGCAACGGCACCGTATCAAGTCCTGTCCCGCACACCGCGGAATACGCCAGCAACGCATCAATCGTGATGCGCCCTTCGCTCCAGCGCTTGGCCAGCCGCGCATCCTCGAGCACCGGCAGCATCAGTCCCGTGTAGCCCACCTGCTTCACGCCCACGTTTTTGATCGCGGCGGTGATTGCCGCCGCCGCCGTCAGCGTGCCGACGGCGCCAAAGGGCCGCGAGGTCAGATTTTCGATAGCTTCGCCGATGGAAACGTCCTTGAGCGGCGCGGGCGACAGGTCAATCCCCATGTACGTCCACCCCGATTGCGCATCCACCTTTTCCGCCAACGCCTGAATCGCAAACGCGAAATTCGCCAGCCTCTCCGTCAACTTGCGCTGCGCCGCGGCCGGCTCGGCGTTATTGCGAAAGACCTCCGTGACCGTGTTTGCCGACTG
>QHYP01000129.1 GCA_003224195.1 Acidobacteriota bacterium | reverse complement strand
TTGTGCTGTCTTGCCCGGGCCGCGCAAATCGGCAACGCCGTGCAGCAGACTGCTTTGCTACCTCCCATTTCTTGCTCAAGTTGCCGCGTGGCAGCGTTCGCGGTCTGATATCTGCTCCTTACGCTGGGACTTCCGCCAAAGCACCGCCGCGTGGTTGCCCTTCAGTGGCCAAGGTACGCATTTCGCCTGAGCCTCCCTTCCGAATATTACTACTACATAAAAGTAATTGACATGGTAGCCGAAATCTGCTATGGTCCTGCATGTTCCTTGGAATTCCCTCCTCGAAAGTCGCCGTCCGTCACCGGTTTATTAGCACCTTCGCCCCTTCGCGACCTCTTATCTCCAATCGAATCAACAATCTCCGCACTCTTTCACTCTTCGCCAGCACACGCCGCAAAATAACTCCTTTATCCTCCGCTCGTTACGCACTCTTCTGTTTTCCGTGCACAACTCTTTCCACTTCAAAGTCTTTGCATTCAACCGTTTGTACACTCTTTTGCAGAACATGGGGGGGTGTGGGGGGTTGCTTCCCAATTTGCAACAGCCTCAAAACAGTCGCCCAATGTACTCCCGCATCTCGTGTTTCCAGAACGGCCAGTCGTGCCCGCCGTCCGGCCCCCAATTGTCGAGATGATGCGGGATCCCCTTCCGCGAAAGCACTTCCGAAAGCTGGTAGGACTGGCCGCTGTCCTCCCACGGGCCAGTACCGGTCGCGAAGTGGATGTCGCACGTGGCCAGTTGTTCGAGCAGCCCCGGGTCGTTGAGGTTCGCCAGATAGTCCACTGGATTGTTGAAGTAGAAATTGTCGTCGTACAGCCCATCCATGAATTTCTTCAGGTCATAGACGCCGGACATGGCGAAGCAGCGCTTGATCACGTCGGGATGCTTGAAGAGCGTGTTCGCGGCGTGGTATGCGCCAAAGGACGCGCCCATCGTGGAGATAGCGATGCCCTGCGTCTGGCAGTTGTCCCAGATGAAGGGAACAACCTCCTCGCGCAGATAAGCGTCGAACATCGCTTGGACGTAACTCCGGTGAAACGGATGCGCGGCCTTGTTATAGAAGCCGTAGTTGTTGACGGAATTCACCGTGTAGAGCTTCACCTTGCCGCCGTCGATGAAGTCGCTGAGCGCGCCGACCATGCTTTGGCCTTCGAGCTCAAATTCATCGCCGGCGCTGGTCGGAAAGCCGACGAGCGGCGCGCCCCAGTGGCCAAAGACGACGATGCCCAGTTCGAGTCCCAGCCGCGGCGAATGCCAGCGGAAATATTCGCGTTTCATGGTGAGCGCCTCTGCTCGCGCGGGGCGAGAAAGTATGCCAGCCCGTCGCGCCCTCGGGCAATCCCAATCCTGTGCTGGGCCGGTGCGCCCGATGTAAAATGGCTCGCCTCAAATCTTTCGACAAGGAGCCACTACAGATGGCCTCTCCCTCCGCAGGTCACGGACCCACGCCCGAGCGCATTTTCAACACGCTGAATGCCTACCAGCAGAGCGCGGCTTTGAAAGCCGCAATTGAATTGGACATTTTCACTGCGATCGGGGAGGGCGCAAACCGGCCCTCAACGCTGGCGGCAAAGGTACATGCGTCCGAACGTGGCACCCGCATCCTCTGCGATTATCTGACCGTTTTCGGATTCCTAACAAAAGAGGGGGACGCCTACGCGCTAACGAAGGAATCCGCCGTGTTTTTGGACCGGCGCTCGCCCGCATGCCTGGCTTCCATGGCGGGCTTTCTCGGGACGGAGGCGCTGCTGAAAGACTTCGATGCTCTCACGGGTGCGGTTCGGAAAGGCGGCACCGTGGTGGCGCAGGGGGACAATACAAAACCAAATGATGAACTTTGGGTTGCGTTCGCGCGGTCTATGGCGCCGATGACGGCGCCGGCGGCTAAGTTCATTGCCCAGTTGATCGGCGCGCCCGAAGGAAAGCCCTGCAAGGTGTTAGATATTGCCGCCGGACACGGCATGTACGGGATTACCATCGCGAAACAGAA
Source organism: Acidobacteriota bacterium (assembly GCA_003224195.1). Classification (GTDB taxonomy): domain Bacteria; phylum Acidobacteriota; class Terriglobia; order Acidiferrales; family UBA7541; genus Acidiferrum. The sequence continues at coordinate 15,882 of QHYP01000129.1, read as the reverse complement.
TCCGAACGCGCAAATCGTGGCGGTTGACTGGCCTCCGGTTCTCGAGGTGGCGATGGAGAATGCCGCTGCCGCGGGCGTGGCGGCCCGGTACGCAACGCGGGCGGGAAGCGCATTTGAGGCCGATCTGGGCGCGGGATACGACTATGCGCTGCTCACGAACATCTTTCACCACTTCGATATGCCGACTTGCGAGCGCCTGATGCGGCGCGTGCACGCTGCGCTGAAGCCAGGCGGCAAGGCGATTACTCTCGAATTCGTGCCGAATGAAGACCGCGTATCGCCTCCAACAGCCGCAACGTTCAGCTTGACCATGCTGGCGGTCACGGACGCCGGCGATGCATACACGTTTCGGGAGTACGAAGCCATGTTCCGCAACGTGGGATTCCGGAACACCACCACGCATCCCGCTTCGGGCATGCCCAGCACGGTGTTGGTATCGGAGACGGCGCCATGAAGAAAAGATCGCCGCGTCCACGCACCAAACCCGCGCGAGACGAAAGCAGACTGCTCCGCGAGCACCTCATGAACTTGCTCAAGGGCGGCGGCGCCCACCTCCACATTGACGATGCGGTTAAGGATTTGCCGGCGGCGCTGCGCGGAACGCGAGCCGCGGGGCTGCTGCATACGGCCTGGCAGCTTCTCGAGCACCTGCGCATCGCGCAATGGGACATCCTGGAATTCAGCCGCAGTGCCAAGCACGTCTCACCGGAATTTCCAGACGGCTACTGGCCAAAAACGGAAGCACCGCCGGACGAATCTGCGTGGCAGAAGAGCCTAGCGGACTTTCGCCGCGATCTGCGCGAGATGATTGCTCTGGTAAACAATCCTCGCACCGACCTATACGCGCGGATTCCCCACGGTGATGGGCAAACGATTCTTCGCGAAGCGCTGCTGGTGGCCGACCATAATGCGTATCACCTGGGACAAATCGTCGATGTGCGGCGCGCGCTGGGCGCATGGCGGGCAGAATAGAGCACTCCGCCGTTAGTACTTTATCTTGTCGGCCTTCGCATTCCACGCCGAAAAAATGGCGAGGGCGTCATCGCGGAGGAGCTGTTTCATGGGAATGTGCCGCCCCGCCGGCGGATTCCGCAGCTCGTTGTAGATGAGAGCGTCGTCGAAGCCGGCCGCCGCGGCGTCGGAAGCGGTCCCGGCGTAGAAAACGCGCGCTGGCCGCGCCCAGTAAATCGCTCCGAGGCACATCGGGCAGGGTTCGCAGGTCGTGTAGAGGTCACAGCTCGTTAGTTGAAAATCGCCGAGCGCGCGGCACGCTTCGCGGATGGCGATGATCTCGGCGTGGGCCGTCGGGTCGTTCGTCGAAGTGACGCGATTGGTTCCTTCCACGAGGACGCGGCCGTCCTTCACAACGAGCGCCGCGAACGGCCCGCCGCGGCCGGAGCGCACATTCTCAAGCGCGAGGGCGATGGCCCGCCGCATGAATTCTTCGGACATTGGTTCTCAAAGGAATGAGCTTGCCCGTTTTGCCTAAGTTGCGCAATCCCTCGGAACGCAGCGGAGTCGCTGGCAAGCGGTGCGAGTTCGGATCGGAGGAAGGCCCATGATTGTCGGTGTCCCGAAAGAGAGTTTCCCTGGGGAGCGGCGTGTCGCGCTGGTGCCTGCGGTGATCCCGAATCTTGTCAAATCTGGACTCGAGGTTGTCGTGGAGGCGGGGGCGGGAGTGGAAGCCGGTTATCCGGACGCCGAATACACTGCGAAGGGCGCGAAGATTCTCCCTGAGCGCGCCGAAGTCTTCCGCGCAGCGGATCTGGTGGTACAGGTGCTCTGTCACGGCTCCAATGACAAGACCGGCGAAGCCGACCTCCCTCTCCTCCGGAGCGGCCAGGTTCTGATTGGATTCCTGAGGCCGCTGGGCACGCTCAAGACAATCCAGGAAATCGTCGCCCGGGGGGTTACGTCGTTTTCCGTTGAGTTGATGCCGCGCAGCACGCGTGCCCAGAGCATGGACGCGCTTTCTTCGATGGGCACGATCTGCGGATACAAAGCCGTGGTGATTGCCGCGGACACGCTACCACGCATATTCCCCATGCTCACAACCGCAGCGGGTACGATCGCGCCCGGGCGGGTTCTGGTGATTGGGGCAGGCGTGGCCGGGTTGCAAGCCATCGCCACCGCGCGGCGCCTGGGTGCAGTGGCCTCAGCGTACGATCTCCGTCCCGCTGCCAAGGAACAGGTGCAAAGCCTGGGCGGACGCTTCGTGGAGCTGCCACTCGAAGCCAAGGACGCGGAGGACGCGGGCGGGTACGCGAAGGCGCAGGACGAATCTTTCTACCGGCGGCAGCGCGAATTGTTGGCGCGTGTCGTGGCGGAGAGCGATGTAGTGGTCACGGCGGCGGTGGTTCCCGGGAAGAAGTCTCCGGTGCTCGTCACGCGCGAAATGGTGGCCGGCATGGCTCCGGGCTCGGTGATGGCGGCGGAACGCGGAGGAAATTGCGAATCAACGCGGCCGGGCGAAAAAGTGGTCGAGCACGGGGTCACGATCATCGGCTGGTTCAACCTTGCCAGCACCGTGCCCTATCACGCCAGCCAGATGTACGCGCGCAACATCAGCGCCTTTCTCCTTCATCTGGTGAAGGAGGGGAGGCTGCAACTGAATTTCGAGGACGATATCGTCCGCGAAACTCTGCTCACGCATGCGGGTGAAGTGGTCAACGCCCGCGTGCGCGAGTTCTTTTCACTTCCCGCGCTCGAAACGCAATCCAAGGGAGGAGTCCGATGAAGTTGGACCTGCTCACGAGCCTCTATGTCTTCATGCTGGCCGGGTTCATCGGCTTTGAAGTGATCCGCCGCGTTTCGCCGCTCCTACATACGCCATTGATGTCGCTGACCAACGCACTCGACGCCATCGCCGTGGTCGGCGCGATCCTTCTCGTCGGCGAACACAAGAGCACGCTTTCGACCGTGCTCGGCACCATCGCCATCGTCGCCGCTACCGGCAACCTCGTCGGAGGATTTCTGATCACCGACCGGATGCTCAAGATGTTCCGCGCGAGCGGTCCCAAAAAGCCGTGAACGCCATGATCGGCACCGAACAGATCATCGAAATTACCTACCTCGTCGCCACCGCTCTTTTCATCCTCTCGCTCAAATGGTTGAGTTCCCCGAGCACGGCCCGCCACGGCGTGCGGGCCGGCGAGCTGGGGATGCTCCTCGCCGTTGGCGGAACTTTGCTGCATCACGATATCGTGGACTACAAATGGATCGCCATCGGACTGGTGCTCGGAACGATCATCGGTGTGCCCCTGGGAAAGGTACAAATGACGGCGGTGCCGCAGCGGACCGCCCTCAGCCACGCTTTCGGCGCGCTCTGCGTTACGTTGGTGGGCACGGCGGAGTTTTATTTGCGCGCTCCGGATGTGCCGCGCTTCATGATGGCTGTCCTCTCGATGGAGGTGATTCTCGGCTCGCTGACCTTTACCGGAAGCCTGATGGCCGCGGGCAAGCTGCAGGAGATTCTTCCGCAGCGGCCGATCACCTATAGAGGACAGAACATCGTCAATCTTTCTCTGCTGGCCATCGCTGTCGGAGTCGCGGCTTACCTTGTATTGCACCCGGGGCAAACCCAGTATTTCCCCGCTGTGGTAGGGATCCCGCTCGTTTTTGGAGTATTGATGATCATCCCCATCGGCGGCGCCGACATGCCGACGGTGATTTCGTTGCTGAACTCCTACGCCGGGCTTTCCGCCGCTGCGATGGGATTCGTCCTCGACAGCAAGCTGCTGATTATCGCCGGAGCGCTCGACGGCGCTTCCGGCTTCATCCTGTCCGTGAACATGTCGAAGGCGATGAACCGGTCGTTCTCCAACGTGTTGTTCGGCGCGTTCGGGCAGGAACAGGCCGCCGGAGCCGCCGTGCAACAGGCGCAGCCGGTGCGGAGCGCAACGGCGGAAGAGGCAGCCGCAATCCTTGCCGCGGCGAACAAAGTGGTGATCGTTCCCGGGTACGGGATGGCCGTGGCGCAGGCGCAGCACAAGGTGCGGGAACTCTATGACGCCCTGACGAAGCGCGGCGTGGACGTGAAGTTCGGCATTCACCCGGTCGCAGGCCGCATGCCCGGCCACATGAACGTGCTTCTCGCGGAGGCTGACATTCCCTACGACAAGCTGCTGGACATGGAGGAAATCAACGGCGACTTTCCGCAAACGGACGTGGCGCTCGTGATTGGCGCGAACGACGTCACGAACCCCGCCGCGCGGAACGATGCCTCGAGCCCCATTTATGGAATGCCCATTTTGGATGTGGACAAGGCCCGCACGGTGATGGTGATCAAACGCAGCATGAGCCCCGGTTTCGCCGGAATCGACAATCCGCTCTATTACCTCGACAAAACCCTGATGCTCTTCGGCGACGCCAAGTCGTTTGTCGGCGCCCTCGTGCGCGAACTGGCCGGCGGCCAGAGCTAGTCAGTCGTGAAGAAACCCGCGGTCATTCGTACCGGAGGGCGACCACCGGATCCACGCGCGTCGCCCGCCGCGCCGGCAAGTAACACGCGAGAAGGGCGATGCTGCAAAGCAGCGCGGCGACGGCGACGAAAGTCAGCGGGTCCGTCGGCTTCACGCTGAAGAGCATTCCAGTTAGAAGCCGCGTGAGGCCAAGCGCGATCACCACACCAATCGCCAAACCTGCCAGGGTCAACCGCAGCCCCTGCCCCACGACGAGCCGCAGGACGTCCGCCTGTTGCGCGCCCAATGCTACGCGGATGCCGATTTCCTGCACACGCCGCCGGACGGCATAAGAGAGCACGCCGTAGATTCCTATCGCCGCGAGAAGCAAAGCCAGCCCGGCGAATGCCGCCAGCAGGAGCATGGTGAAGCGCCGCTGCGAAAACGAGTTGCCAAGAATTTCTTCCATCGTGGCAACATCTACCACGGGCTGCTCTCGATCCACCTCCCGAACCGCGCCCGTCACCGCCGAGACCAGGCTGGCAGGTTTTCCGGCCGTGCGCACCACAAGCGACATCCACGGACCCGGATTCTTGGCCACGGGACCATACACGGTCTCTATCGGCCTATCCACTTCCAGTCCGTCTTGTTTCACATCGCCGACAATGCCGACAACTTCCCGGCGGGTGTCCCGGAAAAAAGTCAAAGTCAGATGCTTGCCGATGGGATCCTCCTTGGGCCAGAACTGCTCCGCCATGGACTTGCTGATCAAGACCACGGCCGGTCTGTCCAGCGTGTCCCCTTCGTTGAAGTCGCGACCTCGCTGCAACGGTACGCGCATGGTGCGAAGGTAACCAGGGGTAATCCGGCGGACCGCAACTTCGGGTTGTTCCGACATGGGGACAATTGGCTGACCTTCGATCGTGACGGGCTGGGTCGAGCCGCCCATTAAGGGTAGCGCATCGGTTGCGCCCGCCGACTCAACCCCAGGTAACGCTCGCACACGCTGAAGCAGTTGGTCGAAAAACTCGAGCTGCTGAACCGGCTTGACGTACTTTGTTTGCGGTAAAGGAATGAACATCGTCAGGACGTTGTGCGGGTCGAAACCCGGATCGACGCGCCGCAGCATCCACAGGCTGCGAATCATGAGTCCGGCCCCGATCAGCAGGACGAGTGACAACGCAACTTCCGTGACTACCAGTACGCTGCGCGTGCGCTGCCCTCCCGAATCCGCGCTGGTCCTGCCGAGGCCCTCCTTCAAAGCTTGATTCACATCCGTTCTCGTCAGACGCAGAGCCGGCACCAACCCCGCGACGAGCCCGCTGAAAACAGAAATGACGAGGGTAAACGTCAGCACCAAAGCGTCCAGGCCGATCTCGCTGGATCGAGGCAACCTCGCCGCCAAGAAGTGGACGATCAGGTCGATCCCGAAGCGCGCGAGCAAAAGACCCAAAGCGCCTCCGGCCAGCGAGAGCAGCAAGGTCTCCGAGAGGACCTGCTGGAGAACGCGGCCGCGGCCCGCTCCTAGCGCCGTGCGTATCGCGATCTCCTTCCGCCGGGCCAGTGTTCTCGCAAGCAAGAGATTCGCCACGTTTGCGCACGCGATGAGGAGCACAAAGGCGACCGCTCCGAGCAGAACCAAGAGAGCGGGCCGCACGTCTCCCACGAGTTGCTCGCGCAGGGGCACGAGAACCGCGCCCCACCCTTTGTCATCCTCCGGATACTGCTGCTCGAGGCGGCTGGAGATTGCATTCATCTCCGCCTGCGCTTGCCGCAGTTCCACGCCGGAGCGCAGGCGCGCGACCACCAAATAGTTGTGGTTGCCGCGCACGGCGCGGTCCTTGTCGGTCCACCCGAGCGGAGCAAAGATTTGGGGATTCCATTGCGCATCGGGCGGGGCGGGAAACTGGAAACTCGGGGGCATTACCCCAACCACCGTGTACTTGTTACCGTTGAGAGCAACCGTTTGACCGATGATGTCGCGGTTGGCGCCGAAACGGCTCTGCCAAAAGGCGTGCGCCAGAATCACTACGTCCGAGTGTCCGGACTGATCCTCCTCGGGAGCAAAGATTCGGCCCATCATGGGCTGCACGCGCAGAACGGAGAAAAAGTCCGCCGCCACGCGCGCGGCTTGCACCACCTCAGGACGGTCTCCGTTCGTGAAGTTGAAGGCCCCAAATCCGTAGATCTCTATTCCCTCGAAAACATGGTTTTGGCTGCGCCAGTCCAAATAGTTCGCTGGAGAAACGGCGAACCTGGTCATTCCGGGAAAACTTTTGGGTGGCGGCACGTGCCAGACCTGAACGATGCGCGCGGCCTCCGGATACGGCAGTGGCCGCAGCAAAACGGCGTTGACCACGCTGAAGATGGCCGTGTTGGCGCCGATGCCTAAAGCCAGCGTGATGATGGCAACTGCGGCAAAGCCGGGACTCTTCGCCACGGTGCGGACACCGAAGCGGAGGTCTTGCCAGATTGCCGCGACCCCTGTTTCCCAGCCAACCGCGCGCACTTCTTCCTTGACCGATTCAAGGCTGCCCATCTCCATTCGCGCGGCTCGAACCGCTTCGTCATGGGGCACGCCCGCTCGCATTTTCACATTCGCTGCCGCATCCAAATAGCCGCGCAGTTCCTCGTCCAACTCGCGGTCGTCCCGTTCCTTTCGGAACAGTCCGCGCAGGCCACCGGCAACGTGTCGCAGCAATTTTATGGGTGACCGCAAAGCGTTCAACGACATCGTCGTTCCCCTAGGGCGAAGCCTCCCGCAGGAAAGTTCATTCGTGTCGAAGGGCGGCCAAGGGATCCACGCGCGTGGCGCGCCGCGCGGGGATGTAGCACGCCGCCAGCGAAACCAGCGCCAGGAGAATCGCCACACCAGCAAACGTTAGTGGATCGGTCGGGCGGACTCCATAGAGCAAGCTCTGAAGATAGCGCGTCAATCCCAAGGCTCCGGCGATACCCGCCACGGCGCCTACGATGGCGAGCGCGATGCCTTGCCCTACCACCAAGCGGAGCACGTCGCGCTGCTGAGCTCCCAGCGCCACGCGCAAGCCAATTTCTCGCGTCCGCTGAGCGATGGAGTACGAAAGCACGCTGTAGATCCCCAATGCCGAGAGAACAAGCGCAAGACCCGCGAATGATACCAGTAGGGCCATCACCATGCGCTGCTGCGCCATCGGCTCCCGCGCAATCAACTCCATGGTCGCAATATCTGCTACCGGCACGTCCTTATCGAGACGATGGATTTCCTGCACTACGGCGTGCGCCAGGGTCTCCGGTTTCACGCCAGCAGATGTGCGCACGACCAAATGTTTCGGGCCCCCGAGAAGCCAGGGAAATTGTTGGTAGGGAACATAAATCTCCGGGTGAAAACCTGCATCTGGTCCCTGGCTCAGCACATTTCCGGCAACTCCCACTATGGAAAGCCATGGGCCTTGGCCTCCAACGCGCAACTGCTTTCCAAGTGGATCTTGGCCCGGCCAATAGGATCGGGCCAGTTCCTCATTCACGATCACGACTCTATCGCCACTCTGCGTATCGTGTTCATTGAAGCTGCGGCCTCTGCGCAGGGGAATTTGCATGACGCGGAAATAGCCAGGGCCCACGATGACGTAATTAGCGTCCGGCACCTGCCCCGCTGGCGGATTGGGGTCATCCGCGGTGTTGAAGAACTGTCCCGCCCAACCGTTGACAGGCAAGCGGAGAGAAACGCTGGCTGCTTCGACGCCCGGCAGTGATTCAACTGCCGAAAGCGCTCGGTCCCAGAACTGCGCCCGCGCTTGAGGCTCCTTGTACTGCCCACCCGAGAGCGGCGCACGCAGTGTCAAGACATTGGCGGGATTGAAGCCCAGGTTCACGCGGCTAAGCTGCGCGAGAGTTCGGACCATGAGCCCCGCGCCGATCAGGAGCACCATGGCCAGCGCAATCTCAGAAACAACCAAAGCGCTGCGAAAACGGCGGTTGCGCGGACTCTGCAGCGAACTGCGACCAGTCTCCTTTAGGGTTTCGGTCACGTGGGGCCGCGAGCTTTGAAGCGCGGGTGCCAGACCGAAGAGGAAAGTCGTCATCACCACGGTCGCAAAACTAAAACCAAAGACTCGCGAATCCGCTGCGCCGCTGGCCAGGCCCGGTGCCGTTTTTAGCAGGAAGGGCGGAGCCAACGCCACCAATGCTCTAGTCCCCCAAGACGCCAGCAAGACTCCTAGAACTCCGCCGGCCATGGAAATCACGAAACTCTCGGTCAAAAGTTGGCGGACAATGCGACTCTGGCTGGCTCCCAAAGCGTTCCTTACCGCAAACTCGTTGGCTCGGCTCGCGCCGCGCGCAAGCAACAGGTTGGCGATGTTGGCGCAGGCAATCAGCAAGACAAAGGCTACTGCTCCCATCAGAACCAGAAGCGCCGGGCGCGTATCTCCAGAACTTATCGTGCGGAGGCTCATTAACTGAGCCCGCCATCCTTTAAGATCGCGGTACATCGCTTCGATACGAGCGGAAACCGTGTCCATCTGCGCCTCAGCCTGTTGCAAACTGAGGCCAGACTTCAGCCGGCCAATCCCGAAGTAATCGTTCCACGCGCTCGCGGGCGAAAGCGCAATTCCGGAGAGCCACAGTTGGGCGAACGACTCGGAGAGAGCATGGTAGGGTGGAGCGTACGCGTGAGAAAAGCTGGGGGGCATTATTCCGACGATCGTGTAGCTTGCTCCGTCGATATCAACGGAACGTCCGATCACGTTTTCGTCCGCGGCGAACCGCCGCTGCCACAACGCGTAGCTCAGGATTGCCACGCGCGGCCCTTCCGGCTTGTCCTCATCGGCAGAAAACGTACGGCCGCGAATCGGGGCCACGCCCAGAATCGGGAACAGATTGCTGGAAATGACTTCGCAGGGGTCCTCTTCGGCCTCTGCTGCACCGGTGAGCACACAATGTCTCTGTGTGTAGGCGGCCATGTCTTCAAAGGCTCGGCTCTGATCGCGCCACGCAAGAATCTCGGCCGGCGAAATGGTGTTCCGATCCCATCCGCGCGGAGGATTTTTCTTTTCGATGAAGGCGAGCCGGTCTGAATCTCTAAATGGCAACGGTTTCAGCAAAACAGCGTAGACCGCAGAAAAGAATGGTAACGACGGCAAAGCCGGGGCTTTTCGCAAGCATGCGAAGGGCAAAGCGAACGTCCTGCCAAACCGTTTGCAAAGCGGACTCCCAGGCTACTGCGCGTACTTCTTCCTTGACCGATTCGAGGCTGCCCATCTCCATTCGCGCGGCTCGAACCGCTTCGTCATGGGGCACGCCCGCCCGCATTTTCACATTCGCCGCCGCATCCAGATAGCTGCGCAGTTCCTCGTCCAGCTCGCGGTCGTCCCGTTCCTTTCGGAACAGTCCGCGCAACCCACCGGCAACGCGTCGCAGCAATTTTATGGGTGACCGCAAAGCGTTCAACGACATCGAAGCACCCCTAAGAGGAAGTCTCCAGAATTCGCGCAATTGCTGCGGCTTGCCTGCCCCACTCGCGCGTCTCGCTCTTCAGCTTCTTTCGTCCCGCTTCCGTCAATCGGTAGTATTTCGCGCGCCGGTTGTTCTCCGTTGCGCGCCACTCGCTTTCGAGCAACCCATCGCGCTCCAGCCTGCGGAAGGCCGGAAACAGGGAGCCCGCGTTCACCTGAAAAACGCCCCGGCTGATCTGCTCGATGCGCAGGGCGATTCCGTACCCATGCATCGGCTCGAGGGCCAGCGTTTTCAGGATGAGCATGTCGAGCGTGCCCTGCACGAGCGTAGTCGGATTCTCCGCCAAAGGCTTGCTCCTCTTGATGATCTAGGGGAAGAATACGCCCTTACTCTAGATTGTCAAGAGGAAAAGCACTGCGCGCCACGAATGGCCGGCATGCGCAACCGAGCAAGCGATCGCCGGCACCTGCCGGCGGCTTCTTCCAGTTCATTGCGGCGCTTCGCCTCTCCGGTGAATTCCCGAGACTTCATAAATTTGCATCGAGAGAATCCAAAGAATTGGTTTGCAAGCCCAGGTGCCGACGGGCAGGATAAGCAGACAAAGGTCTGCGGAACCCCGACCGGACGCAGATTCTTCGGGAGGCGCCAAGAAACAAAATTGGCATTATCCCCACGGAATCGCGGCGTTCACCGTCGAACGCTGATCATGTGTCGTCCGCACTTGCGTGCCACCTTGGCACGCGCAGTATCTGCCGCGTAGACGAATCGCGCTCCAAGAAGAGCCTGAGGCGGAATTTTCGTTCTCCTCTGAAGGAAGAACGAAGAGTGTATCTGGTGTGGCTTGACTTGACCGTTGGAGGTGCGCATTGGACTACGTGAAACCACACGAGCTCGTGGAAGAAGTCGTCCTGACCGCCAAGAAAAAGGCGAACCTCTCTGTCCGCGATATGCTGCTGCGAGGTTTCCTCGCCGGCGCCTTCCTGGCCTACGCGACCTCTCTGGTCATTGTCGTTTTGTCGCAAGGATTGCCTTCCATTGTCGGCGCGATTTTGTTCCCGGTTGGATTCGTGATGCTTGTGCTCCTGGGCACCGAACTGGCGACGGGGAATTTCGCACTTTTGCCCGCGGGCATGATGGCCGGCGAAGTGCCGCTCGGCAAAATGCTTCGCAACTGGGGCTGGGTTTACTTCGGCAACTTGATTGGAAGCTTGTTCTACGCCGTTTTGTTCTACCTCGCAGTGACGAGCTGGGGCGCGGCGAGCAGCGGCGCCATCGGCGACCTGCTCAAAGCAGCGGCCCAGAAGAAAACGCTGGCCTACGCCGCACTGCGTGCGAACGGGTGGGCGGCGGCATTCGTAAAAGGCGTTCTGTGCAATTGGATGGTGACGGTCGGTGCGGTGCTGGCAATGGTTTCTCGCTCAACGGTTGGCAAGATTCTGGCCATGTGGCTGCCCATCATGACTTTCTTCGCTCTCGGCTTCGAGCACTCCATTGTCAACATGTTCGTCATCCCGGTAGCCATGCTGTTTGGCGCCCCGATTTCCATCCGCCAGTGGTGGTTCTGGAACCAGTTGCCGGTCACCGTCGGCAACATTGTTTCCGGAGCGCTTCTAACGGGGTTGGCGCTCTACCTGACGCACTCGCCGAAGCGAATTCTTTCCATCGAACCCGCGCAAGCCAGCCAACCGGAAGCACGGGTCGCGCTGGAACAGGCGGCTGGCGTCCAGGCGCTGTGACCCACGTAGCGTTCATTACCCGGGAGGGGGACCATTGCACGAAGTGATCGCGATCATCCGGCCGGAACGCTGGCATGCCACGCAAGCCACACTCGAGAGGCTGGCGCCTCCGCCGTCAACTCAGCACCGGGTTCTCGGACGCGGACGCGAACTGGGTTTGAGGTTCCTATCGCGCCTAGGCGCGGCGAATGGCGCCGGCGTGCGGTACTTGCCGAAGCGAATGGTGACGTGGGTGGTCGAAGAAGCGCAGGTTGCGCCGCTGGTCGAAGCGATTATTGAAGCGAACCGCACCGGCGCCCTGGGCGACGGCAAAATTTTCGTTCTGCCGGTCGAGAAGAGCATTCCCATCAGCGCGGATCGGTTTGATGCCGAGGAGAGATTAACCGAATGGGTTATCGAGGTCGGCGGCGACGATTCTCTCGCACTGGAAGCGGAAAGAGCGCATGCGCCCGGGAAATAACACAATAGAAGAATGCAAGGCCGGCCTCGGTGGCGACGGCCTGCGGATTCGCGCGAAGCTGCCGGAGCTCATCGAGCGGGGCCATGAGTCACTGACGACGGCGGAAAAGGACCTGCTGAAATGGGTCGGCGTCTTCTTTCGTAAGCCCACGCCGGGCCAATTCATGATGCGCATCCGGATGCCGAACGGCTTCGCAGCGAGCGAGCAACTTCACACCATCGCCGAGGTCTCGCGCCGCCTCGGGAACAGCGTCTTGGACATTACGACGCGGCAGCAAATCGAGTTGCGCGGCTTCACGCTCGCGAGCATCCCGGAAATCTGGGAAAAGCTTCGTGGCGTCAATCTCCACTCCCTGCAGACGGGCATGGACAACGTTCGTAACCTCAACGGCTGTCCCCTCGCGGGTCTCACCCCAAATGAGCTCTTCGACGCTTCGCCCGCGCTTTTCGAGTTAGATCGCATCCTGGTCGGCTCCGACGGTAATCCCGAGTTCACCAATCTTCCGAGGAAGTTCAACGTTACGGTCACCGGATGCTTGGAGAACTGCACGCACAACGAGTCGCAGGATATCGCGCTCGTTCCCGCCCGCGCGGGCAAACGCGTGGGATTCAATGTGCTCGTGGGCGGCAAAATGGGCTCCGGTGGATTCACGATTGCCTCCCCGCTGGATATCTTCATCGAACCCGAAGAAGCCGCAAGGGTGGCGGCCGAACTGATCCGCATTTACCGCGATCATGGCCCGCGTGACGTCCGCTCGAAGTGCCGCCTGGCGTTTCTCATCGAGGAGTGGGGGCTAGAGCGCCTGCGGGAGGAGTTGATCGAGCGCCTGGGGCGCGCCCTTTCCCCCGGCGGCACGGATATGCGCTGGTCGAGCCAGGCTGATCACCTGGGCGTAACAAATCAGCGACAGATCGGCTTGGTGGCTATTGGATTTTGCGTTCCCACGGGCCGTTTGGAGGCAGAGCAGATGTCCGAGCTGGCGCGCCTGGCCGAGAACTACGGCGACGGCCGGATACGTTTCACGACGGGACAGAACGCCATCATCCCAAACGTCCCCGAGGAGCGCGTGGACGGATTATTCGCCGAGCCGCTGCTGCGCCAGTTCCCACACGCGCCATCGCCATTCTTCCGCAGGCTGGTCGCCTGCACGGGAACCGACTACTGCAACCTCGCTCTGATCGAGACGAAACGCCGCGCGGTCGAGCTATCGAAAGCCCTCGAGAAACTTAACGTGAGCAACGGCGAGCCTTTGACCATTCACTGGTCCGGATGCCCGGCGGGCTGCGGGAACCACCAGGCAGCGGACATCGGTCTGCGCGGCGTGCGCGCCAACATTGGAGGACAGGTGGTCGACGCCGTGGCGGTCTATGTAGGGGGCCGCAGCGGGCCGAACGCCGTCGCCGGACAGCAGATCCTGGAAGCAGTACCGTGTGATGATGCCCTTCCCGACGTCATTGGCACAGTGATCCAGAACCTGGAATTGTTCAAACAGGTGGAGCGCGACCCGGCGGCAAGGGAGCGCATTCTCATGGTGCCGGCTGGTTCAGCGGAGTTTGCCGCGGCGCCGCAAGACGAGCTGATCGGCATCGGACCTGCCAGCGCGGCATTGGATTGTCACAGCGATTCGAGGTACGAGTCCGAAAGCCCGGTGGCGGTGGCAGAGAATCTTGCGGTGCAAGTGTGCACCGTGGACGAACTGCGACATCGCAGGCAAGTGAGGGTCAAGGTCCGCGGCAGGGCGTTGGCCGTCTTCGCGGTCGATGGGCGCATCTATGCTGCCGACGCGGAGTGTCCTCACGCCGCTGCACCGCTCGAAGAAGGAACGGTCGAGAATGGTTGCATCGTCTGTCCGTTGCATGGTTACAGGTTTGAATTGACGAGCGGAAGGTGCGATACGGATCCGCATCTCACCTTGAAAACATATTTCGCATTTGCCCTGGACGGCGCCGTGTTCGTCGACGTGACGGACTCTAATTCCGTCAGATCAGCAAGCGCGCAGGCCGGCGTGATGTTATGAAAATGATCCGGGCGATGATCAGGCCGGAGAAGGAAGCCGAAGTAGCAGCGGCTTTGGAGCGGGTTGGATGCGGTGCGCTGACGAAATGGGATGTGCTCGGGCGCGGCCGCCAGCGCGGCATTCAGGTAGGTTCCGCCGTGTATGGAGAATTGGCCAAGGTTAGCCTGATGCTCGTCGTCTCGGACGAAGATGTTTCCAAGGCTGTGGACGCGATTCTAAAAGGGGCAAGGACGGGCCATCCCGGAGACGGGCGCATTTTCGTGAGCGACGTGAAGGCCTCGTACACGATTCGCACGGGCAAAGCAGATCAGTAGAGAAAGAGGACCTATTGTCGATGATGGGGGCCTCGAAGAATTTCCCGAGGGATGCTACGTTCGCGACCCATGGTCGCTCTCCTGTGCCCTCGACGTCCAGGGCAACTCCACGACGATAGGGCCCGCGATCTATCGGGATTTAAAACGAAAGAGAGACGATATGCGTGTCCGCATTGCGCGATTCTTCGGATTGGCAGTCCTTCTGCCTGCGACCCTTCCACTTTTCGCGCAGCAACCAGAAGGCCCGACGGGACAACCTGCTTCTGACGATCCAGGCATACCGGGTTGCCTGGTCTCTTTTCTCACTCTGAAAGTCGGCCCTCGGATTTAGGGCCCGAAGCGTCTTCGCGAGTCTGGCGGGAATCCGCACTGACGGCGCGCCGGGCTCACCGTGCGGCGAGGGGCCAGATATCCCTTTCCAAGCAGCCTCCTGAGCGGCGAAGATTGGGTGAGGAGAAACCGATGGCCGCAGAGAATTTCGCAGGGTTGCGCGTGCTCGCTCTGGAGAGCCGCCGCGGCGAGGAGCTCGCCCGCCTGATCGAAACCTACGGCGGCCGGCCGGTTGTCGCTCCGGCAATGCGCGAAGTGCCGCTCGAGTCCAATCAAGAGGCGCTCGAGTTTGTTCGCGCTCTACTTCGAGACGAATTCGACATGGTCATCTTCCTGACCGGCGTGGGCACACGCGCTCTGGCTGGCGTGGCTGAGACCCTCGGTCCCCGGGAGGAGTACGCGGCGGCGTTGCGGCGCGTGCGCGTAGTGGCGCGCGGGCCGAAGCCCGTCGCAGCGCTGCGCGAGCTCGGCGTGACCCCCAACGTTTCCGCCCCCGAGCCGAATACGTGGCGTGAGCTCCTCCACGCTTTGGATGCAGAGGCCGCTTCCCAACCGACCCGTGGACTGCGCATCGCCGTGCAGGAATACGGCGTTGCCAGCGAGGAACTGCTCGCCGGTTTGCAAGAACGTGGCGCGCGCGTCACGCGCGTCCCCGTTTATCGCTGGGCTTTGCCCGTAGACGTCGCTCCTCTGCGAGCCGCCGTCAGAGCGCTGGCCCGCGAAGAGATTGACGTGGTTCTCTTCACCACCAGCATCCAAGTCTCGCACTTGTTGCAGATTGCTTCCGAAATGAGCCAGGAGGTGCCGCTGCGGACAGGCCTCAGACGTTGCGCGATCGCCTCGATCGGTCCGACCACTTCGGAGGAATTGCGCTCCCACGGCCTGGAAGCCGATCTCGAGCCCTCGCATCCCAAGATGGGCTTCCTGGTGAAAGAAGTGGCGGCGCGCTCCGCGGAGATCCTCCGGCGCAAGCGGGGCCAAAGCGTCTCTCCATAACGCCCCGAGGCTTCCGCAGCTATCTCCAAAGCTGGTAGCGGGCAACGGAAATTTGAATTTGACGCTTTGGGTGCTTTCTGAATACGGTGGAATCATGAACCTGGACGGTCAGACTGGCGACAAGCGCGAGATTGACTTTTTGCATGAGATTGGACGGCGTATCGCCGCCGCCGACCCGCTTCATGAAGTTTTG